>CALUPM010000013.1 GCA_944322665.1 Candidatus Gastranaerophilales bacterium | reverse complement strand
AAATCGTTTACAAAACCCCGCAAAGCTTGTGCAGAAAGGGTTACGAAACCTCAATTAGAAAGGACAAACAAATGTACGTAATTGTAGAAACAGGCGGAAAACAGTATCAGGTTGAAGAAGGACGCTACGTTGATATAGAACTTCTCAATCAGGAAGCTGACTCAAAAGTTGTCTTTGACAACATCGTTATGATAGTAAACGGCAAAAAATCAAAAGTTGGCCAGCCTTACGTTGCAGGCGCTTCGGTTGAAGGCACTGTTGTTAAGGAAGATAAAGCAAAAAAAATTATCGTATTCAAACAAAGACCCAAAAAAGGCTACAGAAAAAAACAGGGTCACAGACAGGGATTCACAAGAGTAATGATTAACAAAATCAGAACTTCTGCCCAGAAAAAAGCTTCTGACGCTGCAGAAACAACCGAAGAAGCATAAAACACAGCCGTAAAACCGGCACAGATGATACAAACAACCGTACGCAGATATGTGTACGAACCCGATAGGAGATATAATTATGGCACATAAAAAAGGTATGGGATCTACCCGTAACGGACGTGACTCCGAAGCAAAGCGGCTCGGCGTTAAAAAATTCGGCGGCGAAGCTGTTAAAGCAGGAAATATTCTTGTCCGCCAGCGCGGAACTAAAATTCACCCCGGAAACAATGTAGGTATCGGTTCTGATGATACTTTGTTTGCATTGATTGACGGGCAGGTGAAATTTGAATCTCACAGACGCGATCGTAAACAGGTCAGCGTTTACGCTGTATAATTTTGCACAGTACGAAAGAACATTAAAATAGATTATCGTATTTGAGCCTTGCGTTTATTTATTTGAGCGCAAGGCTCATTTTTAGGAATTTATATTATATATAAAAGTCTGTCATTCTTAGGAAACGAAGTGACCGAAGAATCTCATTGCACTTGACATGTCATTCTGAAAGAGCGCAGCGACTGAAGAATCTCATAGGATTTTAAGGGGATTCTTCGCCTTCTGCTCAGAATGACAGATTTTTATAATTACAGCGCATTAATAAATAATTTTGTCTGCAATTGTTAAACAATGTAAACATTTACCTCAAAATTCTTAAAGTTTTCTCTCCTCTCTGACGATAACAAAAATGTAACTAGACAATTGGAGATTAAAAATATATGCTCAAAAAAATAGTAAAACCTGCGTGTAATGTTAGCGGCAGTGTTGAATACATATTAAGAGGAGCGAGAAAACGCCGGAGTATGGCGGTGGCAAATGCCAGAAACATCAATATGGAATCAGGCATAAGGCCGAAACTTGCTGTTGTTAAGTAAGTGTGTTTGCAGCAAGATTTAAAGAAGTTGAGAGCTAAAAAAGCGGTTTAGGAAATCACTAAACCGCTTTTTATATGAAAACTAAAATCTTACAGGATAATCATCCGGAATCTCCAGTCCGTTCTTGAATATCAGCAGAGTACAAAAATATGCCCGTCCATGATAATCATAAGGGAACGCACTGGAGGAGGTGCAGTACTCTTTTATTTTATCCCTTGATAATTCAGGATAATCTTTAACTGTAAGTATCATATTTCCTGTCGCATTCCAATTGCTGCGTTCTACCCTAAAAATAAATACATCTTTTCCTTCAATAAATTTGTTATCTCTTTTGGTTATCGGCTTCAACATTACAAACCACGTCATAGAACTATGTACATTACTCTGATACTGCTGTTGATAACCTAATGTCACGCCGTTATTTAAGGTCACAGCATAGTGAATATTTTGAAGTTGAGCGGCTGCATCCTTGCTAGCACCAGCAAGCATAATACTTGAATCGTTTTTGGTAGGATATCGTTTTACAATATTAAAATGCTGTGCAAAATAATGTTCAAACACATCACGGCTCAACTCCCAGGAATAACCGTTTACGTCCGCAGTGTCGTATGTACTGAATAACTCGTCAGGCACAAAATCCAATCCGTAAATTCCCTGAACCTTTTGTAAGGCTTGAGAAATCATTGAATAAGTAACTTTGAGCTTGTTTCCTACGACTTTTTTCCTGTAGTTGCCTAGCATTGAAGGGAAAGTCATTGCCGCAACAATTCCGATAATTCCGAGAGTTATCAGAACTTCCGCTATTGTAAATCCTTTGTTTTTCTTGTTCAGGAGCTTATTTCCGGATGCCTCCCTCCCCCTGAAATTCAATCATATTCTGTATTTTAGCCATTTTTACCCCTTTTCTTCATTTTTATTCATCCACGGTTTTATTAAAAATTTAACTGCACGTCCTGCAATGTGCTCCTGCATTGCGTATTCGACATCTTTCAATTCAAGAGTATCAGTAATCAGTTTTTCAACCTCGATGTCACCCGATGCTATATAATCAAGCGCCCGCTTGAAATATTTCGGAGTATGATGGAACACGCTCATAAGGCGGATATCGCCGTAGTGCATTTTTGTAGTGTCAAGTGTTACAGTAGAACCTGATTTGCAGCCGCCGAAAAAGTGCACTGTTCCGCCCGGACGGACGAATGTAAAAATCCGCTCCCAGATTTCCGGAAGCCCGACGCACTCAATAGCAACATCAAGCCCTTTGTTTTCTTCGGTAAAATCCATAAAAATTTTCTCGGGATTCGGGTATTTTTTCAAATCTACGACTTCATCCGCATGTGCAAAATCTTCCGCAAGCTTAAGTTTAATTGGATTTCGGCCTGCTGCAATAACCCGTGCACCTTTGAGTTTTGCAAGCCGCGCAAACATCAACCCTATCGGCCCGATACCGATAATTCCTACGGTATCGCCTTCTTTAATGCCTGTTCTTTCAACCCCGTGAACAACATTTGCCAGCGGTTCACAAAATGCCGCACGGTCAAAACTTAAGTCATCCGGCAAAATGTAGGTATTTTTTTCAACAATGCGCGCCGGAACAGTTATGTATTGAGCATAAGCTCCGTTTAAAAGGTCAAGATTTTCGCACAAATTATATTCTTCCCGCCTGCAATAGAAGCAGTGTCCGCAGGGCGCGGAATTTGCGCAGACAACCCTGTCGCCGGGTTTGAATTTTGTAACACCGGAGCCGACCCTGTCAACAATTCCCGCAAACTCATGCCCGAAACCTGACGGGATATTCTTAATTAACACGGGATGCCCGCGTCTGTAGGTTTTCACATCAGTTCCGCAGGTGAGTGCAGACATTATTTTTACGACAATCTCGCCTTCTTCAGGCGGTTTTACCATAACATCTTCGTATTTAATATTTTGCGGACCGTAATATTGTATTGATTTCATTTAGTTTCCTTTTTTGCAACGCCCCTGACAACCTTTTCAGCGCAGCCGCTATGAAATTTTTATGTAAGCTTTCAAAATTCTGTTTGCGATTGTATCTTTGAATGCTTCGTTTATTTTACCAAAATCGTAAACCGTTGACAAATTCTTAACTTTTACTTTTCCGCTTTTCAAAAGTTCCAGCGATTCTTTCAAATCCGACGGAGAAGGCGAATAACTGCCGAGAACCGTCAATTCGCGGTAGTAGATTTCATTGTTTGCGTATCCGGAATTTTTCGGAGTGCTTGCAAAAACAAGGATTTTGCCGCCGTTTCTGATCATTTTCAGAGCAAAGTCAATTGCTTTATCCGCTCCTGACGTCATAAAAACAGCGTCGACTCCGTAACCTCCGGTTTTATCAAAAATATATTTTCTGGTTTTATCAATGTCTGAAGAATTTATCGCCTCAATTCCGAGATTTTTCAGAATACCGACTCTTTCTTCGAGAAGATCGCACCCGATAACATTCATTCCGTGCGCCTTCAGAGCCTGCGCCATCAGAATTCCGATAGACCCCAGCCCGACAACGAGAACTGTGGAATTTTCTATTAAACCGGTTCTGTGAACAGCTCTGACACAGCAGCCAAGAGGTTCATAAAACGAACCTTCAATTTCCGTCAGATTTTCCGGAAGAAGATGCGCAACCTGCTTCAGGTGTTCTTCGGACAAATACACATACTCGCTGAATCCGCCCGGAATTATATTGGTTTTCTTAAAATGTGTACACATAGAAACATTGCCGGATTTACAAAAAACACACTTGCCGCACGGAATATGATGGGAAGTCACAATTTTGTCACCTTTTTTAAATAAAGTATCTGAATTTATTTCTTCTATCTGCGCCACAATCTCGTGCCCTAAAACGGTTCCGGAAGGTGAGATTTTCTCTCTGAATTTGACGATATCCGACCCGCACAGCCCGCAGCCCAGAACTTTTACAACAGCGCCTTTTCTACCTTCGAGAGTCAATCGTCCCGCTTCCTTAATCACAATTTCGTCATTACCAATTACGGCTGTCCGCATTATTAATCATCTCCCTCTATACAAAAATTTTAACACAAACTTGCGAAACATTAAAATAAAATATATAATTAGAATATGACACGTATCCGAAAGTTAAACTGCTTTGACTATCCGAAACTAAAAAAAATGATCTCTTATCTCGGCTCGCCGGAGGGTGAATTTTTTATGAAAGCCCTGCTAAATGAACCGTTCGGATTTGTCAATTCAATTTTGCCGCTCAGGTACAGGTTCTTGAATGAATCCTTTATACTTCTTGACGGGAAAGAAATTTTAGGGCTGATTACAACGGAGCCGGCAATCGGAAACCCTTACAAAATCAATATTACCCGTCTTGTATTTCAGAACAATTTTTATGATTCCGGTAAACAGCTTATAGATTTTGTAACGTCGAGATATTCGGCAAAAGGCGCGTCATCATTCATAGTTTCGGTCGACGAGTGCCACGACGAACTTCTGAAACTTTTCACTGACGGCTGCGGCTTCAGGCAGTGTGCAAGCGAAACCTTATGGAAAATCGAAAATTTCAACAAAAATCCTGATGTACCATACGGATTCAGGCATTTTTGCAACGGGGACGCAAAAGCCGTGTGCAGACTCTACAACGCTGAAATTGAAACAATTTACAAACCGTCTTTGGAGAGGATAAAGCAGGAGTTTGAAGACCCGATTTTCGGAGGATATTCACAGTTTTACAAAAACCGTTATGTAATTGAAGAACCTTCTAAAAAAAGGATTATCGGGTATATTTCAATCACAACAAGCGACAATTTGAATTTTATAATAGATTTTACGACAAACGACGGCTATGACATTTCTTACGACGACGTTCTGAATTATGCAATCTCGGAAATTTCCAGAAGAAGAAGTGTTTTTTACCCGTTTGTGAAACAAAAAAATTATACAAAAACCTCCGAAAAACTCGGGGAATATTTGAGAGGGAAAAATTATCAGGCAATCCAGAATCAAATAATCCTTGTGAAGAATTTTTATAAACCTGTAAAGGCAGCGGAAAACGCGCTTCAGGTATTTATATTCGGCGAAAACAGCGGAATTTTGACTAATTAGGGATTTAAATTACGTTTTCGCCCTTTTTGCCATCCCGAGGCGCACGAGCAGAGGGGGGAAGGATTCGCCGTACCCGTTTACTGCGAGTGCGAAAAGCCGAAGGCTCTTCTGAAAATCCGATGAGATTCTTCGGGCTTCGCCCTCAGAATGACAGAGGAAAATAACACGTCATCCTGAGCCGCAGGCGAAGGATCCCCTTAAAATCCGATGAGATTCTTCGGGCTTCGCCCTCAGAATGACATGACGGACAAAATGGGGCGTTCTCTGTCGCCTTATCGCCTTTTATTAACTTTGTAAAAATCCGCACGCCAGTTTTCGTAACTTTTTCTTTTTGTGTTAGACTAAGTAGATAAACAGGTCTAAGGAGAGGCAGATATGGAAAACGAACTTAAAATCTATCTTGACAAGGATATTAACAAAGATTTAATCAAAACAAAAAAAATCGCAATTATCGGTTTCGGCTCTCAGGGCTACGGGCAGTCGATGAATTTGAAAGATTCAGGCTGCGACGTTATTCTCGGCTTAAGAGAAGGCGGAAGAAGTTTTGAGAAAGCTCAAAAATACGGATTTAAAATTATGAGCATTGAAGACGCCGTAAAAGAAGCTGATATTGTACAAATTCTTATCCCTGACGAAATTCAGGCGGAAATTTTTGAGCGTCAGATTAAACCGAATATGAGAAAAGGCCAGTATTTGATGTTTTCACACGGATTTAATATTCACTTCAAAAAGATTGTGGCGCCTGAGGATGTTAATGTAATTATGGTTGCCCCGAAAGGCCCCGGACACACTGTCAGAAGCGAATATGAAGCCGGAAAAGGGGTTCCGGCTCTAATTGCAATTTATCAGGACGGCTCAGGTGACTCAAAAGAAATCGCGCTGTCTTATGCAGCTGCAATAGGCGCCGGCAGAGCAGGAATTATTGAAACAACATTTAGAGAAGAAACAGAAACCGACCTTTTCGGCGAACAGGCTGTTATCTGCGGCGGAATCAGCGCACTTATTAAAGCAGGCTTTGAAACTCTTGTTGAAGCCGGATATTCACCATATATGGCATATTTTGAAACTCTTCACGAGATGAAACTTATTGTGGATTTGATTTATGAAGGCGGTTTAAAGGATATGCGCTATTCAATTTCAAACACGGCAGAATACGGCGATATGACAAGAGGCCCCCGTGTAATCGGCAAAGAATCAAAAGATGCAATGCGAAAAATCTTAGAAGATATTCAAAGCGGCAAATTTTCGGATGAATTTATGGAAGAAATGCAGAGCGGCTGTTCTGTATTCGACGAACTCAGACGCATAAACAGCGAACATTCGCTTGAAAAAATAGGAGAAGAAATCCGCTCCTCATTCGTCTGGGGCAAAGACAAAAAAATCATCGACAGAAGCAGAAATTAAAACCCATTGTTTCAAACTATTCTTTATGCAAAACAGTCTGAATAAATCATGACTGTTTTGCTTTTTAATAGCCGCTATACGAAATCACCACGGATAATTATCGGGAATTTTCCAGCCGCTTCTAAATATCAGCGCGCCGCACAAAAATCCGGAATAATCTGCGGCCGACTCATTACAGCCATAATTATTAGTAGATATTAAATCTTCTGTGGTTTTATAATAATTGGAGCCCCAAAATTTTAAATAATAGTTTTTTCTGTTAAGATAATTTGGATGACCATATACATCAAAAACAAATATATCACGTCCGATTTGATTTGGTTTCTGATGTGCATTTATATCAACAAACATCCATATATAACCGGCTGGAATATTAGGCAATAAATAAATATACATACCGTCATTGGTTTTTACGATATAATTAACAACGACAACACCGTCCGCAGGTTGTCCATTTAAATATTTTATTGCGTAGACTTCTTTTGTGAAACAATTCGCAGAATAGCATTCTTTCGCATCTTTCAGGTAAGGAAGATAATATCTCTGAAAAAATTTATCAATGCTTTTATCATACGACTCTTTTGGAAAGTCCCAGTCTGCCATTTCTCCGTTTTCAGACTCGGAGAGGTTTATTACATTCATCATCACGGAATAAAATTTTTTCAGCCGCTCTACAGTCACTTTTTTCTGGTATTTTGCAATAATCATCGGCATTGTCATTGAGGCAATTATTCCGATTATACCTAGCGTTATCAATACTTCAGCAATAGTAAATCCTTTGATTTTCCTGTTCAGGAGCTTATTTTCGGGTGCCCCCCTCCCCCTGAAATTCAATCATATCAAGCTTTTTTATACATTTTATCCTTTTTTCTACTACGTTATTATTATATATTAATATTTTCTGTCCTGCAATTATTTAAATGTATGAAAACAGATATAAATGTTTACATCTGTGTTTTACATGAATTCTTTATGGTAAAATTTTAAAATAATAAGTATAGAAGGATTTTTTATGTTTAGCAGAGATGTAATTTATGAAGTAGTAGTATTTTCAATAGGCGACACAAAAGCCGGCACAAAGATGGGCAAACTCCAGCTTAAAAGCACAGAGGACGGTTCTCTTTTAAACTGCATTTTATGGGAAGAAGCCCTGAACAGAATGGACAGCAAACTTTTCAGATGCGGAAATCTGCTGAGAATAGTTTCAGGCTCATTCAATGAAAAATTCAACAACTGCCTTGTGACATCCTTAGAGCTTGTAAAAGAAGCCAAAATGGGGCTTGATGAAAACGAACGGGAAGAATATTACAAAAATTTGACCGCATATTTTGAAAAAATTCAAAATCCGGAGTTGAAGAAATTCATAAGCGGCTATTTTGAAAAACATCAGGAAGAGATTAAAGTTGCGCCGGCGGCCAAATTAATGCACCACAATTATGTCGGCGGACTTATGGTGCACACGCTTGAATGCCTGAAGTTTGCCGAAACTAATATGGACATAATGGATTACAAACCAAACCGCGACAACATTTATGCGGCGTGCATACTCCACGACATCGGCAAAATTTTTGAATACACCATTAACCTTGAAACAGGTCTGATAGATTATGATGAAAACTTCCGCTCTGAATGGCTGACACACTCCCAGTACGGATTTTCAATCTGTATGACCGCAGGATTTAAAGAAGTTGCAAAAATGATTGCGGCACACCACGGACGGGCAGAATGGGGGGCTATAATCGACCTTGACGGCAAAGATCTGGAGCCGGAACTTTATCTTATCCACCTGATAGACAATATGTCTGCCAAGTTCGG
This sequence comes from Candidatus Gastranaerophilales bacterium, assembly GCA_944322665.1. Classification (GTDB taxonomy): domain Bacteria; phylum Cyanobacteriota; class Vampirovibrionia; order Gastranaerophilales; family Gastranaerophilaceae; genus Scatenecus. The sequence continues at coordinate 26,685 of CALUPM010000013.1, read as the reverse complement.
TAAAATTAATGCGTCTATGCTTGAGGCATAATAAAAATAAAAGGAGTTGTAAATTTGTCTAAATTAAAAGAAAAACACGATTTAAAGGGGACATTAATATGTGTAGAAGGGATTGACGGAAGCGGAAAGTCAACACAGCTTGTGCTTCTGCGCGACTGGCTCAAGTCAATCGGGCAGGATGTAATTTTTACGGAATGGAACTCCTCAGAATTAATCAGCAAAACAACAAAGCTTGCTAAGAAAAAAAATATGCTCTCGCCAAGAACCTTCTCGCTTCTTCATGCGGTCGACTTTGCGGACAGATTAAAACAGGTTATTGATCCTGCGCTGAAAGCAGGTTTTATAGTTCTTGCAGACAGGTATGCCTATACGGCATTTGCCCGTGATGTTGCAAGAGGAGTCGATGCACAGTGGGTCAGAAAAGTTTACGACTTCGCAATCAAACCGGATCTTGCGGTTTATTTTGACATAAACCCGAAAGTATCAATGGAGCGGATTTGCTCAAACCGCGCGCCTAAATTCTACGAAGCCGGTATGGATTTAAAACTAAGCAACGACCCTTACGAAAGCTATATGATTTTTCAGGGACGGGTTATAAAAGAATATCAAAAAATGGTCGATGAATTCGGGCTTGTAAAAATCGACGCCACGGAATCCATTCACAAAAAACAAACCAAAATCAGAGAAATGCTGAGAGAAGTTCTAAAAGCTAAAGGAGTTGAAATTTAATGGAAAAATTCAAGAAAAAACACAACTATGACGGGCTTTTGATAGTAATAGAAGGTACTGACGGAAGCGGAAAATCAACCCAGCTTGAACTTTTGAAACGCTCAATCGAAGATCAGTCTTACGGTGTTATGGTGTCAGAATGGAAAACGTCAAGGTTAATTGCCAAAGTAATCGACGAGGCAAAAGACAGAAACCTCTTAAACGCCACAACTTACAGCCTTCTTTATGCGGCAGACTTTGCGGACAGGCTTGAAAACACAATAATACCAGCTTTAAAGTCAGGATTTATCGTACTTCTTGACAGGTATTATTATACTGCCCTTGCGCGCGATGTCGTAAGAGGTCAGGATATAGAATGGGTTAAAAACCTGTACGAATACGCCCCGGAACCGGATTTGATTTTTTATCTTGATATGCCGGTGGATGTTTTGTTGAAACGTATTATCGGCACAACCGGACTCGACTTTTACGAAAGCGGCAGAGATGTCGGATTTTCAACAGACTTTTACAAAAGCTTTGAAATCTACCAGAAAAAATGCCTTGAACAATACAACAAAATGAAAAGCACATACAATTTTATCAGCATTGACGGAACCAAATCCATAGAAGAAATTCATACAATAATGCAGTCGGAAGTACAGAAAATTCTTGATTCCGGAGTTATGTACTAAATCAGAACAACTTTTTAAAAGGTTTTTCAATACTTTGTAAACTAATAAACATAAAAATTTACGTACCGAAACATTTTGCGCCAAAGAGCCTGATTTATGGTACATTAAGAATAGTTAGTGAGACCAATTATAGTGTAAAAAGGAGATTAGTTAATGTCTGAATACCTGAGCAAAGAAGAGATAAAACAATGGAGAAGCTCATTAGAAAAGATTACATTAGAAGAATTTGCAGCAAGGTTGGGAAAAAAGATTGAAGAAGCAAAGCCGACTAATGATCTGGTTGATATAGTTTTAAAAGGGAAACCTGTAGTTTCAACTTCCGACGACTGGATGCCGTCAAAAGCAGAAAGACTCAGCACTATAGCAGACAGAGCTTACGAGAGAGAAAGAGAGATTGCCCCTTCACCGTTTTCTATTTCCAATATAAAACTTGACGCTGATGTAAAAGAGGCAGCCGAAAAAGCATCAAAAGCTCATACTGCCGCTAAAAAAGCCGCAGCTAAAACGGCGCCCAAAACCGTTAAAACTGAAAAGAAACCAAAAACTACAGCTAAATCTACAAAAGCTGTAAAATCAGAAAAAACTGTTAAAACAACAAAAACAACGTCTAAATCTAAGTCTTCAAAATCAGACAGCCTGAGAGAAGAAGTAAGAATTGTTTTCAAAAAAGCTTTGACAGACAGAGAACAGAAAGTTTTCGATTACTTTCTTGAAAACAGCAACAAAATAGTTTACGCAAAGGATCTTGCAACACTTCTTGAATTGCCCAGAGACTATGTGTACAAATATATTAAAAACCTCCGTGCAAAAATTGAAGGCGATAAACTTGACAACGCCGACAAGGGCGGATTTGTATTGCATGTGTAAATAACTCCGATATAATTCCAAAACAAAAAGCAGGACTAAAAAATCCTGCTTTTGTTTTTATTATAATCAAATATTAAAAGTTGTTTACTAATTTTTAGTTATTAATATCTGCCCGTCCGTCAAAGCGATGATATCAAATAAAAGGGTAATACTTGGCGGTGTTGCACCCCGTTCAACCTTAGACAGATGTTCTCTTGAAATTCCAAGCATTATTGATAACTTTAGCTGAGAAAGATTTTTCTTTTTTCTTAATAGTTTAATCTGTTTGCCTATATCTATTAATCTTGCATCTTTATTTGACATTACTTTTATTTTGCCATATTATTGAAATTAAAATGAAGCATTACATGCTCCATTTTAAAAGAATTTGTTATGAGTAATATATCATTCAAAAACGGTTTTACATTGTCAGAAGTGCTGGTAACTATCGGAATAAACATTAAACAGTAACCGTTGTTTTTTCTTTAACGCTTGATGCTATCACCGCAGCAAGAGCAAGGCATATTGCGCCGATAATAAAAACATATTCCCAGTGATGATTTATGCACCCTGACTCGCCTGCCGGAAACGAACAGCTTGAAATAAACCAGGCAACAAGAGTGCAAACAAACACCTGAGGACCTGCGATAAAGATATTAAATATCCCCATAACGGAACCTTCAGTTCCCTTTTTTATAAACTGTGACAGCATAGCAAACGGCAGCGCACAAATACTTGCCCAGCCTATTCCGGCAATTCCCATAAGAATCGCAACGGCAAGCTGTGACTTAACAAAAGCCAATCCTAAATATGCTGCAATCATTGAAATTAAAGATATGATATGCACTTTTTTGTTTCCAAATTTTGCAGATAAAATTCCAATCGGAATTGCAACAAGGAAACAAACAAGATTAAATATAGCAAAACAAATTGAAGAAAAGTTTGTTCCGTCTGTCACCGCCTGCGTAAATAAAACTTTAACAGCATCTTCTGCACCTGAAAGATCCGGTACATTATAAATAGTATGAACCGCAAATTGAGTAAAATTAATCAACAGACACATTGTGCCAATCCACGTGAAAAATTGCATAAGACAAATTTTAGAAACTTCAGGCGAGAGCGCAAAAAAATCTTTAACTGAATCAACAAATGAATCTTCCTGTTTTTCTGCGACGTGAGCCAGTTCAACTTCTTTTCTTATTGAATGTTCTTTTATAGTGATACAAGTCCACAGCATAGCAAGAGTAAACGCCAGAGCAGCCATAATAAATTGCGCCGTAACAGACATCTGATAATCAAAAACGATTTTCAAAAAAGGTGCAGTTCCCGCAGCAACAACAGACCCCAGCCCGATTGCAAGTGAAATAAACGAATTTGCAATTGAATGCTGTTCGGGCGGAACGACATCCGGAATTAATGCTCTATATGGGCCCTGCGCAATATTAATACAGGCATCAATAACCCATATCATAATCGCTGCGATTAACAATGCCGTAAGTTCAGGCAGCTGCAAATGTAAAAATCTTGAAAAGAAATCTGCAACATTTGCGGAATTAGGGAAAATCCACAATGCAACAGATGCAATCAAAGCACCTCCCAGAAGATAAGGTCTTCTTCTTCCGAACGGAGAAATTGTTTTATCTGAAACAGCTCCGATTAACGGCTGCACAACCATACCTGTGAAAGGGCCGGCTAACCAGATTAATCCGTATAAAAGCGGAGAAGCGCCGAGGTTTTCGGTAACCGGCCCTGACAAAATAATTCTCATCTGCCAGGCAAACTGAAGTCCGAAAAAGCCCAGTGCAAAGTTCAAAAATTGAACTGCCGTAAATTTTTTCATGTTATTGTCTTCCATCCATTTCTCCCCAGGATAAACTCTCATGCTATATAAAAATACAATGAACAAAGCGCTTAGTCAATATTAATACGCCGTGACTTATACAGCAAATTCCAGAAAAAATTTCAAAACTACGTCATCCTGAGCCGAAGGCAGAGGCACACTTTAAACCGTAAGGGGATTCTTTGGACTAGTGTCCTCAGAATGACATGAATAATAAAAAAAAAAAATGCCGCGATAGCGTAGTGAACAATAATTGCAGACGAGGCAGACAACAAAGGCGAGTATTGTTTGAGCGCTGCGAGTTTACCCGCCTGAAAAGCCGGGTCTAGCAAATTATTAGAGAACGGAGCGTGCGGCTGGTTTGCGTCGCTTTGCCACCAAAGCGACCGCCGTCCGCGCAGGACAAAACAAAAACCTCAATGAGATTCTTCGGGCTTCGCCCTCAGAATGACGGGGCGCGCGATGGGATTCTTCGGTCGCTATGCTCCCTCAGAATGACGTAAAATAACAGGGCGAAGGATCTCCGGAAAACTGATACGAAAATTAAATATTAAAAACAAAAAGCAGAAGAATATTCTCCTGCTTTTTTATTGAATTTGCGATTATTTGCGATTAAAAACTTAAACGTTAGCTGCAACTTTCATTGTATTAGCAATAATTTCGTTGAAGCTTTCGGCTTTAAGAGAAGCACCGCCGACAAGAGCGCCGTCGATATCTGATTTTGACATTTGTTCGGCGATTGTGGAAGGTTTAACAGAGCCGCCGTAGAGAATTCTTATAGAATCAGCAGCATCGGCGCCTGAAACTTCTTTAACAACGTTTCTAATCATTGCGATAACTCTGTTAGCTTCATCAGCATCGCAGGTTTTGCCTGTTCCGATAGCCCAGATAGGTTCGTAAGCGATAACTGATTTTGCAACATCTTCTGATGAAATTCCGTCTAAAGCAGCCTTGATTTGTCCTGCAATCCATTTGTCAGTGATACCTGCTTCTCTCTGTTCAAGAGTTTCGCCGCAGCAAATAATCGGAATTAAACCGCCTGCAAGGATTGCTTTTGCTTTTTTGTTAATCATTTCATCAGTTTCAGCGAAATACTGTCTTCTTTCTGAGTGACCGATGATTACATAATCACAGCCTGCATCTTTAAGCATTTCAACAGAAATTTCGCCTGTATAAGCACCTGAATTTTCCCAGTGGCAGTTTTGACCGGCAATTGAAATTTTGTTGCCGCCGCAGCCGCAGGTGCATTTTACTGTTCTTACGGCGCTGATTGATGTGAATACCGGAGCAATTACGATTGTCGGCAATTCAACGGCTGTATAGTCGTTTACAAATGTTTTAATCCCTTCAAAAACCTGTTCGGCTTCTGAGCGGATAAGATTCATTTTCCAGTTTCCTGCAATAATTGGTTTTCTTGACATAATTTCTCTCCTATTTTTTGTTCTTGAGCCACCAACATTATAATCAAGACAAAAACCAAATGCAACAAGATTAGCCCTGTATTATCATGCGGCAGTTTTTGCAGTCGAATTTGAGGGGGTATTTTTTCCCTTTTTCGTCTGTCAGGAAGAGATTTTTCCTGACCCCGCACAGGTTAAAGGCGAATTTGAGGCAGTATTTTGTGCACATAAGTTCTTTTCCTTTAAAATCGTGCGTTTTTTCTAATGCATCCTCCGTAATTTCACAGCCGCAGTTTTTGTAGAACTGTTTTGCGGTTTCATTCAGGACGTTTGCGTGGTAGTCGTAAGTTTCAAGTGGAAATTTTGCGTATTTTAAGGGCGTCTGAAACGGTCGTTTGTAATTTTCAAGCCTTTTTGCGCTCAATTCTGAAAGAATTTTCCGCCTCATTTCATTTACTACAGATACCGGCATAAAATCAGGAATACCAAGAATTTCAATACTCTCTGCGTAAAAATCACTTTCGCCTGTTTTTGCAAGCTGTGTTTCTAAAGTCAGGCGCATTTTGTCCGGATTTTTCGGAGGTTCGCCGGAGGCGGCTGGGACTTGCGCCGTATTTCCGTCCTCGTCTGCGGCTGTCAGAATTTTGTCTTTCAAGACAAATTTAACCCCGATTTTTCGTGCGGTTTTTGAGTTTTTGAGGATACGGTCGAATTCGCTGTTGAAATTTCTGTAAATAACCGTTCCTTCTTTGATTTTTCCCGGGTTATTCAGGTAAATTTTATTGCCTTCCGCTATATTTACAAGACATCCCAGAAGTTCACCGTCCGAAAAATAGCAAAGACCGTCCTGCGGGTTTAATTTTGCGCTGTTAAGGATAAAGCCGCCTTTTATTAATTTTTCAACCCTGCCGATTTTTTCGCCGAGCGACTTCGGGGTGTCGAAATTGTTTATATTTTTTCTTCTGCCCTTTTTGTCAGGCGTCACAGAAGGCAAAAAATAATCTGTAAATCCTCTGTTGAAACTTTTGTTCAAATCGGGTTCAAAATCAGTGAAAATTTGCCCTGAGGAAGTTTTTTCCGCATATTTATCTATTTCTTTTCGATAATATGCCGTCACATTTTTTACATAGCCGGAGTCTTTCAGCCGGCCTTCTATTTTAAAGGATTTTACGCCGGCATTAATCAGGCGCTCAATATGTTTTGAGGCATTGAAGTCTTTTAAATTCAATAAATATTTCTCTTTTGCATAAATTTTTCCGTCTTCATCCGCAAGCGAATATTTTTTGCGGCACGGCTGGGCGCACTCTCCTCTGTTTGCGGATCTTCCGCCGATTGAAGCGCTCAAATAGCACTGTCCGCTGTATGACACACATAATGCACCATGGACAAAAACTTCTATCTCCATATCCGGATTAAAATCACTATTTCTCACTTCTTCACAGATATGTTCAATTTCTGAAAGCGTAAGTTCGCGCGCTAAAATAACCCGTTTTACGCCGGTATTCTGAAAAAACTTAACCTTTTCAAGCGTTCTGTTGTTGCATTGCGTGCTTGCGTGAAGCTCCACCGGAGGAAGCTTTCCTTCAATTGCAAGTCCTAAAATTCCCATATCCTGCACAATAAGCGCATCAACTCCGATTTCGTAAAGTTTGTGTACAAGTTTTTCCGCTTCTTTAAGTTCATCGTCCGACAAAATTGTGTTCAATGTCACATGAACACGCACGTTAAATTTATGTGCATAATCGACTATTTCTTTTATATCTTCAAGAGAATTTGAAGCATTCTGCCTTGCCCCAAACTTCACAGCGCCGATATAAATCGCATCTGCACCGGCATTAACCGCCGCAATCGCCGTTTCCTTGTCCTTTGCCGGAGCCAATAACTCTACTGTTTTGTTAAGTTTCATAAAGCAATTATAGTATAAATTGGCAATTTTTTAAACTTTTTTATTTAATATAAGCAAGAACAGCAGAAGGAATAAATATGACAGTTACTCCGGTTAATTACGACTCTCAAACGCATTCTAAAAGGTACGGTTATCCTTCATTCGGGGCAGGAGAATCGCCTTCGCCGTTTGCAAATTTTGCGCCGGCTAATAATACACAGCCGGCCTCTCAGCCTCAGCCAGCACAGACGCCGGCCGCTGTTCAAAATTCCGCCGGCACTCAAACACAGGCCCCCGTTCAAACACCTGCGGCAGCTCCGGCTAAAAAAATAACCGGTGAAAAAACCGACGATTTTTTAAAAAAAATAGAAAATATGCCTCCTGCCGCAGTCGGACTCACAAGCGGTTTATTCTGGTTCGGCATAGGTATCGGACTGGACAGGCTCGTCGGAGTTATCTTTAAACAGATGAAAACAAGTATGAAGTCTTCTCTTATCTGGAACGGAATCTTCGGCGTCGTGATGGGCGCAATGTCCTACTGGAGAGCAAGAAAAGAAGATTAAAATTTTATTTAAAGAAGGAAAAACTAAGGCGCCGCGGCTGATGCCGCGGCGCCTTCTATTTAAACATATATTCAATCAGATTTTCCGGCTTTTCGCACCCGCAGTAAACGGGTACGGCTGACGCCTTTCACCATCTACTCGTGCGCCTCAGGATGACATACTATTTTACTTGTCATTCTGAGGACGCTAGTCCGAAGAATCCCATTACGTTTTTAAGGAGATCCTTCGCTTTGCTCAGGATGACGTCTCTTTTTTCATGTCATTCTGAGGGCGGAGCCCGAAGAATCCCGTCGGATTTTTTATTCAGGATCTCAACGTCATCCTGAGGCTTTAGCCGAAGTTTCTTCTGGAAACGCAAGAAGATTCTTCGGTCGTTTCACTCCCTCTGAATGACACGACTTAGACAAAATGGGGCGATTCCTTATCGCCTTATCGCCTTGCAGTCCTAGCGCCTTTTTCCAAACCAATTACAAAGGTTTAATTGATTCTCTGTAAATAGTTTCTACAACTTCTTTGCCGTTTCCTGAGGGGGCAATATCAAGAAGTCCGCTGAGTGAAGGCGTTGTATAAACAAGGTTTGTCAAATTTTCAACATCTGCTTCTGTAAAGCCTTCGTCTTCAAGTTTTGAGGTTACATCAACAGAGAACAGCCAGTCCTGAACGGATTTTGCAGCAGCGTAAGCTTCTTCAGGACATCCTTCAAGATCAGGGTTAATCGGTTTAAGGATTTCGGCAAGCACGTGGCATCTGTCTTTGTACATAGTTTTGATTACAGCCGGCAGAAGCATTGCAAGCCCGAGTCCGTGTGCAAGTTCAGGTTTAACAGCACTGAGCGGGTGTTCAAGCGCATGGGTGTAGTGCAATAAGCCGTTATCAAAACATACTCCGCCCATCATTGCAGCATAAGCCAGATAATATCTTGCTTCCAAATCTTCCGGATTTTCAATTGCTTTTGGAAGGTATTTGTGAACAAGTGCGATAACTTCACGCGCAAGTGTAATGCTGTATGGTGACATGACAGTTGAAGTTGCGGCTTCTATTACGTGGTTTACCGCATCAATTGAAACATATCTTGTCTGTTTCGGGCTTAATTTTGTCATCAACTGCGGGTCATCAATTGCAAACATCGGGTAGATGCAATCATAAGCGATTGCCGGTTTGAAGTTCTTTTCCGGAACTGTTACAACTGCAAATCTGTTGGTTTCTGTTCCTGTTCCGTGGGTCAGATTGATTGAAACAATCGGAGCTGCTTTTTCCGGCGTGAATGTGAATTCATAAATATCATTTGCTGTTTTGTCCGGATATTCAAGCAAAATTGCAACTGATTTGCCGGCATCTGTAGGCGAGCCGCCACCAATTGCAACGACCGCTTTTGCACCAAAATCTCTTGCAAGTTTTGCGGCATCATTTACGTGATGTGTTGTCGGGTTCGGGGTAACCTGATCATAGTTTACGTATCCGATTTCGTTGTCTTTCAATGCTTTTTCAACAACATCCCACGCGCCGGTTGCTTTGTATGCATTGCGGCCTGACATTACAATTACTTTATCTATTCCTTTATTTTTCAGAATCTGCGCAATTTCGTTAATCTTTTGGATTGCGCCAACACCAAAGTAAACGGTCGTTCTCGTTCTAATTTCTTTAATGTCGTTGATGTTAATATCTTTTTCAAACATATTAAACTCTCCTTTCTCAATTACACCAACATTATAAGAAATGTTTTACAGATTTGCAAGAGATACTTAAACCCTCACCAGAATTCCATCGGCTCGCTGCGCTCGCCGAAAATTCAGGTGAGGGTGTTAATTCAAACTAAAGTATGAATTCATGCAGGATTTAATTGACTTATTTGAAACCGGATGATATATTAGCTCGTATAAATCTGTTTATCAATGGTTGGTTAAAAGTAAGGAAAGGAGACAACTATGGCTAATGACAGTACTCAGGTACAGGCAAAACAACGAAAATACCCGAATACACTGCTTTTGTGTGCATTCCTTGGCGGACTTGGAGCACACAGATACTACACAGGCTATATAGGACTTGGCATACTTCAGCTGATATTATGTTTATGCGGAGGTATTGGTGCTATTTGGGTGTTTATTGATTTGATTTCACTTTTGATGAATAAATACAAAGACGCAAACGGACAGGCGCTCATAAATTATGATACACAATTCGCTAAAGGTGCACGTATACTTGTTATATTACTCTTAATACTGGGAATCCTCTGCACCATACTTTTCTTTATCAGTTTTGGCGCTTTAATGAATTCAATGCCAGCCGGACAGATACAGGTTCAATAACAACTGGAATACAATATAAAAAAGAACCGGTATATACCGGTTCTTTTTTGTTTGTTTAATTTTTGTTTACTTGTCATCCAACGCTGCAACGCCGGGGAGAACTTTTCCTTCAATGAATTCCAGAGATGCGCCGCCGCCTGTTGATACGTGTGTGAAATCTTCAGCTTTAAAGAATTTTTTAGCCGCTGAAACTGAGTCGCCGCCGCCGATAACTGAAGTTGCACCATTCTTTGTAGCTTCAACGATAGCTTCAAGAACTGCTTTTGTGCCTTCAGCAAATTTCGGATTTTCAAATGCGCCTACAGGACCGTTCATCAAGATTGTTTTTGAAGATTTCAAAACTTCAGCAAATGCTTTTCTTGAGTCCGGGCCGGCGTCAACGCCTTCAAATCCATCGGGAATTTCGTTAATTTTTACGAATTCGTTTTTACCGTTTCCTGAGAAGTCATCAGTTGCAAGAACATCTGTTGCCATAACAAGTTTAACGCCTTTGTCTGCTGCTTTCTTTTCAATTGTTTTTGCAACTTCAAGCTGGTCGTCTTCGCAGATTGAATTGCCGATTTTGCCGCCGTTTGCTTTTACAAATGTATAAGCCATACCGCCGCCGATAATCATATTGTCAACTTTGTCTAACAAGTTTTCAAGAACACCGATTTTTGATGAAACTTTAGCACCGCCAACAACTGCAGTAAACGGACGGGTCGGGTTGTCAAGAGCTTGTGAAAGGCATCTGATTTCTTTTTCCATCAAAAGACCTGAAACTGCCGGTTTAAGAACTTTAGCCAGTTTTGCTGTTGAAGTGTGGTTTCTGTGAGCAGCGCCGAATGCGTCGTTTACATAGAAATCGCCGAGTTTTGCAAGTTCTTCCGCAAATGTCATATCGTCATCTTTTGCTTCTTCAGCCTTGTAGAAACGGATGTTTTCAAGAAGTGCTACCTGACCGTCTTTTAAGTCTGCCAATTCTTTTTCTGCACCTTCGCCTACTTTTGATGAAACAAACAACACATCTTCACCCAGAACTTTTGACATGTATTTTGCAACAGGAGCCAGTGAAAATTCCATGTTCCATTCACCTTTCGGACGGCCTAAGTGTGCCATAAGAATAATCTTTGCACCTTTATCTTTTAAGTATTTGATTGTCGGCAAAATTGCCTGAATTCTTGTATCATCAGTAACATTTTTGTCTGCATCAAGAGGAACGTTGATATCAACACGTACTAACGCACGTTTTCCTTTGATGTCTTCTAAATCAAGAATAGATTTTTTCATATTTTTTCTCCTTATTTAAAAATAAAAAATCCTGCAATCCAATTTTATAAAAAACAAAAAAATAAAGCAAATAAGGTGATAAGTCTGCAAGACGATAAGGCGTTATAAAGTGAAGGGTGAAGGGTGAAGAGTGAGGAGAGTTGAATGGTTGAACAGTTGAAAGGGTGAATAGTTTGTTTCGGAAAAAGATACTAAGGCGCTAGGGCGCTAAGGCACTAAGAGGTTTCGGGATAAAGGCGATAAGAAATCGCCCCGTTTTGTCTTTCAGTGTCATCCTGAATTTATTTCAGGATCGCCTGAAAATCCGAGGAGATTCTTCGCTTCGTTCAGAATGACATCCCAAAAGGCTGCTTGATTCCCTATAAATTCACCCGCTTACAAAACCATGTCAAAACTCAGTGTTTCAAAAACAGTCTGCGGGTTCATATTCACTTCAAACTCTTTTTTTGCTTTTTCAATTAATTTCATATACTTTATAAATTCATACTGTTTGGCTCTTGTAAGACTGCCGCCTTCTATCACTGAGGCAAGATAATTTTGCATTTGCGTCAAAATCACCAGCGGTTCATGCTCCTGCGCAAGCACAAGAAGTTTTTCATTAAAATCCAGCACCTGACCGCGCTCGATTTCCAGAAAAAAATCCATCACGTCTTTCACAATTGAAAAATCTCTGTCTTCCGTAAGTTTTGACGGAACAAAAAAGCTCTGCGCGCGGGATAAAACTGTTGTAATAACATCAGTTTTATCTTTTGTCAGAAAGAAAAAAGTCGTGCCGGAAGGCGGTTCTTCAAAGGTTTTTAAAAGTGCATTTGCGGCGGCTTCAGGAAAATTTATTTCATTCAGCGGGCAGATATTTCCGTCTTTGTCTTTATCGCAAAAAATCAAAACTCTATGGTATTCTGAAGTTACGAGCAAATCATTTTTAATCATTCTTGCCTGTGCGATTGAAATTACGGTTTTTGCATCATCGTCAGAGGGTTTGTTGTCAACTTTTGAAATTGTTCTGACTTCGGGGTGGTTGTTTTCTCTTATCCAGCGGCAGTTCAGGCATTCGCAATCAGGAGTATGATCACCCTTGCAATTCAGCATTCTTGCAACTTCCAGCGCAATCTGATACTGGGCATTAAGGTCATTTCCGTAGAGAAGAATACAGTGTGCAATGCGTCTTTCAGGATTGTTAATCCCCTTTTCAAAATATTCGATAAGTTTCGGATAATCTTCTCTTATTTTATTTGAGGAAAGCATTTTCCACCTCGTCTTCCACGTTAAAAGATTGACCGGATTTTATTCTAAACTCGGCTTCCGTCAAATTCTTTTTCATATTTACTAAATCTTTAAGGTTTGTTTTTTTTAGTTTTTGTATTGCGAGTTTAACGACATATTCATGCTGACCTGTGAGTCTGCCGAGTTCAAAAGTAGAAAGTTCCGACGCTTTTGCCTTAATTATTATCCAGCGGCGGAGCATTGTCTGAAGGGTTGATAAAATTTCAAGCGGATATTTTTTTTCTAAGAGTTTTCTGTATTCCAGAAGAGCCTTATCTTTTTCGCCTGTCATCAGATAATCAGAAAACGCAAACAAATCTTCGTTTGAAATACAGATTTCTTTGACTGTTTCTTTAGTTGCGATTTTGTCCGGATAGCACATAAGTTTCAGTTTCTCTAATTCTCCGTCAAGCTGGCGGAGGTTGTTTCCGACCTGTATAATAAGGGCTGTCACGGCATCAGGATTAATCTTTAAGGACTTTGACTTTGCTTCTTTTTTCACCCAGTCCTCAAGTTCTGCGGTTTTGTAGCCGGGAATTGAGGCGCATTCTTTCGGGTTGTGTTTTGCTAAGATTTTAAACAATTTTTTTCTGCTGTCGAGTTTTTTGCCGCCGTCGCGCGGAAGAGAGGCAACAAAAGCTATATCAAGGTTTTCATTGTTGTTTTCGAGTGCGGATTCTATCTCTTTAATCTGTTTGTCGTCGAAAGTTTTTGTGAAATAATCAAGACAGTTGATGACGACAAGCATTTTCCCGAACATCATCGGCTGGGAGCGCAGAATAGAAATTAAATCCGGAAACTTCGGGTTGTCATAAGTTTTGAAACTCATTTCCAGAAAATTTTTATCCAGACCTTTTTTGAGCTTGTTGATTTCTTTTTCAATATTAAAATCTTCGTCGCCGTAGAAAAAATATACTGCCATAATTAATTATTAGCACAAACGGTTTTCAGAAACAAACCATTCAATCATACTACTCTTCGCCCTTCACGTTTCACTTTTTAGTCCGCCCCCTCACTCTAACCCTCTCCCGCTGGGAGATGGGATTTATTTTACGTAACGAACTTTTCGTCCTAACGTCTTATCGTCTTATCGCCTTTATCAACTCTTCTCACTCTTCACTTTCGCCCCATTTTGTCTGCTGAGTTTATTTGACTACTTTTGCCGAAATCTTTGATTTTGTGCAAAATGTCCGGTTTTCCGCAGGATCTCAACGTCATCCTGAGGCTTTAGCCGAAGGATCTTCTGGAAACACAAGAAGATTCTTCGGTCGTTTCACTCCCTCAGAATGACATGACTTAGACAAAATGGGGCGATTTCTTATCACCTTCCTCAACTCTCCTCACGCTTCACCCTTCACTCCTCACTCTGATAAGAACTTATCGCCTTATCGCCTTGCGGTCTTATAGCCTTTTTGAACATAACGACCTTATCGCCTTAGTGTCCTGATGTCTTAGCTTTTGTCGACTTTGCAAATCCTGCCTACTTGCTTTAATAATTATTAACAATCATCCTTCTTTAGCGCAAATTTACTATTTTTCATGTCTTAATTATAATATGACATTAAAATTTGAAACGACCAAAATTCCGAATACAAATTCATTCCGTGTTTCATCATACGATGAAATCAATTTGAACGGTGAAATTAAACGGAAAAACCTGAAAAATTTTGTTGTGCCGACAGATAAAACCGACGAATTTGTAAAAAGATATAAAAAGACAGAAAAGACATCCTTTATTTCCATAGCGCTAAGCGGTTTGGCCGGATTTTTAGGAGCCGGCGCACTTATGCTGCAAATTGCCAAAAAGCATCCCAAAAGCCTTCTGGCTAATGATATTGATTTACCAGCTTATGCCGCAGTTGCAGGTGCCATAATCTGCGGTGCAATTCCGTATCAAATTACGCATCACAAAGAACAACAGCTTTTACAAGATTGCAATGCTGTTGAAATTAAATAAAAAAATAGTTTTCCAACAAATAACCACGGAAAAATTTTAACAGGAGAGAGCCCAATTAAAATGTTCGGAAGGTTATAAAACCGTTTCAATGATTTGTAAAGATTAATTTAAAATTACCTAAAAGCTTGTTTTTATGCTATGATATGGATATATAGAATATCAGACACTGGAGGATAAGAGATTGAGTAACCAGCAGAGCATGTTTTCAGACGGGAAAATAATTCCGGTTAATATAAGAGAAGAGATGAAACGGTCGTACATAGATTACGCAATGAGTGTAATTGTCGGACGTGCGCTTCCTGATGTCCGCGACGGGCTGAAACCTGTTCACAGACGTATTTTGTACGCTATGAACGAACTCGGGATGACACCTGACAAACCGTTTAAGAAATGCGCCCGTATCGTCGGGGAAGTTCTCGGTAAATACCACCCTCACGGCGACAGTGCCGTTTATGAGGCTTTAGTTCGTATGGCGCAGGATTTTTCAACAAGATATCTGACGGTTGACGGTCATGGAAACTTCGGCTCTGTCGACGGCGACGGGGCGGCTGCTATGAGGTACACAGAAGCCCGTATGCACAAAATTACGCAATCAATGCTTGCTGATATAGACTGCGAAACAGTTGAATTTGAACCGAACTTTGACGGTTCTTTGCAGGAACCTTCTGTTTTGCCTGTCAGACTTCCGATGCTTTTATTGAACGGATGTTCCGGTATTGCGGTCGGTATGGCAACAAATATTCCGCCGCACAACGTTTGTGAAATCGTGGACGGAACAATCGCTCTTATTAACAATCCTGATATTACTGTAGCGGAACTTATGGAATATATCAAAGGCCCTGACTTCCCGACGGCTGCAACAATCATAGGTTTGAATGACATCAGGCAGGCTTACGAAACCGGCCGCGGCTCTATCAAAATGTCTGCTGTTGCGACAATTGAAGAAATCGCAGGCGGCGGCGGACGTCAGGCGCGTACGGCAATCGTTGTAACAGAAATTCCTTATCAGGTCAACAAGTCTATGCTTATTGAAAAAATAGCAGAACTTGTTAAAGATCAGAGGATTACAGGAATCTCCGACATCCGCGATGAATCAGACCGCGAAGGGATGAGAATTGTTATTGAGCTTAAACGTGATGCAAAACCGGATGTTGTTAAAAATAACCTTTTCAAATACACCCAGCTTTCAACAACTTTCGGGGTAAATATGCTTGCACTATGCGGCAAACAGCCGAGATTAATGAATTTGAAACAGGTGCTCGACGAATTTGTCGAACACAGGGTTGAAATCGTTACAAGAAGAACTATCTTCTTCCTCAAAAAAGCAAAAGTCAGAGCGCATATCTTGGCAGGCTTGATTATTGCTCTCGGGTCAATTGATGAAGTTATTGAATTAATCAAAAATTCAAAAACAACAGACGACGCAAGAGAAGGCTTGATGAGCAGGTTCGGGCTTGATACGGATCAGGCGAATGCCATCCTTGAAATGCAATTGAGAAGATTGACAGGATTGGAACAGGACAAAGTAAAAGCCGAATATGACGAATTAGTCAAGAAAATTGCGGAATACGAGGACATCCTTGCAAGCCGCCACAAAATCCTTGAAATTATCAAAACAGAACTTCTTGAGGATAAAGAAAAATACGGCGACGACAGAAAAACACAAATTCTGCCCGAACAGGGTGAAGTAACTATTGAAGATTTGACTCCGAACACTCCGATGGCTGTGTTTATAACTCATCAGGGATACTTAAAACGAATTTCTCTTGACACGTTTGAGCGCCAGAACCGTGCAACCCGCGGTAAATCCGGTATTAAAACAAAAGAGGATGACGATATCCAGCACTTCTTCACTGCAATGATGCACGATAAAGTTCTGTTCTTCTCATCAAAAGGAACTGTTTACAGCCTGAATGTTTACGACTTCCCCGAAGGCGGACGTCAGGCAAAAGGACTTCCGATAGTAAACGTTCTTCCGATAGAACAGAATGAAACAATTACGGCAGTCGTTCCGGTCAGCAACTTCTCGCATGATTTGAATTTGATTATGCTGACACGCAAAGGCTACATCAAACGGATTGAACTTGACAACTTCTCTAACATCCGCCGCAACGGAATTATTGCAATCGGACTTGAAGAAGGGGACGAACTCTGCTGGGTTAAACTTGCAACAGCGCATGATGAAATTATTATCGGAACCTCATGCGGTATGGCAATCCGGTTCCCGATTGAAGATTTAAGACCGCTTGGACGGAGTGCACGTGGCGTAACTTCGATGAAACTCAGAACAGGCGATACAATCGTCGGCTGCGACATTGTTCCGAGAAATTATGACGCGGATCTTCTTGTGGTAACTTCTGACGGATTCGGCAAACGCACCAAACTTTCAGAATTCAGAAGCCAGAACAGAGGCGGAATAGGACTTATTGCAACTAAATTCAAATCACCGCAATCAAGACTTGTTGCGCTGACAATAGTTAAAGAATCAGACGACATTATGATGGTGACCGCAAATGGTGTCGTAACCCGTATCAACGCAGGTTCAATAAGCTGTCAGGGCAGACCGGCAACAGGCGTTAGAGCACAGAACCTGATGGATAATGATACAGTTGTTTCGGTCAACAAAATTCTAAATCCCGAAGATGACGACACCGCAATCCCTGCTGATATGCAAAAATCCGCTCAGTCGGACGCGAATGTCGAACAAACTAAACTCATTGATGACGGAAATTAATTAAACAGAATTAGTTTTTAGATAAAAAAGGCGGCAGAATAAAAAATCCTGCCGCCTTTTAAATTAAATTTTATACGATTTTTTAAAACCATTCATTTATTGTATCACTGGCAGAACCATAGGCATCGCTCATTTTACGATTATCTGATCCGTCCAAAGTCGTAAATTTCTGAACTCTTTCATCACCTGTCCAGTCGCTTTCTATAATCTCGTCATACCTTCCGTCATTATCAAGATCTCTGTATTCTCTTGTGTTGCAAGATCTGGAATCTACGTGGTTAAATTTTATTGAAACGGCTTCTGATTTGTCATACTGTCCGTCGCGGTTTCTATCAACAAATATTGATGTCCTTAAAACTTGACCGCTTCTATTATAAGCTATTTCTGTTTTCTTGCCATTTTCTTCAACAGTTGTTACTCTGGCAACTTTGTAATCTTCTGTAATTGAAGTGAACCCCTATGGCAGTTTTGCCTGTAATGAACTAATCTGACTTCCCATGCAAAAATCTCCTTTCTTAATCCCCTGTTTATTGCATGTTTATATAAAAAATATCCACTCAAATTAATTGATAAGATTTACAGGCATCTTTACATTTTTTAACATACAGCAAAAAAGAAAATTTTATCAGAATTTTCCTGATTAACAACAGTTACTTAACCCAAAATTCGTTCATAGTTAATACTTTCTGCGGGTTGTCGCGGGAGAAAATCTGCATAACATAAGCTCCGGACTGGTTTATTACAATATAATCGTCATAATAATATACCTGCTCATCTTTAAGTCGTATATCTTTGCCGTAATAAACTTTATACCCCAGCCGCCCGTAATCGTTGTCTTTTTTCACAATCTGCAGGTACATATATCTGGAATGGATTTTTTGAGGCATAACAACAAGATAATAAATTCTTGTACCTCTTTCAAAAACCTGTTCATGACCCATTACCGTGTCAACGGTTATCGGATATTTGTTAAAGAGTATCCCCGGTTTTTCTTTATCGCAGGCCGTTGTGAAAATCATTATGAATAATATGCAAACCGTAAATAAAATTTTTCGCATTACTGTAAGTTGTTAATCCTGTCTTCAACGACTTTAACCATATTCGTATCTTTGTTGTATTTCAGAAAAGACCGGTAATTCTTAACTGCTTCTTCTTTGTTGTCTTCTTCTTCAAAAGCAATTGCGAGGGCATAATATGCGTATGCATACTCAGCATCCAGCGAAATTACCTTTTCAAAGCATTCCTTGCTCTTTGAAATATTGTTGTCATTTGCGTAGACAAGCCCTAAATTGAACCAGCCGTCTGCATAATCAGGATTTACGAAAATCGCTTTTTTATAAAAATCAAGCGCTTTGCCGTTGTCATCCTGCATTTTGTAAATGTTTCCGATTTTCAAAAGAGTTTCTTCATCGTTTGCATTAATTTTTAAAGCTTCTTTGTAATTTTCGATAGCCTTGTCATAATTATCTTTTTTGTAATTTTCATCACCTTTTGCGATAAAATCCTTACTTTTGTCAACATTTGCAACGGCAACAACATTTTCTTCAGTATTTTCAACGCTTATTGAAGGGAGTTTGCCGTCCGTGGTTCCTGAAGAAGGGGCTGTTTCTTCTACGGCAGCAGGTACAGCTGAGGAGGACGCCTCCGGTGCTGTAGCGGCAGGAGAATCCGTTGAAGCTGTACCTGCTGCAGCGGAGGCTGCGGAGGCGGCGTTTGTTTCCGCTATAAAATCTGCATATTCATCGCTAAAAATCTTTTGTTCCGGTGAAAGTTCCACTGCTTTTTCGTACAATTCTCCGACCTTATCAGTTGTTCCGCTGACGCGGTAGCATTTTGCAAGCCCGTAGTATGCAAAACCGTCTTTTGCGCCGCGTGATATTGCCTGTTCAAATTCATCCGCCGCTTTTGAATAATTTTTCAGGTCTAAATCAATTTTGCCCTGTGACACCAACGCTTCTGTCAAATTGCTGTCAACTATCGGATTTTCTTTCTGCGATAAAATTTCTTTATAAAGTGCAATTGCATCTTCATATTTTTCTTCAGCATGAAGCGCTATTGCTTTATTGACTTTGATATCATAATTGTCAGGTTCGGCTTTCAGAACTTCATCGTAATATTTAAGCGCATTTGCGTAATCTTTTTTCATATGATAGCAGGTCGCAAGTTCTTTTTTGACGCCGAGGTCTTTGCCGTCAAGCATAAGAGCTTTTTCGTAGTTTGCAATTGTGTTGTCATAGTCGTTGAGTCTTTTGTAAACAATTGCCATGTTTTTGAAAGTTCTGACGTCCTCCGGATAATGTTCCGCGTAAATTTTGTATTGCGCAATTGCCTCTCCGTTTTTGTCCATGTCTGCAAGAAGGTTCGCATAATCAAACCTTATTGAATGAAGGTTCGGCGCCTGATTAAAGACAATTTCATACTGCCTTAAGGCTTCTTCTTTTTTGTTAAGTTCCTGATAAGAGCGCGCAAGACTTATGTGGGAAGAAAGACTGTCCGGTTCCTGCTCGATTGCTTTTTCAAGAAATTCTACTGCCTTTGCGTAATCTTCCGTCTGGAAAAGAGCTAAGCCATAGTTGGAATTAAATTTGAATTTGTCAGGTTCAGCTTCGTAAAGTTTTGCATATTCCGCAACGGCTTTGTCTGGTTTGTTTGCGGAAAGATAGGCATTTGCAAGGCTTTCTCTGGCTTCTCTGTGGTTTGAATAAGTTTCGAGGAATTTTGTATAATTTTCTATTGCCGCGTTGTAGTCGTTCATCAAATATTCAACGTTTGCAATATTCAAATAGTTATATTTATACTGCGGAAAAAGTTTGAGCGCTTGATTGTAAGCTTCAAGTGCCTGAATATATTTTGACTGGGTTTCGTAAATATTTCCAATGCTTATGTAGACAAAAGCATCATCGGGCCTTAGTTTCACAACCGTATTATACGCGTCAATTGCTTCATCATACCTGTCGGTTTCTGCCAGAAGCCCTGCGAGTTTTGTATAAAGCAGAGCGTCTTCTCCGGCTATTTTTATAGCCTCCTGAATTTTTAAGATTGCTTCATCAAAATTGTGCTGGTATTCCAGAGTGCAAGCCTGCTGGTATAAAGAATTTGCCTCCGGCGGCATATAAGCCGTTGCCGGAATTCCCGTAAGCATCAACGCTAAAACTGCCGAAACTGTTAATATCTGCTTTTTAATTTTTCCGCTCCTGATTTAAAATAATAACCTTAACCGTTTCTAAATACATTTTTTGTATTTATGCCAATATATTAGCACAAAATTTAAACTTGTGCAAAGCTGTCAGAATATATTTTTTTATTTAAAAGAACTTCGCAGGTTTTTATTATTCTGACCTGTTCGTGATTACTTTTGTCATAGCTGATTTCTTCTAAATCAGTGAAATTTTTTATCATATCACTCAAATCCAGATAAAGTTTGTCGGTTTCATTTTCCGGATTTTGAGAGTCCAGCATTTTAAGAATTCTTATTAATTCATCATCAGCCGCATCCATAATCACTGCATCAAGACCGGCACCAATGCAAAGAGAGGCATAAACCCTGTTGATTAACCGCCTTAATCCTGCAGGCGAACCGTTTGAAATGTTGGAAAGTCCGATAACGGTTTTTACCGGAACTTCAAAAGTTTCTTTCAGCATTTTTAAAGTATCAAGTGCTTCTTTTGCCTGAGCCTGAGCAGCCGTCAGCGGAAGTACGAGCGGGTCAAAATAAAGTTTTTCCAAAAGATTTTTCTTTAAACATTGTTCGTAAATCTCAAACGCAATTTCCATTCTGCCATCGCACGTGTCAGGAATTCCACCCGCTTTTGTCATTGTAAGCGCAATCAGATTACATTCTTTTTCCAGGGCAAAATCTGTCATCATATCAAGTTGTGCACTGTCGCCCGCTGTGCTGTTTAAAATTACATCCTTCTGATTTTTGACAAATTCAAAAGAGGCCTTCATATCTTCAAAATTTACAGTATCAAGAGAAATTTTCAAATCCGAATTTGCCTCAACAACAGGACAGAGAAAATTCAAAATTCCTCTCAATTCACCTCTTGCAGGCCCGACGTTTAAATCTGCATAATCCATTTTGTTCTGGAGAGAAATAAGCTGTTTTATAAAAGCTTCATCCTTTTTTAAAAGCGCTTCTTTTACAGCCGCCGAAACTACATGAATATTTTCGCCAATCAATATCATGTCCTGATTTTAGCATAAAATTTTTTCCATGCTATAATCATTTTATGAAGAGAAGTGAATTTATAAACGCAAAACGCGTTGTCGTAAAATTAGGAACAAATATTTTAAGAAACAGCGACGGGAATGTTTCCTTGCCGAGGATTTTTTCATTTATTGAAGATATGGCATCTCTTGTAAAATCAGGAAAAGAAGTTATTCTCATCACATCAGGTGCCGTAGGTCTGGGCAGAAAACGCTTAGGGCTTGAAGGAACAACCGGCACAGCTCTGAAGCAAGCCTGTGCGGCAATCGGACAGGGAAAACTTATGTCTATTTACGAAAGCGGATTTGACGGCTACGGGCTTGTGGCAGCACAAATTCTTCTGACGGAAGACGACTTCGGGATAAGAACAAGATATCTGAGCCTTAGAACAACCCTGAACAAACTTCTGGAACTCGGCGTAATTCCTGTAATCAACCAGAATGATACTGTTTCAAGCATTGAAGTTGACCCGCGGTATGAACACATGCAGGTCTGTTTTTCAGACAACGACAAACTTTCCGCGCTTGTTGCAAGCGAACTTGACGCAGATTTGCTTTTGATTTTATCAGACGTCGATGGACTCTATGACAAAAACCCTAAAGAAAATCCTGATGCAAAAATTATTCCGGTTGTGAATGAAGTAACGGATGAAATTCTGGACCTTGGAACCGACGCTTCTGACGGCGGCCGCGGCGGAATGAGAACAAAATTGATGGCAGCAAGAATGGTGACCCGTTTCGGCGGGAAAGTTCTCATCGCAAACGGAAAAATTCCCTATGTTATTAAAAAAGTTTTTGAAGGCGAAGAACTCGGCACGATGTTTCTGCCGCAGACAGAAGGTCTTTCCGACAAAAAACGATGGATAGGTTATGCGACAAATATTATCGGAAAAATTAAGGTAAACCACGGGGCCAAAAAAGCACTTGTAGAAAAAGAAAAAAGCCTTCTTCCAATCGGCGTTATCGACGTAATCCATGAATTTAAAAAAGGCGACGTAATATCAATTATTGACGAAAATGACCACGAATTTGCCCGCGGTATGGTTAATTATGATTCGGACTCCTGCCGCAAAGTCATCGGCTGCCATTCTGACGATATCATCAAAATTCTCGGGTTCAAAAATTATGATGCAATAATCACACGCGACAACATAACAATTTTGTAAGGAGTTTAAATGACGAATTTTATTGAAATTGCAAAAAAAGCAAAAGAAGCCTCACTTATGACGGCATCTTTGAGCAAAGAGATTAAAAATGAAGCGCTTAATAAAATAGCTGATGCGCTTGAAGAGGCAAAAGATGAAATTTTTGAGGCAAACAAAATTGACTTAGAGCTTGCTTCTCCTCTTGTTGAAAACGGAGAAATTTCAAAATCAACTCTCAACCGTCTGAAACTCGACGAAAACAAAATGCGGGATATGATTGCCGGAGTCCGTGCTATTGCAAAGCTTCCTGACCCTGTCAACAAAAAGCTTTTTGTGCGTGAACTTGATGAAAATTTAACACTGTCCAAAGTTTCATGCCCGATAGGCGTTCTCGGGATAATCTTTGAAGCGCGTCCTGATGTAATTTCGCAAATTTCATCGCTTGCAATTAAATCTGCAAATACGGTAATTCTCAAAGGTGGCAAAGAATCGACAAATACAAATAAAAAAATTCTTGAAATAATTAACGGAGCACTTGATAAAGTTGAAGGCTTCCCGAAAAACGTTATTCAGCAGGTATTTACACGCGATGACGTCGGAGAGATGCTTAAATGCGACAAGTATATTAACCTTATTATTCCAAGAGGCGGAAACAGCCTTGTAAAATTTGTCAAAGAAAATACAAAAATTCCGGTTCTCGGGCACGCAGACGGAATCTGTCATATTTTTGTCGACGAAAGCGCAGACCTTATAGAGGCTGAAAAAATTATTATAGACGCCAAAACCCAGTATCCAAGCGCCTGCAACAGCGTAGAAACTCTCTTAATCCACGAAAATTTTGCACACAAAGACGAACTTCTCGCAGCACTTCAGCTTGAGGAAATCAAACTGATAGACAATCCCGAAAGCTGGGCGCATGAGTACGGTGACAAAATTCTCGCATTCAAAACCGTAAAAAATCTTGATGAGGCAATAAACCATATCAACACCTACGGTTCGGGTCACACTGACTGCATAATTACAAAAAACATTGAAAATGCGGAAAAATTTATGAACAATGTGGATTCTGCCGGAGTCTACTTTAATGTTTCGACAAGATTTGCGGACGGATTCCGCTACGGTTTCGGCGCGGAAGTCGGAATTTCAACCGCAAAAATTCACGCAAGAGGCCCTGTCGGACTTGAAGGGCTTACAATTTACAAATACAAACTTGAAGGAAACGGGCAGATAGTTGCGGACTATGTTGAAGGCAGAAAACAATTCAATTATAAAAACAAACTTCAGCTTCCGCCCGGAGGCCTGCCAATCAAGAGGTGTTAAAAATGAAAATCGGAGTTGTCGGACTCGGGCTTATAGGCGGGTCGATTTTTAAAGGATTAAAGGCAAAAGGCTTTGATGTAAAAGGTGTTTCACAGTCACAGCAGGGCGAAAGTATTTACAAAAATTATGACGTTCTTAAAGACTGTGAAGTTGTTTTTGTATGCTCTGCAATGAACAAAACCCTTTCCGTTCTTGATGAACTTGAAAAATATTTAAAGCCCGAAACCCTTGTGACAGATGTCTGCAGCCTGAAAGAATTTGTATGCAAAAAACAACGCCCTTACAATTTTATCCCTTCACATCCGATGGCAGGAACAGAACATCAGGGATTTGAAAACTCTTTTCCGGAACTTTTTGAGGGGGCAAAATGGGCGATAACTCCGGCTTTTGGCACAAATGACATTACAAAACTTATTCAAATAATTCAAATTCTCGGAGCAAACCCGATAATTACAAAACCTGAACTTCATGATGAAGCGGTTGCGATGATTTCTCACATGCCGATGGTAATTTCACAGGCGCTTTTTGCGGCAGCGGAAGAAAATCCGCTTGCGCTTGACCTTGCCTCGAGCGGGTTCAGGGATATGACCCGCCTTGCTATGTCTAATACCGAAATGGCAGAAGATATGGTTTCAATGAACAGCAAAAACATTGAACACGCAATACTTAAACTCTACAAATCAGTCGGAGATTTGATTACATCGGACTACAGTGCAAAAATCAAAAAAATAAAAGACAAACGCTCTAAAATGTTCTAAATATCAAATTTTTAAACAAAAATTAAAAAGTCCTTCTTTTCCGGAAGGACTTTTGTATATTTTTTGGAAGGTTCCGCGCAGAAATCAGACTCTAAGTTGTTGATTAAAATCAGCTTTCAATAAGCAAGCTTGAACCGATAACGCCGGCCGTATTGCCGAGCTGGGCAGGCACAATTTCCACAGCAGCGCCTGCAATTTTCATAGCACGTTTTTTCAAAGCCTCTGCCATCGGAGTAAGAAGGATTTCGCCGGCATCCGCAACTCCGCCGCCGACAATTATTCTTTCAGGATTTAAGAGGTTTACAACACTTGCAAGACCTATTCCAATGTATTCGCCCATAATTGTGAAAATTCTCTGAGCGACAGGATCGCCGGCTTTAGCAGCTTCGCAGACAATATACGGCGTAATCTGTCCACCGCTTGCCATTTCTCGGAATTTTGTAGACTTGCCGCCTCTGATATAATCTTCTGCCATTGCAACAATTGAAGGGCCTGACGCGAAAGCTTCAAGACATCCTGTATCTCCGCATCCGCAAATAGGGCCGCCGTTCATTTGAAGTTTAATATGCCCGATTTCACCTGCCGCATTGGAAGCTCCTCTTACGAGTTTTCCGTTCAAAATCAAACCCGACCCGATACCTGTGCCGACAGTAATACAGATAAGATTTTCACAGCCTTTGCCCGCACCGTAATTCAGTTCACCTAGCGCCGCGCATCTTACGTCGTTATCAACACGCGTCGGAATTTTGAATTCGTCTTCAATAAGTTTTGCAATCGGAACTTCCACCCATCCCGGAATATTCGGAGCGTTTCTGACAATTCCGGCCTTGTAGTCAACCTGTCCCGGAAAACCAAATCCGATTCCTTCAATGTCTTTTGTCGTTAATTTGGTTTCTTTAAGCAGGTCATAAATCGCCTGTTTAATGTTGTTTACGGTGTATTCATAACCCATTTCAGCACGTGTCGGAACAGAGTTTGAATAAACAATCTTGCCCTTTGTATCCACAAGCGCAATCTTTACATTTGTTCCGCCAACATCAATTCCAATTCTGTTTTTAGCCATTTCTTATCTCCCCTTAAATTTTATGTACTTTTAAAATTTTTTCTTTCAACGGTCTGTTTGTCATACTGAATTTTGTCACTCTCTGCCTGAGATACTGAAACAAGTTCAGGATAACCGTAACGGATAAACCGTCCGCCTTTTATATTTTTCAAAATTTCATCTCAAAGAACGGGTCTTTCTTTATTTTATTACAAAAATATTTTTTATATCTATATTTTTATATTATCATTTTATAAAATAAAAAGAGTCTTTTGTGAATTAAAACCACTTGAGACTCTTTTAAATTAGTAAAATTTAATTAGGGATTTATATAAACTTCAGATACAGTAAATACTGTTTTAGTAGCTCCGGCAGGTATCGTGGCTTCGTTTCCATCCATTAATAAAAACAACGGACAAATTAAAACACTAAGGACTATGGAAAGAGCCATTCTGTTTTCACCTTTTGCAGAAAGCGAGCCGGATAAAGGCACAAACGAACCGTCAACTGCTGTTGTATGGAAATCGTTTATTTCTATTTTACCTTCCATTCCTAAATTATCTCCGGTTTGTCTTGCAAACGTAATTTGAGCAGTTGCCGGAGTTCCGGCTTTTATTAATATATTTCCAAGTCTGTCTTTGACATCAGACATTACTAAAAAATTTACATTAGATCCGCTTATAATATTATTCGTTGATATTGTATTCATATTGCGCAAAAGTACAGGGGTATGTGCCGGCAGAACAACACT
>CALUPM010000012.1 GCA_944322665.1 Candidatus Gastranaerophilales bacterium | reverse complement strand
CATTAAGAGCGTAATCGAAAAGAACGTTGAAAGAAGCTTCAAGATATTCTCGTAGAAAGGCGGTAGGGCACTAGGGCGCTAAGGCACTAGGAGGTTTCGGGATAAAGGCGATAAGGCGATAAGACGATAGGACGATAAGAAATCTCCCCATTTTGTCCGTCATGTCATTCTGAACTTGTTTCAGAATCTCGTCGGGATCCTGAAATAAATTCAGGATGACAAAATGGGGCGGAAGTGAAGTGTGAAGGGTGAGGAGAGTTGAATAGATGTCACGAAAAAGACCTGAGGCGAATTTATTCCTCATGAAACAGGTCGTAAAAATGGTAGAATTGCAGGGGGCTTAAAAGAGTTATTCTCTCCAGAAATTTGACATAAGACTTTTCTAGCTCCTTAATGTTCGTGAATTTATGCTTCTGCAAATGGATTGTGTAAGTATCATTTCGGGTCTTTAAGGCGATTACAAAATAAATCGGAACTTCCATCAATTCTGCAATCTTAAAGCTTCCTTCCGGCAGTTCAACCTTATGTCCGAAAAGTTCCGCCTCAAATACCGCGGCATTTGTGTTCTCTGCAAGCCTGTCACCTGCAATAAATGCAACTCCGCCTTTATCCAGATTCTCTTTCAGCTTGATTGATGTTCCAATCCCGATATCTTCCACATAAAAATAATTCAGCGGGATTTTTTTTGAGATTTTGCTGATAAAATTGTTGTAAATTTGACTCTGGGTGCGGCTCATAAATACATTCACGCTGAAATCCGGCCAGAATTCATTGTTTATAAAGAAACTCCGCATTACCTCAGTGTTTCCGGCGTGTGAACACAGACAAAAAACTCCATTCTTTTTGTAAAAATCATTATAAAAAAGTTCCTTCTCCCCGTCCGAAGCAAACAGAATTTTTGCTCTGTCAAATTTGCCCGAAAAAATTTCTATTTTGTCCGCAAGCACAAAAGCGTAAGAAAGAAAATGCCGGAACTGATTGAACAATGACGGTTTCAATCCTGTCAGCGGTGAAATTACCGCCAGATATTTTTTTGAATATTTCCTTATGTCTTTCGCAAAAATAAACGTGAAAAAAGTTACTAAAAAAGCTATCCAATAAAGCGCCTTTTTGCCGAAAATCTTATATAAATACCACGAAAGCCACAGCCGTTTTTCTCCTGCTGCCTGTTCTTTTATCTGGTACCATTTTCTCATCAGAAACTCTGCTCCTTAAGCATATATATTTTCTGCGGCTTAGATTTTTTGCGGAATATTTTTTGCTTCTTATTAGGTTACTATGGTATTATTTTAGCATGGAAATCTTCTATTTAGATACAAATAATTTTTCCAAACAAACGATTGAAGAAATTGTCAGGATTTTTCCGTCAGGCTCAAACCTTGAAAAACGGCGGGTTGAATTTGCCCTCGGGCGTTTTCTTGTGTCCGTCGCTGCGCGGAATTTTTATAATTTAGAAGATATTCAAATTGCCGTTAAAAATAAAAAACCCTATTTTGTGTCAGGCGGAGTTAATTTCAGCCTCTCGCACAGCAAAAATATTGTTCTTGCTGCGTTTGACAGTGTTCCGACAGGTGCGGATGTCGAATTTATGCGCTCCAGAAATTTTGAAAAAATCTTCGCTTATTATAATCTGCACCCTGAAAATATTGATGCGGAAACTTTTTACAGATTCTGGACAGAGTATGAAGCAGAAATTAAACTTCAGACAGCGCCAAAATCACGCCTTTCGCTTAAACTTCTTCCTCAGTTTATGCTCTCTGTTGCCTCGCCGGAATCCTTTGATATCAAAACTATGCTCAAAATATACGAACTCAAAAGTCCGACCGCAAGCACAAATCCGAGTGAACTGATGAGTTTGAAACTTGTGAGCGCAAGAAGCGAAAATGAAACAACCGTTGTAAGGCACGAAATAAACACCGCATCATTGGAATTTTTCGACCCGTTGAACCTGAAAACGGAATAGTCAAGCCCGAATCCGGTTATCAAAAATATAGCAAGAACATGGAATAAATTTACATCTCCGGACAAACTCACCGCCCCGATTGCAAACAAGCTTGCAAGAACGGATGGAAGGATAATTTTGTGTGCGTTTTTGAAAGAAAAAATACACCCTAAAATTATGTACAACCCGAGAAATATCGGCGCTAAAATCCACAGGCAGACAAGTCTTACTTCTTTTATCCGTTTTGAAATGTCAAGCGGAAGATTTATGCAGCGGATGTTTGAAATTTCTTTCAGAATTTCCGGCGATTGAAAATCATAAACTATCATTATTGAATGGTTTTTGTCAATCAGAAAATCTTTTGCTGCAGAAATGTTTTGCAGACCTTCTTCCGCCGTGAAAGGATGTTCAAAAACTTTTAATTTGTTTATCTCCGCCGCCGTCAGGTAATCCGAAAATGCGGATATTTTGTTATCGTAAAGATTTTTTATTAATGCTTGATTTGCACTCTGCCGGCTTTGTGAAGGAATGAATTTGCTCAAAGAATAATAGGAAAAGTTGTTGCTGCTTAATCTTTTTGCGGTTTCCTCTTCTTTTTCAAGGATTTTTTCAAGGTTTTCGCCTTCTACAACAATAAAAGAGGTGTCAAAATCGCGGTTTGCTACCTGACTGTAAAGTCTTTCCGCATATATCATATCCTTTGACGGCCTGTACATATCGCGGATGTCATCGCTGAAACTGATTTTGTAAAGTCCTGCTGCAATTACAAGGAAAACCGCGGCAAGAATTATTTTGCTGAATTTAAAATTAAAAATATGGCGTGATTTTTGCGGCGGTAGTAGTTCATAAAACAGCACGACTATAAAATATACCGTAATCAACCCTGCAGATGTAAATACTGCCATTTGTTTAAGGATTTCTATACCTGAAATTGCAAGCATCAAAAGCGCGCAGACAGTCGACAACATGCTGACCGTAAGGCTTTTTATAATCTTCTTGATGTCTGATTCCATAAGGTAATGGAGCGAATAGTCCACACAAATCCCGATTAGAGTCGTCGAAAATACAAAAGTCAGAATATGAATTGAATCAAACAGCAACGATGTCACGCAGTATCCTGTACCCATTCCTGCAGCAAGTCCCGTCAGCACAGGCATAAGAATTTTCAGTGAACGAAAATAGAAAAATACAAGAAGCCCTACAAAAATCGTCGAAATTATACATATAAGATTAATCTCATTCATAGAGCTTTCGCTTGCATAATACGCGTGCACCGGCGCACCCGTCAGGTAAACGTTTAGTTCTCTGTTTGTATAGTATTTTTGAAGTTCAACGAGTTTTTTAACTTCTTTGTTCATCAGAGAAGGCGAAAGTGCAAGATTGTCGTCCGCTTTGAGCTTTAGAATTTCATAGTATTTTCCCTTCAAAGAAGTCTGAGCGCCTGCTGTTCCTCCTATGCCTGTTAAAAAGTCCGTCAAAAGCATAAAAGGATCTTCTTCCACCGGCAGAATCGCAAAGCCGAACGGGTCATAAAGATTGTTCAGTGCTTTTTGGCTGACTTTTTCGTAATCTCCGGATTTTATGAGTTTGTAATCTGTGTCGGAAAGCAAAACGCTTTTATGTTTTTTGTAAAAATCAAGAGTATTTCTGTAATCAAAATTCTCAATTTTAAAACTTTCCGGCGAAATTTTTTGTTCAAAATCTTCTTTTGTTTTTTCAAGAAGTTCGAGGTTTTCGCTTTCAAAAAGAACATTTATACTGGAAGAATATTTTCCGCTCAAATTGACAAGAACTTCATCCTGCGCGCCGTTTGCAAAAAAAGCCCTCAATAAATTCGTTTCGACTTTTTTCGGATTTAAAATCGCAAAAGCCGCTATCGTGATTAAAATTAGTACAAATATTATCCTGAATAAATTTATCTTTTTCATATTCCGCAAGAAAAGTTTATGTCTGTTTCTGTTCCGTTGGTTGTTTTTATGTTTATTCTGTTAATGACGGTTTTGCCGCTGATTGTAATACTATCAAGCTGCCCGAAAGCAGGAGATTTTTCCTTCGGCGTCAGCGCAACCGTCCATTCTGCGCCCGAGGAAACATAAAATAAATTGAAATTTTTGTTGATAAATGAATAATCTTTGTTTGCAATTCCCGTTATAATCCCGCTTATTTGTTTGTCGCTGCCAGAAGTGTAAGATGACGTTGATTTTACCGGATAAAGGGTTTCAAAGATTACCCCTTTATCTTTTATAAATTCAAAATTTCCGCCAGACTTCAGGGTTTTGTTTTTGAGCGTTTTTTCCTGTGTAAATTCGCATTTGATACTGTTCAGAGGCGGAAGATATTCAGCAACCTCACGTGCTGTTGACGGGTAGTCAAAGACGCCTGCTGCTGTTGCAGATTGTGCCAGAAATAATACCGCCGGTAAAATTAAACATCTTTTAAGCATTCAATTCCCTTTCTGAATTTTTCGGGCGCTTCGTACAGACTTCTGCCTGATAAAACATCTACGCAAATCTGCATGGTATTAGCCTTAAAAAGAGTTTCGCCGGTTGCGGAATCCTTTATTATATATTTTATATTCAATGACGGCTCAATTTCTTCAAGTATTGTTTTAACAGTGAGTTTTTGTCCGAAAACCGCCGGTTTTATGAATTTCATATCCATCTTCGCCACAGGATACATAACCCCGTCAGCTCTCATTTCTTCATATCTGTATCCGATTTTATCAAGCAGGCTGCATCTTGCTTCTTCCGCAAACTTTACATAATTCCCGTGCCAGACAACGTTCATCGGGTCAAGGTCGTAAAATTGTACGGTTATTTCTGTTTCCGCTTCCGCTAAATTCATACTCTGTCCTCTTTTAAAAAATTATACACCAAAAAGTTATTTGATAAAAGTTCCGGATGAAAACGGCTTTTCATTGTCGGTAAACGTAAAGTCTACTGACTGTTCGTTGTTTTTGAGTTTCAAAAAGAGTTTCTTGTCCGGCTTAATCACTCTTGTAAATTTTATTTTTTTTATTTTGTTTTGCGAAAGTTTTATGTCAAAGACATCTTCCGCAAAATAATGCGCAAACAAAAGCTGAACAACTCCCGGAAGCACCGGAACATCAGGAAAATGTCCGTTGAAGAAGTTGCTGTTTCTTAAAAATGCAAGCGTGATTTCAAACTTTTCCCCTTCTCTTTTTTTATCAAAAATCAGCGGGTATGAAAGGTTTCTGTTGAATATTTTCAGAATTTTTTCTTTGTCTGTTTTGCCGGCGCTGGTTTTGGGAATTTCCGGCAGAAACCGCCACCTCTGCGGAATTATCCCGCAGAATTTTTTGAGATGTGATTTTAAATTCTTTATCATCTCAACACTGCCTTCTCTCAAAAGCTTTTCTTTCCCCTCATCTGTCAGAACTATTACAGCTCCTGCTTTTTCTCCGACTTTTAAGCAGCAGGCATCCTCTGTAAATTCATATTTTTTCAACGCGTTTTCAATTTCTTCTGCAGAAATTCTTTTTTCCTGAATTTTCAAAATTCTGTCGCTGCGTCCGAGAACTTTGAATTTCTCCCCTTTTTTCTCGATAATGTCATTCAAAACAAGTTCATCCTCATAAAAATAAGGGGAGTTTAAAACCGCTCCTCTTTTTTCATCAATCGTAATCTTTGCTTCTCCGAAGAGCGTCAGAAATTCATCCCGAAAATCAGTTTTGTAACCTATGGTTCCGGATTCCGTGCTTCCGTAAATATCTACGACTTTTGATTTTTCGGAAAAATATTCAAAAGTTTTTTCCGGAAGTTTTGCCCCGGCAGAATAAATAAGCACCGGCGGATTCGGGTTGTCGTTGTATTTTGCCATCATATCCAGAAATGACGGAGAGGACACAAATACATACTTCCCGCCCTTTATTTGCTCGGGAAATTTGACTGTATCCGTATCAATAACGTGTCCGTATAAAAAAGGATATAAAAACGCAAAAACAAAACCGTACATGTGCGACATTTTTACGGTCGGCACAAACGGAATATTTTTTTCTACGGGGAAAAGCCTGTTCATCACAACTGTTTCCGCGGCAGCATTCGGAAGATTTTTCCTTACGCACTTCGCCTCTCCGGTTGAGCCTGAAGTGTAAAAATTTATAAATATTTTTTCTTCTTCCGGCATGATAAAATCAAATTCGTAAGGCTTTACCGGCTCCGGATTTTTTATAAAATCTTCTCCGAAGTCATCCATCTTTCTGCTGTCAGAAACAAAGAACAACTCTTTTTCTGCAATCATTCCGGCAAGACAGTTTTTTATAAATTCAAAATTGTCGTCGCCTGATATAACAAATTTTAATCTTTTGTCATTCTTAAGCGCGCAAATAATCGGAAGAATTATTGATTTCAATTCTCCCTGCGTAATATTTCTGCCCTTATTTTTCAGGACAACTTTTTCATCACCGTAATTAAACATTATACTTTCTCTTGAAACGGACTCTTATGACATACTCAACCGCAAACAAAAGCCCTGTCAGAAGATATGAAATACATCCGTTGTAAATCGTCCACACTTTTGAACTCATAAATATTGTAGCAAAAGAAACAAGAAAATTAAATATAAGAAAAACACACCACACATAAGTAAGCTTTCTTGTGTAATCTTTCACGATATCCGGAAGTTCTTTGCCTTCCATAAGTTTTGCAAATTTCTGGATAATTGTTTCGTCCGTAAAAGTTGAGGCGAAAAACAGTGTAAAAATCACAAGATTAATCGCCGCAGGATAATACTTTAGCGCAATCAGACCTGTAAAATGAAACAGACCGATGACAGCAAATGTGAATATTAACGGAAAAATCATTTTCATAAAAGTTCTTCAATTGCCTTTACGACATCGTTTATGGTTTTAATCTTTTTAAAATTTTCA
Organism: Candidatus Gastranaerophilales bacterium; assembly: GCA_944322665.1. Lineage (GTDB taxonomy): Bacteria > Cyanobacteriota > Vampirovibrionia > Gastranaerophilales > Gastranaerophilaceae > Scatenecus. Next base: position 28,484 of record CALUPM010000012.1, on the reverse strand, counting down.
GGCGGAATTTTTTTCTGCGTAAACTGCTGCACTCTGACAGCAAGATCAACCGCATCAATACTGTCTAAATCCAAATCTTCAAACAGACTTGCCTCCGGTGTAATAAGGTTCTTATCAACTTCAAAATCCTCAACAAGTATTGAGGTGAGTTTGTCCAGTATTTCATCTTTAGTAAATTTTCCGCTCATTCTCTAACCCTGTTTATTTTGTTTTTCTATAAAACCGGCAATAGTTTTAACCGAATAAAAATATTCTTTGTTTTCATTGTTGTCGGAACCGATTGTGATGTTATATTTTTTCTTTAAAGCCATACCGAGTTCCAGCGCGTCGATAGAATCCAGCCCCAGCCCGTCAATAAATAACGGTGCATTTTCGTCGATGTCGTCAGGGGTAATGTCTTCCAGATCAAGCGTGTCTATAATCAGTTGTTTAATTTCATCCGTAATCATCTTCCTGCCTTCCTCTTTTCCATGATAATCTAACCATTATGTAAAGTCAAATTTCCGGTAAAGCCATGCGATTAACAGCCTGTCAGTCGATTATAATTATATGATTAAGAAGCCTTGGGGTTAGTTTTTGCAAGTCTCATTTTTAAAGCGTGTCCTATAGCTTTAAAATTCTCTTTGAAATTGAAAAGTGTTTTTGCATAAAATTTAATAATATCCAATCTGCTTGATTTTTTAGGGCAATAATCTACTTTTAAAGGTGATGACCCGAATTCTCTGCAAATAATAGGGCGATGTTCATAAACGCTGCATTTGCCGTACGTTGTAATAAACGGACAGTAATTTTTATATCTGCCGTAATCGTTTAACAACTCCTGAATTTGTTCCATGCTTTTTATATTTAATTCTTTTATAACTTCTTTCGGAATACCTACCAGTTTGTTGCCGTTCTGATCCAGTCCTAACAATTGTACGGGACTTGGTGTTGTATTATAAATTACTGAATTAAACGTATCTCTCGGATCGTTTTGTCCGATATTTACAGCACTATATATTGATCTTTGAATTCTGCCTTTGTGTTTGTCCAAAAAACCTTCCGGCAGCGGAGCGTCCACGCAGCAACGGGCTTTGCATTTCGGGATAAAGCATTTTACGGGTGAATTTAAATATGTTCTTACTTTTGTATAGTAACTCATGCCTGCTATAAAACATGAACAAAATATTTTTTGCCAGTAAAATATTCTAAATTGGATTCCTTAATACTACAGGATTCTAAAACAAAGCGGCAGTCAAAATTTGACTGCCGCTTTATAGTTTTTATTTTGCTGAAAACAAGGTCTTAAACAGGCTGCTGCATTTGTCATTTATTTCCAGAAAGTGATTCAGTGCTAAATCTATCGGATTTTTGTTGGTGTCGGAAGCTATTCTGTCTGCTTTGATGTCCTTTTTGGGATTGATTATCCAGATGCTGGAATAAGATTTGAATTTTGTATTGTTTTTCAATTTGCCTGCTGTTAAAAGAATGTCACCCTCAAGCGGGGAAGCTTCAAGAATATTTACGGCATTTTCAACCGCCTGCTGCTTGCCCTGAGTTCTTGCAAGTTTTAAAACTGATTTAAACTCTTTTGTCCTGTGCAATTTTAGCCCGAATGATGTATCGGGCGTATTTAGCCCTATATCCATAATCATTTTCTCCTTATTTGTTAATATATAACCTTCAAATATTACAAGACCGAAAATGTTTTTCCGGTCTTGTGCTCTACTGTAAATTCTGGGGCGGAAGGATTCGAACCTCCGAATGCCTGAACCAAAATCAGGTGCCTTACCACTTGGCGACGCCCCAATACGGGTACTTTTTTATTGTATTATGTAAATGACGGTTGTCAATGTTATGAATTTTTTATAAGGTTTTAAAAGGGCTTTTTTCTTTTGCGTAAACGATTTCCACTTTATCCTGCAGAAGGTTTTCAAAAACTTTCAGGACGCTGATTTCGCTCTCAAAATGACCGATATCAAAAAGAACAATCCGGCTTTCAAGTGCCGTGTGAAATTTCAAATCTCCGGTCACAAAAGCGTCGGCGCCGTCCTGTGGGGCAGTTTCAATAAATTCTGACCCGCTTCCTGCACAAAAGCCGATTTTTTGAATTGATTGAGTGTTTTTGTTATTTACGTATCTTAAGTTTGGCGAAATTTTGCTTAGTTTTTGCGCAAAATCTTTTACAGACACCGGTTTATCAATCGTTACATACCTTACAAACCCGTTTTCGCCTGATTTTTTTAAACCAAGGAGCTTTATAAGTGTGTCGGTTGTTCCGCCTTCTGCCAAATCAAGGTTTGTGTGGGCGCAGAACATATTGATTGTTCTATATTCCAGCGGCACGTAAAACAGCGGATGGTGGCTTATTATCATATCGCAGTTTTGTGCGGCAGCCTGATTAAAGACGTCATCTGTGACGGTCAGAGCAAGAAGAACTTTTTTTATTTCTTCATTCCCGTTTTCCGCAATCACTCCCGAACAATCCCAGTCTTCGGCAGTTTCAGGGGGCGCAAAGTTATTTATGAGTGCATAAATTTCCGCTCTTTTCATAAACCTCTTTAATTATTTCTTCTGCAATTTTCAATTTTGACTGCTTTTCGACTTTTTTGACATCAAGATTTCTGTTAATTATATAAACCTCGTTTTCATCTGTCGAAAACCCGATATCTTTACGGCTTACGTCGTTTGCAACAATAAAATCGCAGCCTTTTTTAAGGATTTTGTTTTTTGCATTTTCGATTAAATTTTCTGTTTCCGCGCAAAAACCGACGATTACGGGGCGGGAGGATGTTTTTTTATTGCACAGATATTGCAGAATATCCGGATTTTTGACAAGTTCAAGAGTCAAAGTGTCCGAGTCTGTTTTTTTTGTTTTCTGCGGGTTAAATTCTTTTATCCTGAAATCCGCGACAGCGGCTGACATAAATATGTAATCCGCATCATCAAATTCTTCGCTCAGAGCTGTCTGCATTTCAAGCGCGGATTTAACTTTCACGACTTTATAAGGCTTTTGAACATTTTTTGTCGTAATCAAAACGGTTTCTGCGCCGCGGCGGAATGCGGTATCAGCAAGTGCGCAGCCTGTTTTGCCGGAAGAATAATTTGAAATAAATCTAACCGGATCAATATCTTCAACTGTTCCGCCGGCGGTTACTATGATTTTTTTGCCTGAAAGGAATTTTTTTGTTCCGCAAAGAATATCTACTGTTGTATCAAAAATTTTGTCTAAAGCCGCAAGCCGTCCTTCGCCTGTTGTTCCGCAGGCAAGAAAACCGGATTCCGGCGGAACAATCGTATATCCTTGAGCGGCAAGCTTTTGCAAATTCTCCTGCACAAACGGGTTGTTCCACATGTTTGTATTCATTGCTGGCGCAATCACAAACGGCTTATTGAACGCTGCCGCAATTGACGTCAAAAGATTGTCCGCTATTCCGTTTGCAATTTTTGAAATTGTACTGGCTGTCGCAGGTGCAATCACAAATACATCCGCTTCATCCGCATAAGAAATATGTTCGGGCTTGAAATCCCCGATTTCAAACTGTTCAAATGCAACCTTGTTCTGGCTGAGAGTCTGAAGCGTAAGGATGGATACAAAATTCAGTGCGTTCGGTGTGCAGACAACTTTAACGTTTGCGCCTGAACTTTTGTACATTCTTATAAGTTCGCAGATTTTGTAAGCCGCAATTCCGCCCGTAATCCCGACAAGAATATTTTTACCGTCCGGCATTTTCAAGTTCTCCTTTAACAACTTCTTCAAGCCTTGCGATTGCATCTTCAAGGCGGTCGTTCACAATCCTGTAGTCGAAATTCTTTGAGCGTTCAATTTCCGCTTTTACCTGTTCAAGCCGTTTTTGAATTGTAGCTTCATCTTCCGTATGGCGGCCTCTCAGCCTGTTTTCAAGTGCTTCATAAGACGGCGGGCAGATGAATATTAATACAGCTTCAGGCATCTGCTTTTTAACCTGCAGGGCGCCCTGCGTATCTATCTCAAGAATTACATTCTTGCCTTCTTCAAGGCATTGATTTATGTATTTTTTCTTTGTTCCGTAATAGTTTCCGGCAAATTCTGCCCATTCAAGAAACTTGTTGTTGTCTATACAGTTTTTAAATTCTTCTTTTGAAATAAAAAAATAATTTATGCCGTCAGCTTCTCCGGGGCGCGGAGCCCTTGTAGTACAGGAAATTGAAAGCATAAAATCCGGATTTTTTTCAAGAAATCCTTTCAGAACGGTTCCTTTACCGACTCCGGATGAACCGGACAATACAAATAATTTTTTGTTCATATTACAATTATACAATGAATATTTTAACTGAAAAAAATATTTGTAAATTTTTAAAGAAAATAAACACACTCACCTCATCAAAAGAACTTGCAAAATTTACGGCTTTTGAATTTTTGAGCCTGACAGGGGCGGAAGCGTCATGCTTTTGTCTTTTGAGCAGCGTCACAAATACTATAGAAATAAAAACTTACGCTTATGCAGAGGGGAAAAAGAAAAACAGCCGGCTTGTTCATACAATAGAAAAAATCTCAAAAGTCGGTGTTGATATGCTGACCAATAATTTTGAAAACGAGGATATAATTGAATACCTTAATTCAATTTCAAAAGACCAGATTATAATTGAGCCGATTTACTACAAAAATACAGTTTTAGGGTTTGTTGCGCTCGCAAACAGGAACCGCAACTTTAAAAAACGCAACGCACTTCTTGTCGAAACCCTTATGGAATCGGTGAATTCAAGAATAGAAATAATTTCTCTGAACGACGAATTAAAAAGAACAAATCAGGAAAAGGTTCAGTTTTTAGCAAGCATTTCCCACGAATACAAAACCCCGCTCAACTCCATAATCGGGTTTTCTGATATGCTTAAATCAGAAATGGAAGGCACAAAAAATTTCAAATACATTGACAACATTTCAAAAAGTTCAAGATTTTTGCTGAGCCTTATTCAGGACATACTGGATATGGCGCGTTCGGAATACAAGCAGCTTGAATTGAAATACGAAACCTTCCGCCCGAAAGATATTATAAAAGATATTATCTACAGCTTTGACGAGGTTATAAAAGAAAAGAATATAAAATTCTCCTACACTTTAATGGACGTTGAAATAACGGCTGATTTAAAAAGGTTCAAGCAATTAATCTTCAACCTTATTTCAAACGCTGTAAAATTCAACAAAAACGGCGGAAAAATTGTTGTCGTAACTTATGTTGACGAACACAAAAACTATATTTTTGAAATTAAAGACTCCGGCGACGGGATAAGAAAGAAGGATTACGACAAGATTTTCAATTTCTTTTCCCAGGTAAACCGCAACAAACTGAAACGCCAGCAGGGTTCTGGCGTGGGGCTTGCCCTGTGTAAAGTGATTACGGATGCGCACAAAGGAGATATCGGCTTTAAATCGCGCCTCAACAACGGAAGCACATTCTGGTTCAGCCTTCCACAGCAGGGGTGCAAGGATACGAATTATATGGAATTTTAGAAAGAAGGAATTATGGCAATAGAAAAAGTTAGAGAATATTTAAAAAATTTCGGACGGGAAAAAGACATTCTTGAATTTTCTGTTTCAAGCGCGACGGTCGAACTTGCGGCTCAGGCGCTCAATACGGAAGGCGCAAGAATCTGTAAAACACTATCTTTTAAATCTGAAGACGGCTGCATTCTTGTCTGTGCTGCAGGCGATGCAAGAATTGACAATAAAAAGTTCAAAACGGTTTTCGGACTGAAAGCAAAAATGCTGACACCTGAAGAAGTTGAAAATTTTACCGGACACCAAATCGGCGGGGTCTGTCCGTTCGGGATTGAAAATAAAACCGTAAAAGTTTACTGTGACGAATCCCTCAAACGCTTCAAAACAATATTTCCGGCATGCGGAAGTTCAAATTCAGCGATTGAATTAACTCCCGACGAATTGTACTGCTACTCAAAAAGCTCCGGCTGGGTTGATGTTGCAAAGCTGCCGGAAGAGTAAGGCTTGAAGAGAGTTGAACAGTTGAAAAGTTGAACGGGTGAAAGGTTTGTTTCTGGAAAAGATGCTAAGGCACTAAGGCGCTAGGAGGTTTCGGGATAAAGGCGATAAGCCGATTATTTTGTTTCAGATGTTTTCTTTTTCTCGTCAATCATCAAAACCGTGCAGATTCCAATACAGATTAGCGCGGACACAACCCAGAATGCGATTGCCCCGTTCCAGCCGAATTTGTCAACCATAAATCCTGTTCCGGTTGATGATAAAACTGCGCCGATATACCCGAAGGTTCCGGTAAATCCCGTGGCTGCCGAGGCCACTTTTTTAGAACTTGATTCTACTGCGCACAATCCGCCTATCATCATCTGAGGGCCGTATGTGAATGCTCCTAACAAACCTATAAGTACAAAATCCAACGTTCCTATTGTATTAAATTTCAAAAGAATTAGACAGAATACAACACCCATAAGGTAAATTAAATTAACCGGCGCACGCTGTCCTTTGAATATTTTGTCCGAAATTAAACCTGCGCAAATGGTTCCGGCTATTCCGACAAGCGGAAGAGAGCTTAATTTCATTGCCGCAAGATCCAGCGGATTGCCTTTTGATTCGTGAAGGTATTTTATCATCCAGTCTTCTGCGCCAAATCTTATTATGTAAACAAAAATATATGCAATTGCCAGAAGCCAGATTGTTTTGTTGAATAAAATGTTTTGTTTGAAAATTTCAATATAAGTTCTGTTGTCTTCCTCCACGGCTGATTTTTTTGCGGAAGGCTCATTGTTGTATGTTTCAATATCCGGAAGCCCGAGTGACTGCGGTCTGTCCCGAAGTCTGTCGTATAACCAGATGGCAGCGATTATTGCAATTGTTCCCGGGGCAAAGAATGCCATCTTCCAGCCGAAATGTTCGACCAAACATCCTGAAACTATTACGCTTAAAAAGGTTCCGACCTGATGGGAGCATGACCACAGCGACCATTTTGTACCTCTTTCGGAGTTTGAATACCAGTAAGTAAGGCTTTTGGCCACCGCCGGAAAGCCCGCAGACTGAAACCATCCGCTTGCCCCCCAGAAAAATACAAAAATCCAGAGTAAAACAGTGTTTGTAGGAAGTCCGAAGAATGATGCTTCTCCGGGAGTTATGAATACTGCCGAAAGTCCGAAACAAATGTTTGCGAGTGCTGTCATAATCAGTGCAGTCGGAAGGAATTTCCTGACATCTGCCCTGTCCGCAATTACACCGTTTACAAATTTGCCGATTCCGTAAGTCAGATAAAGCGAACTTCCGAGCAGCCCGAGTTCCGTATTTGAATATCCGTACTCTGCGCTCAACCCCGGAAGCGCTACCGCTATATTTTTCTTGCAAAGGTAAAACACCGTGTACCCGATAAAGCAGGCGTAAAAAATCCGCCATCTCCATTTTGAGTACATCTCTTTTACTTTTCCGGTATCGGGAATAACCTCTTTTACTGGAGGTTCCTGAAAAAATCCAGCCAGTTTTTTTAACATAATCTTATTTTCCTGCTTTTATAATCTGAATATTACGGGTTTCCGTGAGTTCCTGACGCGCGTCTTTGATTATTTCACGTTTTTCTTCGTCAAGGCTGCACCCGCCGACAAGTCTGTCGATAAATCCTGTATTCAGTTTCACAGCTTTGTCAAAAGCCCCGACTTCTTCCAGTACATCTTTTATCTGATGCAAATCGTATCCAAAGGATTGTTTTGAATTGTAAACAAGAGTTTCTCCTGTTTGTGAACGGATAGGGGTTCCGCCCTGTTCAAAATAAAGTCTGAATACTGATTTCAAGTCCTGAAGCTCTGATTGGAGCGTATTTATTGTATTTTGAATTCTCAAAAATCTTTCAAACAAATATTCAACGTTCTCAAGCTGTTTAACTTCCCAGTCGTATTTTTGAAGGTAAAGTTTTTTAAGTTTCGGATACGCAAGCGCTAATCCCATAGTATCAGCCATTGCTCTATGATGGTTCGTAAGCTCAACGTTAAATTTTTTTGTAAGCGCCTCAAGCCCGTGTGATTCAAGGTCGGGATAAACCTCTTTGAACATCTGCTGGCTGTCAATGCGGGTGTTGGTGAGTTCTTCGCCTGTTGTTCGGAGGCTCGCTTCATTCAAGAATGTGTAATCAAAAATTGCGTTATGCGCAACAATCGGATAATCTCCGATAAATTCCAGAATTTTCGGCATAATTTCTTCTTCTGTCGGAGCGTCCGTCACCATATCCGGCGTAATCCCGTGAATAGCAATGCTTGATTTTCTGATATGCTGCTGCGGATTGATTAATGTTTGAAATTCATCTTTAATTTTGCCGTTTTCAAGCCTCACCGCGGCAAATTCTACCATTCTTTCTTTTGTGTAATCAAGCCCCGTGGTTTCCGTATCCAGAACTATTTCTATTGTTTTTTTTCTAACCATCTTTTTATCCTGTGGAATTCTATTAAGATAATAGCACAAAAAAAAATTCTGTGATAGAATGAGCGTTGTAAAAGTATAAATAACTTAAAGGAGATATGTTTATGTCTAATGCTGTAGATATTAATGATTCGGTATTCGAAGCAGAAGTTTTGAATTCCGAAACACCGGTAGTTGTAGATTTCTGGGCGCCGTGGTGCGGGCCTTGCAGAAAACTAGGGCCTGTTCTTGATGAAATTGCAGGTGAGTTTGAAGGCAAAGTAAAATTTGTCAAAATGAATACGGATGACAACCTTGAAACCGCCAAAAATTATTCAATAAGCGGTCTGCCGAGCCTTCTGGTATTCAAAAACGGCAAGGCTGTTGAAAGATTAGTCGGTTTGATGCCGAAATCTTCTATTATTTCAAATATTGAAAAACATTTATAATTTTTTTATTGTAAAATTTTATAAAGCCGGATTGGCGACGTTCAAAATGCGCGCTAAACCGGCTTTTTTAACGTTTTTTGAAAGAAAAAAATAAAATTTTGTTTAAAGATTTTGTCATGGCATGCCGTTATATTAAACAAAGTATTAAATTAAAGAAAGGCGCGCATTTATGACAAGTATTGACGCTCTTAAAAAAAGACTTCAGCAGGCATATTATTCAAACATAATGAAGCCGGGTCAGATTTACACTGTTGATGACAGGGTAGAAGATTTGAAACAGGATCCGGAATTTGCAGGATTGTCTGATGAAGAACTATATGATTATGTTGATACATTAATTTCGAAGGAAAATCAAATAGCTATGGCTCAATTTGTAAAAGGAATTCATCAACAGCTTGGAATTCCTGCAGACGGCGAATGGAGCCAATATACTTACGAAGAAATTCTACAGATGGAAGATAACGGGGTTTTGATTCCTGATGAAGTTCTGAAATGGGCGCATTCAATGCAGGCTTCCAATGTATCCGAGTATGAGCTTACAAGTGAAGATACCAGCGATATAAATGACACTGACAGCACCAAAAATGACGTCGGTGATGCCGGCAATATGGGGCTTGCAAATGTTGCAAAAGTTTTTACAAAGAAAGTTGTATTACAGGAAGAAATTTTGGATGAAGCAGAAAGAGAATTTTCTCAGTATTCAACACAGCTTGAAACCAATTCTGATGATGCTCTTGCAGTCCAGAACAACGCCTTGAAAGAAATTCAGAGTATGAGGAACGAATGGCAGCGTATAGACAGTAAAATCAAAAACGGAGATGAATTGAGTGCTGATGAACAGGCAAGATACGGTGAACTCGGAGTTTTAATGAATAATGTCGTGAATAATTCCACAATGCAGATTTCCTCTTATATGTCTGATTTTGATGAAATTTCAAAACTAATGCAGAATGCATCAAAAGAAGCAAAAGTTGCACAGGATTACGCAAATGATACATCCTTTACAGGCTCTTTAATTGCAGAGTATGAAGCTGCACCAAAAAGCAGTGTAAATTCCAAATACACGCATACCTATACAGGAGCGGCAGGCGTTGTAGATTTAATTAAATCCAATGCTCTCGGTAAAAATCTTTCGGTAGCGGCAGTTCAACTGTCCGGTCATTTACAGAATACAGCGTTTGATACAGACAAATCAATAAAAGAAGTTTCGGAAAAGATGACGCAAATGACCGGAGATGTAGATGCAGGCAGCAGAAATATTTCACTGGTTGTTTCAGAGAGTGAAAGCAAGACCTCTTCAGCCAAGCCGCAAACGGAAGAAACTCCTCCTGCGGAGATGACGCCGGAAAGTGAAACTCAGCCTGTTCCGCCTGTATCGGAAGAGGATGAGCAAAATAAAAATGTTTTTGCCGAACAGGAAGATTTTAATGATATTGACTCCATCATAAAACGCCAGCAAAAACAGGCTCCGGAGCAGACCCCTCAGGATATAATTGTTGATAATTAAAATTTGAAAAAGCACCGGTAATGAGGTGCTTTTTTAAGATTGTCTCTGAAAAAATGAGGCTATTTGTTTGTGCGGAAGAATTTTTGAAATCGGTCTGCCGTGCGGGCAGGTATAGGGCATTTCAGTTGTCCGCCAGCGTTTTATAATTTCCTGCATCTGCCACAGCGAAAGTTTCTGACCGGCTTTTACGGAAGCTTTGCAGGCTGTTGTAATAAGAATTTTTTCTTCCAGCCCGTCAATATCACCCTCTATGTTTTCCAGAATATCAGACAAAATTTCTTTCGGGTTGACTTTTGCGATTAATTGCGGAAGTTTGCGGAAAATAAGTTCGTTGTCTTTCAAAAACTCTATTTCATACCCGAATTTTTCAAATTTTGAGATGTTTTCTTTCAGCATTTCGGTTTCCTCTGCCGTGACAGTCAGAACATCCGATACAAAAAGAAGCTGGGATACAATATTCTTTTCTGATTTAAGTTTTTCGTAGATGTATCTTTCTTCCGCAATATGCTGGTCGACAATTTCAAGTCCTTCTTCTCTTTCAATCAGGATGTAAGTATTTCTGTACTGTCCGATGATATTTTCTTCCGGCTCCGGAGCTGCCTGAGCAGGTGAGGAGAGAAGTTTTGACTGCGCAACCTGAGGGGTGCGGTCAAACGCAACATTATTTGTAATCTTTTCCGCCATCCTGTCTGTGACATACATACTGTCGTGCTGTTTGTCAAAATAAATATCCGTGTTCCGCGCGGAGGATGCCTGATTAAAGTCGATTATTTTCGGGTTTTCGGTGTACGAAAAAGAATTTTGCGGTGTTGACAGAGAAGGCTGAGTTTCTCTTTCCGCAAAATTTGCAAGCCCGCCCTGAACCGAGGTGCAGATAAAATTGAACACCATATTGGTATTTTTATATCGTACTTCTTTTTTGGTCGGGTGAACGTTCACATCAACGTCCGCGGGCGGAATTTCCAGATTTAAAACAATAAACGGGTATTTGCCGCCGGCTATCAGGTTTTTGTATGCCATATCTATTGCTTTTTGAAACACCGGACATTTTACGGAACGTCCGTTTATAAACATATAATAATTCTTCTTACTTGAGCGGGTGAAGTCAGGGGTGCTGACATAGCCGGAAATTTTCATCCCCGCGATTTTGTCGGTTTTAAACACCTCTTTTAAATTTTTTGCAACTTCTTCGTTAAAAAGATCTCTGATTGTTCTTTTCAAATCGCCGAGTCCGTTTGTTTTAAGAACCTGTTTCCCGTCGCGTTTAAGTTCAAAAGAAACTTCCGGATGCGCAATCGCAAGCGACTGTACAAGTTCCTGAATGTATGAAAATTCCGTCGCGGCGCTTTTTAAAAACTTTAATCTTGCGGGAATATTGTAAAACAAATCCCTGATATCCATAATTGTTCCGACTGCACAGCCGGTTTCGGTTTGAGTGACTTCGGAGTTTTCGCATTTCACTTTTGTGCCGGTTTCAAAGTCTGCCGTTCTTGTGGTGCAGGTTAGTTTTGAGATTGAAATTATACTAGCAAGAGCCTCTCCTCTAAAACCCAAAGTATGAATGTTAAATAAATCGTCATCGTTTTGAATTTTGCTTGTTGCGTGTTTGGTGAAGGCAAGCAGAATGTCGTCAGGATGAATTCCGCAGCCGTTGTCGGCAATTCTTATATTCCGGCATTCGTTTGTAATTTCAATGCTGATTTTTTTTGCGCCGGCATCAATCGAGTTTTCCGCCAGTTCCTTGACGACTGATGCCGGACGCTCTATAACCTCTCCTGCCGCAATCTGGTTTATTAGATTTTTTGATAACTGTTTTATCCTTGCCAAAATTTTTCCTCTCTCAAGCCTTAATTTCTACACAAAATGCGAGATAAAAAAGCTTTTTATTACATCAAATTTTACAAGTACAAACACTGTTACAATCGACACAACAAGCCCGATTGTCGCCTTTGTCAGATCCTGAAGAATATGTTTGTACATTTTTTTCGGGCTTTCAAATCGCAGTCTGTTGTAAAGAGCAATTTCTCTTCCCGCCAGAAGCCCTATAAATACCCACGTAGTCGACATAGGAACATTGTTTAACTGTATAAAATACAACAGCAAAAACGCATAAATAAGGTCAATAATCGTGGCGGATCTGGGATCCTGAACATTTGTTTTCATCTTAACGATTTTCTGAACTTCTCCTCCGCGTTTGTATGCCACGACCCACATAAATGCAGTAAATGCAAGAATTACAAGCACAAGCTGCGTAAATGAGGCTTTTCTCGGAAGATATACAAAGAGGTTTGCCGCATCCTGCATAAGCCACTGCGACCACAAAAAAGCTGTCGAAAGCCATTTGGCGGCAATCCACCACTTTGAAACTTTTTTATCTGCCGTGTAATAAAAATACCTCTCAACAGGACGCGCAATAATCATATAAATCAATATCGAAACAATTACCGCAAGTACATACCCTATCAAAGATTTTGACAAAATCATCCCGATGACGCTGACGTCGCTTGCCGAAAAAATACTCAAAATCAAAAAAGTAGTCGATACGGGCATCCCGTATTTTGTCAGAAACAGAAGAATTATCGGCGGCAGAACGTGGACAAGTGTAAAGGTTTCAGGATAAGGGATTCTCTCCAGCCTGCCGAAAGACATATCACCGTTATTAACAATCCATCCTGTCGAAATCGTAATCACAAGCACCGCACTCGTAAAAGCCCATATTAGCCACGTCGGCATCTTTTTGCTTGTCGTAAGATACGTTCCGAGTGTCTGGATTACGTCATTTGACACGCATGAATACATTGATATTAAAAATCCCGTAATCATATAAATATTGCTTAATGTCAGACATTCGGGAAACATAATTCCTCCATACACCTTCAACTTACATCAAAAACAAATTCATCTAAACAATTGATTACAATTTTGAAACAATTCTATATTATAAAGACGAAAAGACGAGAAGACGTTAGGACGAAAAGTTCGTTACGTAAAAAGGCGATAAGACGATAAGGCGCTAGGACGTTAAGTTCTTATCAAAGTGAAGCGTGAAGTGTGAAGGGTGAGGAGAGTTGAAAGGTTGAAAAGTTGAACGGATGAATGGTTTGCTACAAAACAATTCCCTCGCCCCTTGTGGGAGAGGGAAGAATTTCTTAAAGAGCGCAGCGAATTTAAAAATTCGGGTGAGGGGTCAACAGGGCGATGAAGCAATAAAACTTCAATACAACATCTTTACAGGTAAAACAAACAGGGGAGAAAAAATTGGCGAAAGTTAAAACAAATACAAAACTTAAACCGTTAAAAAAAGCGGATTTGCAGGTTGTAAAACCTGTAAAAACCACAAAATACAGCGATATAGACTTGAATAACTGGAAATCTTACGATCACATTAAAACAGATACATTGTGGGAATTCCCCTCACGTCTGAAGGAAGGCGGACATTCCAACGAATATCACGGAAATTATATCCCGCAGATTGCCCAGCAGCTTTACGAAAGGTTTACTAAGAAAAATGACGTTGTTTTGGATTTGTTTTTCGGCTCCGGAACTTCCGGCATTGAGGCTCTTAATATGAACCGCCGCTGTATCGGGGTTGAGTTGAAAGAAGATCTTGCGGAAAAAGTTTCCGAAAAGTTTACCCCGAAGCAGCTTGTCACTGATGTCAGAATAATCTGCGGCGATTCGGCTTCAGAAGAAGTCCGCGACAAAATTCAGGCAGGACTTGAAATTTTAGGGGAAGAAAAAGCCCAGTTTCTAGTTCTACACCCGCCATATGACGATATAATCAAATTTTCAGACAAGAAAGAAGACCTTTCAAATTGCGCTTCAACTGAAGAATTTTACGATTTGTTCTCAAAAGTTGCCAGAAACGGCTATGATATGCTTGAAAAAGGCAGGTTTGCCGCACTTATTATCGGCGACAGCTACAAAAATTCGGAAGTTCAGCCTCTCGGCTTTGAATGTATGGCAAGAATGATGAACCTCGGGTTCCGCTTAAAAGGTATCATTGTAAAAGATATTCAGGGCAATGAACGCGCAAAGGGCAAAACCGCCAACCTCTGGCGTTACAGAGCGCTTGCCGGCGGATTTTTTATCTTTAAACACGAATACGTTATGATTTTTCAGAAAGTAAAATAATCCGGTTTTTGCATAGTTTTATTTGCTATAAACACGAATAGAGTCAGTATTACCGCAAAAATTCTTAATCTGTTTCAAATCTCAATCATTTAAAGGATAAAAATTCTAAAGATATAGTTTATCCTAAAATCAGGAATATTGTACAGTGACAGTTTAACTCTTAAAAAGTGGCGGGCATGCCCGAAAGCATGGCTATTTTTCTTATTATTACAAATTGTAACCAAGATTTAAGAAATATTAAAACGGCTGAAATCATGTCCACATCATGCTTTTAGAGATATTAAACCGGCGCGGGTGTTCCAAAAAACAAAATAGTTGTCCGCTATAAAGGTATAGAGTACAATTAATTGTATATTCAACAGGTCACGGGTTTGTGTATAAATCCGGCGGCCGAATTTCTTGTAAGAGGAAGATAATATGCAATTCAGGGTAAAAGAGAATCTTTCAAAAATACAAGAAGAAATTGCACCTTATAGACCAAATATTATTGCAGTTACAAAGTATTTCGACGGAGAGGCGATAGAGCAGGCATATAACGCAGGCTTAAGAAACTTCGGCGAGTCAAGAACGATTGAGGCAATTGAAAAGATTGAAAAACTGCCTGTGGAAGTCCGGAATAATTCATCATTCCATTTTATCGGGCATCTTCAGTCGAATAAAGTCAAAAAGACTGTCGAACATTTTGATTACATTCATTCTGTCGATTCCGCAAAGCTTGCCACCCGTATTTCAGAGGCGGCAAAGGCTTCCGGCAAAGTCCAAAAAATCCTTCTTCAGTTGAATAACGCCGGAGAAATACAAAAGTCAGGTTTTTCGAAAACAGAATTGATTGAAGCTTTCGGCGAAATTCAAAAACTCGACGGAATAAGCGTTGAAGGTTTAATGAATATGGCTCCTCTCGGGGCGGACGACAAAACTTTGTTTGAATTATTCAGCGACGTTGCGAATACTAAGAGGCTTCTTGAGAAGAAATACAACTGCAAAATGAATGAATTATCTATGGGGATGAGTCAGGATTACAGGATTGCGGCTCAATGCGGGGCTACAATGCTTAGAATCGGAAGAAAGTTGTTTAGTTAAAGTAAGATAAATTAAAAAATAAACGGAGGAAAAACGGTGGCGATTGTAACAGACAAAATTAAATCAGTAGTTGACTTTTTGGTAAAAGGGTTTGAACCGAGAGAAACAATATTTGATGATATGGCAGAAGACGATATGGAAGGCGGATACGAAGTTCAGGACAACCTTGCAATTGATCCGGCTTATTCATACCAGTCAAAACCTGAAAAAAATCAGGAATTAAAAGTTGTGGCTCATCCGAATTACAGAGGATATGAAGTGAGAATTATGGAGCCTCGTTCATTTGATGACGCAGCTCAAATTGTTCAACACTTAAAAGATAGACAAACAATCGTCCTTAATTTACATTTGCTCGACAAAGAACAGTCACAGAGAACAATTGACTTTGTATGCGGCGCCGCACACGCATTGAACGGCAAACCGCAAAAAGTCGGAGATCTCGTATTTGTATTCACTCCGAGCAACGTAACTTTGTCTGTTGATGTAAACGCTAACCAGAATAAATTCAATGACTCTCTCTGGAGAGCACCTTTGCAGTAAAAGGTCTGTTCGTTACTGTATTATGAGAAGAGGATAGTTTAAAGGCGGTTTTTATGTGACCGCCTTTTTTAAATTATAATAAGAAGTACGCTTGATAGTCCCGTTTTGTTTAAGATATAATTTTTAAGGGAGAAAATTATGAAACAGACATCAATAATAGATATAATTTCACCTGTAATGGTCGGGCCTTCAAGTTCGCACACTGCAGGCGCAATTCGCCTCGGGTTGCTCGCTAGAAACATCTACCACGAGCGCCCTGAAAAAGTTACGTTCAAACTTTACAACTCGTTCGCCCGCACAGGCAAAGGCCACGGTACGGATAAAGGGCTTCTTGCCGGAGTTCTCGGGTTGAACGTCGATGATACACGTATTAAGGATATCTTTCAATCAGATATCGCAAAGTCAATAAAGTATGAATTTCAGTATCTGGACGACTTTAACCGTCATCCGAATGCTGTTGACTTTGTATTTGAAGGCGGAAGAAATATGACGGTTTCCGGAAATTCTGTCGGCGCCGGTGAAATAGAGATTACAAAAATTGACGAATTTTCGGTTAATCTAACCGGAAAATACAATACACTTGTCCTTTTTTACAAGGATGTTCCGCACATGATATCCCGCGTCACAAACTCAATCCACGTGAATATTGCCTCTTTCCACTGCGACAGGTATGCTAAAGGTCAGGAAGCTTCAATGTGTATTTGCCTTGACGGGGAAATCAGCCGGAAAGTAATCGACTTTTTATATATGCTTGAAGATGTTTATATGATTAGATATATTGAAAAATTGGAAAGTTAATTATGGAAAAAAATATAAGTACTTTTAAAGAGTTACGCGAAGCCTGTGAAAAAACAAGCAAGCTGATATGGGAAGTTATTCAGGCACAGGAGGCAGAGTTTGCCGAAGTTCCGCCGGAGGAAATCCGCAGGTTGGTAAAAAGAAGTCTTGATGCGATGAAGGAGTCAATTCAATCAGGCTTAAAAAGTAAAGAAATGTCAATCAGCGGCATGTGCGGGGATGATTGCGACAGGCTGCAAAAAAGGTTCAACTCGCAAAGTTCGCTTTTCGGCAAAACTTTTGAAAAAATAACGACTTACGCTCTTGCAGTAATAGAAGAGAATTTAAGAATGGGCAAAATTGCCGCCTGCCCGACTGCGGGTTCGTGTGCTATTGTACCGTCTGTTCTAATCGGAGTAAGCGAGGATTTGAACGTAGGTGAAGATGAACAGATTAATGCGTTAATAACAGCAGGTGCTATCGGCAGAATTGTGTCAAACAAAGTAGCGTTAGCCGGTGCCGTTGCCGGCTGTCAGGCGGAATGCGGGGTTGCGTCCGCAATGAGCGCCGGAGCTCTGACTCAACTCAGAGGCGGAAATGTTGATGAAATTCTTAATGCGGTTGCACTTGCGCTTAAAAATCTTCTCGGGCTTACGTGTGATCCTGTGTGCGGGCTTGTGGAGATTCCTTGCGTTAAAAGAAATCCTTTTCTTGCAGTTCATGCCGTAACCGCGTCTGAACTTGCGCTTGCCGGTATCAAATCAAAAATTCCGCTGGACGAGGTCGTTGACGCGCTTGAGCAGACCGGAAATCTGATGTCGCCTATGCTGAAAGAAAGTTCTCAGGCAGGACTTGCAACAACGAAAACTGCACTTGAACTTAAAGAAAGATTGTTTAAGTAATTCTGGCAAATAATCAATCCATTGACAATTTTCAAAGATAAGATAAAATAAGATAACAAATTATACAAAAAATTTTCTAGGGTTCCGCGGTTAAAGCCGGCTGGTCCGAGAGAAAAGTCACAAAGATTTTGTGAACACGGAGGGATAAAAACCCGGGAGATCTATTTTCTCCCGGATTTTTTCGTAAACTACAGAGAAAGGATAATAAAAAATGCACTGGATATTTTTACTAATTGCAGGACTGTTTGAAATCAGCTGGGCTGTGGGGCTTAAGTATTCACACGGGTTCACGCAGATAATCCCGTCGGTTTTAACGGTTGTTTGTATGATAGCGAGTTTTTATTTTCTTGCGCTCGCGCTTAAAAATCTGCCTCTTGGGACGGCTTATGCAATATGGACAGGTATCGGAACCATCGGCACTGTAGTTTTCGGGATAATATTATTCAAGGAGCCTGTTACTGTAATGAGAATTCTGTGTATTTTGCTTATCATAAGCGGGATTACGGGGCTGAAGCTTCTGACGCATGTTTGAGAAATTTCAATTTTACGTCATTTACTTTCCCGGGTTCAGCTTATTGCGACACCTCATAGAGGCTTAGTGCACCAAAGCCTTAGTGTATTTTATTTCGTAAATAAACATTATCCCTTCCAACCGTTCAACCATTCAACTCCTCATCACAACTCATTCAGAGCCGAACTTATCGCCCTGTCTCCTTATTAATATATGTAAAGATTTGATAAAGATTTGACAATATTCTAAATTTTTGTGTTTTTATATATATACAAAGTGGTAGTATGTGTTATTCAATTCAATTTTAACTGATTAAGTGTGACAAAGGAGTGTTAATGTTTAGCCCTGAATTTATGCGTTATTTGATTAATTATCAAAAATCAGAATTTGCCCCCGAAAAAACTAAGAAAGAAATCCCCTTTAAAATAAACAAAAGAGGCAAGCTTGCCTGGGTTGATATTCTAGTAACAAAATAGTTTTTCGAAATTAAAATTCAACCTGAAAATATCAGGTCTAATGTTCATTCATGGATTTAAACCTGATATTTTGACGTGTTAAATCTCTTGAAATTAATCCGGAATTGTAACCTTCAAATCTTCTGCTATACCGAGAACAGTATCAATATTCATCTGCATTTCGTTGCCGTAATGTTTTTTGATTAATTCCTGCATTTCTTCAAAATCCTTAGTGGGCAGACCACCTTCCGTATCCATTTTCTTGCATAATTCTGCAAGGCGGCTGTCCTTTTTGGCAATCTGCTCGTAATATAATTCATTAAACTTTTCACATTTATTTTTGCCGTAGAGTTCGCCCAGTTTCTTTTCTACCGGTGCAAATCTACTCTGATAACGGCCGAGGTCCATAATCGGCTTTTGCCCGTATTTATCTGAAAATTTTGTCTTTTGAAGCAAGCCGGCTTCTTCCAGCTTGTATTTTAAGTTTTTCTCAACAAGTCTTGCGTGTTCTTCTATAGGCGAAAACTGGTATCGTTCTGCATACTTTATCTCGGCAAATCTGCCGGTGTAACCTTTTTTTGCAAGAGATATCTTTTCTTTTCTTTCTTTAATCATTGAGTTTGCATTAAATTTTTGATGATTAATTATTAGTTTTGCGCCGTCATACCCTGTAACTTCTGTTTTCTGTAAACCGCTCATCCACTTCCAATCGTTTTCATCAATATTTTCAGACATTTTTTTGTACCAGTTGTGATTTAGAGCCTCTTCTATCTGTAATTTCGGATGACGCATAAGCTTTTCAAATTCTTCTGCGCCGATTTTTTTGTATAATTTCAGAAAATCTTCCATGTGAACGAGTTCATGTGAAAGTACAAACGCTATATCCTGATGAGTTGCTTTTTTTATAAATTCTGGATTTGCATGCAGCTTTCCGGTCAAAGCATCAAATGCCATAAAATATTCCGAAGGTTCTTTATCTATTTCAAGTATTACGGCTTTCGGATTAAATCCCATATCTTTAACCAGAAGATTTTTTGCCTTTATAATACTTTCTTCAGCGGGTTTTCCTTGCCAGCCTGCAATTTTTACGGCTTCATCAAGACAATCGTTTATTGAATAAATTTTTGCCCCCTTGTTTGAAATAAATCTGCTGAATTCATGACTCATTTTATTAATATCTTCCGGTTTAACCTTTTGATGAGAAGCCAGTTCCTTTAGCATTTCTTTCCGAAGTCCTGCACTTGCGGCAAGCTTTGAATCAATATAAGAGTCAGCCAGAAACGCAGGACGCATATTTTCATCTCTTATTGCAGTTGAAAGTTTTTTACCGCCTTGCATTTTTCCTGTAAAAATTCCGCAGTTTTTCGGATTCAGTGCAACATTTGAATCATACAGCGCATTAAAACTGACAATTTTATTTTGAGAATCGCCAAGGACTCCTCTATATTGCAATATAGGCGATTTACCTCCGGTTGTATCTATACCGACAGCAAACTTTGCGGTTGTTTTGTTTCCGTCACGCACTGCAATTCCTAAAATCCCCTGACCTTTTTCAGAAGATTTTGTGCCTATTAGAACTTTCGGTTTCTTAAGCCCTGCAATTAAAGGTTTAAGCCCGACAGGCAATTCCTCAAGATACTTGCCCTCCAGCACAACCGGCGAAGGCTTCCCCGCTCCGTCAGTCAGAGTTTTGAAAATCTTAAATACAGTTTTTTCATCTCGTCTGTGAAGCGTTTCCAGCTGCTTTAACTGTTTTAAAATCCGCCCGATTTTTGTTACTGCGACCATAATAACTTTCCCTTAAATTTCCCCTGATATATTTATAAAGTTTTTTTGCAGTTGTAAATTGCTGTTTTGTTATATTTTGTTACAGATAGGGCGATAACAAAGTGAAGGGGGAAGAAAGTTGAAAAGTTGAACGGATGAATGGTTGAAAGGTTTGTTTCGGAAAAGATACTAAGGAGCTAAGGCACTAGGGCACTAAGAGGTTACGTTTTGAAAGGCGATAAGTCTGCAAGGCGATAGGACGTTAAGTTCTTATCAGAGTGAGGAGTGAAGTGTGAAGCGTGAAGTGAGTTGAATGGGTGAAAAGTTGAACGGGTGAATGGTTTGTTTCTGAATAGGATACTAAGGCGTTAAGGCGCTAGGGCACTAGGAGGTTTCGTTTTGAAAGGCGATAGGACTGCAAGGCGATAGGACTAAGGCGATAAGTCTGTTACGTTTAAAAGACGATAAGGCGATAATAAATCGCCCCATTTTGTCTAAGTCATGTCATTCTGAGGGAGTGAAACGACCGAAGAATCTTCTTGTATTTTCATAAGATCCTTCGGCTTTTCGCACTCGCAATAAACGGGTACGGCTGGACGCCTTTCACCCTCTGCTCGTGCGCCTCAGGATGACGTTGGGATTCTGCGGAAAACCGGACATTTTGCACGAAATCAGAGATTTCGGCAAAAGCAGTCAAACAAGTTCAGGATGACAATGAATGACAAAATGGGACGAAAGAAGTAAGATGCTGTAAATCTATGATTTATACCGCATCTATATTGCAAATTCAGATTAAAGCGACTCTGACCTAATCCCGTTCCGGAGTGTAAGAGCATACTTCGTCAGAACCTGTTACGAACATTGCTCCAAGCGCCGCTTCCTAATACTGTACTTTAGTTCCTATTTCTAGTAATAGCGCTATCAACTAATATCTTTCCAATGGTAAAAGCGGACTTCGTCCGCCCAAAAAAAAAGAGCCCTTTTTAGGGGGCTCCGGAATAAACATTGATTCATTCCTCAAATAGTGTGAAGTGTAGTGTGTGCTTAAAATCTGTCTGATTTCTCAATTTTAAGCGTTCCTCGTGTTCATATATATAAAAAATTTTCGTTATATAAAATTGCTATATAATGGTTATTATTTTTATATTTTGTTACAAAACTTAATAGTTGCGCCCGTATATAGGCTCCGGAATTAAAAATAGTGTGCTAAAATAAGGGATAAGAGAATTAGGAGATTAGGAGAGAAACAATGAAAATATTAATATCAAATGACGACGGAATTGCTGCAAACGGGATAAGGATGCTTACAAAAGAATTGTCGCAGGAACATGATGTTTATGTGATTGCGCCGGACAGGGAAAGAAGTGCGGCAGGACATTCGCTCACGCTTCACACGCCTTTGAGGGTTGAAGAACTTGACCCGATTAACGGAGCAAAGCGCTCATGGGTAACAACGGGAACACCGGGTGATTGCGTTAAAATAGGAATAAATGCGATTTTGTCCAAAGAAGAGCAGCCGGACATCGTGATCTCAGGGATTAATCACGGGCCGAATCTGGGGTCTGATATCCTTTATTCCGGCACGGTAAGCTGTGCTATGGAAGGTGCTATGATGGGAATTCCAAGTATAGCCGTGTCTTTAGCAAGTATGCATTCTGATTATGATGATTTTGATTTTTCTGCGAAGTTTGTTAGAGGAATGCTCAAACGCCTTAAGGATTTTAATTTCCCGCAAAAAACTCTTTTGAATGTTAATATTCCGCTTCTTGACGCCGATGACATTGCAGGAATTGCGATTACGGAACTCGGGTCAAAGATGTTTACAAACACTTACGAAAAACGGGTTGACCCGAGAGGCAAAGTCTACTACTGGATGGCCGGCGAACTCACAACAGAGCCGACCGACGCAAATACTGACCTTGCTGCTATCAGAAATAACAAAATCTCCATAACTCCCGTAACTTACGAAATGACAAAGGAAGAAGTTATGACAGATTTGGAGAAAACCCTTTGCAACCATGATGTCTGCGACTGGATGTAATCTGTATGATAAAACAATGCACAAGGAAATTTACTTTTTACTAAATTTTTTCAATAAATATGAAATCAGCAGCTGCAATACCGCAAAAACAAGAATGGCAATCGCTAATTCGTTACAAGCTCCGCTATTCAGAACTTTACTTTGTATAAAACCGTGTTGATAAATTACAAATACAGAAATTCCAAATACTATTATAATAACAAACTGTAATAATGTAAGAAATTCATACATAATTAAACCTTTATTTGTAAAAAAAAAAATAAAAATGTCGTTTAGGTTACGATTCTGGAACCCTTTGACAATAGAATTGTACCTGATAAAACCGTCGGGTCAATTGCAGGCATGAGCGTTTACACAGAACTTGTCCGTATTATAAAAGACTCTATGCAGGAATATTTATAACATAAGGTTTGCTCAGGGGCTGGAGTGTGTGTAAATTCCGCTGTATTTTTGTGTTAATATTATTAACATAACAAAGGAGTTTATTTAGTGGAAAACTTGAATAAAGGTGAAATTATAATCTATAAAAGCGATGATGGTTCTGTATCACTTGATGTTAAACTCGAACAGGATACAATCTGGCTGACACAAAAAGCCATGGCAGAACTTTTTGGTGTTAAAATTCCTGCAATAAATAAGCATATAAATAATATTTACAGAGAAGAAGAACTCCAAAAGAGTTCAACTATTTCCATTTTGGAAATAGTTCAAAAAGAAGGAAACAGGGATGTTTTAAGAGAAACAGCTTACTACAATCTTGACATGATTATTGCTGTAGGTTACAGAGTAAACTCTAAGAAGGCTACACAATTCAGAATCTGGGCAACTAGTGTTTTGAGAGATTATCTGACTAAAGGCTATGCGGTAAATGAAAAGCTTTTGCAATCACAAAAAAGCAAAATAGAAGCCCTCCAAACAAGCGTCAGTCTGCTTTCAAGAAGTTTGAATAATCAAATTGATACAGTTGAAAAGGCTCAAGATGTTGCAAATTTGCTTGAAAATTTTGCTAAGGGATTGGACTTGCTTGATAACTTTGACCATAAAACTCTGGACAAAAAAGGACTAACAAAAAAAGAAGCTGTACGGATTTCTACAGAAGAATTTCTGCAAGTTATAGACAATATGAAATCCGAGTTTGCCTCGGATGTTTTTGCAAACCCCAAAGACAATTCTTTTGAAAGCTCAGTTAATCAAATATATCAAACCTTTGACGGGAAAGAACTTTATCCGACTTTGGAAGAAAAAGCCGCAATGCTTTTATATCTGATAACAAAGAACCATTCATTCTCTGATGGCAACAAAAGAATTGCGGCAAGCTGCTTTTTATATTTTCTTGATAAAAATAATATGTTATACAAAAATGATAAACCGCTTATTGATAATGGAACACTGTTTGCATTGACCCTGCTGATAGCAGAAAGTAAACCTAAAGAAATGGAAACAATGAAGCAGATTGTTGTAAGTGTTTTAAACAGAGAAATAAAATAAAAAGCGAGGTTTTAAATCTCGCTTTTTATGGTGTCGTAGGCGGGACTTGTCTTGGATTTGCTCCACGCTCGGAAAGTTTCGCTTTTGAACCTACGGTTCAACACCGCTCAATTTCCTCGCTATCCGGACTAACTTACTTTCGTTCGTGTCGTCCGTCCGCAAATTCGCTGAACCCGCTATTTTGCGTTTCGCGTCAATACCATCATACAATAAAAAAGGCCATAACAAAAGTTATAGCCTTTTTTATTTGTCGTAGGCGGGACTTGAACCCGCACGGATCTCTCCACACGCCCCTCAAACGTGCGCGTATACCATTCCGCCACTACGACATAACGATAAAATATAAAATTTTTACTGTTCCTGATTGAACTGCCTGTGGCGGAAGTACACGCTTCGCTTAGTACCCTCTCGAAAAACAACACTCAGTTGTTTTTCTCGGCAGAGTGCCACTACGACATATCTTTTCTTTATTTTGTTTTCAACTGCAGACCATGCTGCCGCATGATTTATCCTATCACAAACATTTTTATTTTAAAAGTCTGTATTTTATTTTTGCAATATTTTGTTTTATTTTAAGCCGCCAGTAGCCGTCCCCTTTTGTCGGGTTAAAGTACTTCCACCAGCCGTTGCAGCTGTTTTGAATGTGTGTTAATAATTCTATATATTGTACGTAATATTCCGGCTTTAATTTTCTGTCAAAACGCCCCAGCCACGAGGTCGCTTTGCTAAAATATCTGTCTATTGATATTTCCAGATATTCATCAGTTCTATCCAGCTTTTTTAAAAGTTCTTCTATTGCTCGGGTTACGTATAACGGCGAAAAATTCCGCTTCCGCTTTAAAAATGTGACGCTGCCTTTTCTCTCTTTACGGTAGCAGTAAAGGTAGTCATTCAAAACTTTCATCCGCTTCGCTGTAATCATAGAGTGGAAAAAGAACAATTGATCCTGTCCTATTTTTATCTGTTGAAATTTTATATCGTTATCAGCCAAAAATTCGCGTCTGTAAAGCTTTGTCCAGGCTGTTGAAGGAATTTTAAAAATATCTTGTTTTATATCTTCTGCACTGAAAACATTCTTAAAATATTTTTTGTTTATTTTGCTAAGTTTGTAACGGCCTTTCCATTTGATTAATCTGTCGCACTTATAGTAGCAGGAATACCCGCCGAAAATTAAAATATCAAGGCAGTTTTTTTCTGCGGCATTATAAATTTTCTCAAGCACCGAACAGTCTGCAAGCCAGTCATCTGAATCTGCAAAATATATATATTCGCCTTTTGCTCCTGCCATTCCAATATTTCTGGCAATTCCGGAGCCTTCGTTTTTTTTATCAATGATTGTAATTCTGTTGTCTTTTGTTTTATATTCCTGTAAAATCTTTAAAGAGTTGTCTGTAGATCCGTCATTAATGCAGATTATTTCTATATCTTTAAGCGTTTGTGAAATTATACTGTCCAAACATTCAGACAGATAATTTTCTACATTGTAAACAGGAATTATTATTGATATTTTAGGCATGTTTACCTCTGCGATTATAATATCACAAAGATAAAAAATATCTGCTATATAATTAACTAAAATTTATCTTCCGATTTCGGTTGCTCTCTGCGCCATTGATTTTGTAATATTAACGAGCGCAAGGTTTGCTTCGTAAGCTCTCTGAGCCAGAATAGCATCAGCCATTTCGACCATCGGGTTTACGTTTGAGGCTCTTATGTAACCGTTTGCGTCAGCGTCCGGATGTCCGGGTTTGTAAATCCTTTCACCAAGAGTCGGATCCTCCACGCATCCGTTAAACACAACCCCGCCCTGCAAAAGCGGCAGAGTTCCTATTCCAAAAACATCTTCTTTCATTTCGTTCAAAAGCCCGTGGAAGGAGATTTCTTCCGTGGCGTTCAGTACAGGAATACGTCTTATATAATTAGGCGTATCTACATTTGCCATGTTTCTGGAGTGAACGTCAAGCCTCAGCCCGTGTGTGCGGAGGGCTCTTTGTCCTATATCCATTGAACCTAAAAGACTCATAATTTTACGCTCCTGTTCTTTTTTGTTCTGTTTTTCAGAACTTTAAAAATTACTTACCTACGTTAATTACCGTTTTCATTTCGGTAATAATATTAGACATACGTCTTGTTGCCATTGTGTATAAAATGGCGTTGTGCTGAAGTTCCATCAATTCTTTATCCGGACGGATTTCTTCGTAAGTTCTCTGTGAAATTACGGCTGAAGCGCCGAGTTTTTCGGATAATTTTGTTTCCAGCGGGCTGTTCATTGAGCCTAAGTATTCGGCAAAGTCAATATCACGTCTTACATAACCCGGAGTATCCATGTTTGCAAGGTTTGAACCTATTGCGACCTGTCTTTGCGTAATAAGGTCAAGCATTAATCCTACCCGTCCCATGTGATCTAATGATGTAAACATTTTTATCCTTTCTTTTTTTGTTAGGCTGCGGATTTTAATTTACCGCGGCAAAATTATTATTCTCTGATATTTATTGACTTGTTGTACATATCGTCGACTACTTTCATCAATCTTGTGCTTGCAAGCATTGACGCGTTAAGTCTTAACATTGTACCTACATTGTCAAAGATATTGACATTTGAATTCTCCAGATTATTCTGTGCGAAATATTCGTGTTCTTTAACAAGTCTTGCTTCACCTGAGTCTTCAGTAGGCACAAGCTTGTTCAGACTGCCCTGTTCAAGCCCTTCCGGATTGTCGAACTGTACCAGCGGAATATTGCCGGCTTTACGACCCGGAGAATCTACCGCATCATAGACCATAACATCCCCGTTCGGTTTGATTAAAAATTTGTAGCAGTTAGTCGGAATTTTTATGCCTTCTCCGACAAGCCAGTCGTCATTTGTCACAAGATAACCGTCTTTACCCTGTTTAAACGCTCCGTCACGGGTGTATTGAACTTCTCCTGAGGGCGAAATTACAGGAATAAACCCGGGGCCTGTAATTGCGACATCATAAGGGTTGCTTGTAACGCGAAAAGACCCGTTGCTGTGGTCAGTCCTGATTGCGCCGGTCAGGTAGCCGTCCTCATTGAGCATTTGTTCAAAACGTACGGCTTTATACCCGTGGGTGTTGTAGTTAGCAAGCGCATTTGCAACGTAACCCAGCCTGTCCCACTGGTTTGTAACGTTATTTACACCTTTTCTTATGATTGCCTGTAAATTATGCATAATTCTTAGTCCTCATCCTTAACTTAAGAAACGCTTCCGAGCTGTGATATTACCTTCTGGAGATTCTGGTTTTGAATCATAAACAGCTGTCTGTTGGCGTCAAAATTTCTGATAATGGGCATCATTGTCATGAATTCATTTTGAAGCGCAACGTTGGAATATTCGTTGTAACCCTGCTTAACCTGCGGTTCGGTAATAATCATCCCGTTTGCGTCAACGACCCCGATATGCCCGGCGAGAAGAAGTTCGCCGGTATTTTTGTCCAGAACTTTAACCAGTCCGCTTTCGTCAACTTTTACATCCTCAACTTTTTCCGGCACAACAGGCAGTGTAATCGGCATACCTGCATTAGAAAGCACGCGTCTGTCGTCTAGTGTGAGAAGATTTCCGTCTTTGTCAAGCTTAAATCTTCCGTCGCGGGTGAGTTTAACCCCGTCATCGCTTTCTGTCTGGAAGTAACCTTCGGTTGCTATTGCAAAGTCAAGCGGATTTTCAGACATCGCGATACGGCCGATTTTGGTGTCGGTTGTTTTTGAAATCCCGTTTACTCCGATAAATTCCGAAAAAGACGACACGACAGCTTCCTGCCTCTGATACCCGACTTTATCAAAACCGATAATATTTTCGTTTGCAATAGACATCAACTCGGTCTGAACCTGCATAGCCCTTATAGAAAGGTCTATGCCTCTTTCAAAATAACGAATTCCGCCATTGATTTTCATAACTCTACCTCTGAACCACTTTTTTATAAATATACGGCTATACTTACAGTTTGACGTAATTTCATAAAAAAAAATCCTCTATTTGGACGGGTTTTTCCATGTAAATAATGATATTTGATTAGAAGTCAACAAAAGTCGGAGAGTGCGTAAAATTTACGGGATTAAGGGTTTTGAAACAAAGTATAAAAGCATAGTTTCAAAAATTCCCCCCCTTGCGGAACGTAAAGAAATAGGTTATAATAAAGAATAAAGTAAAAAGCGAGCAAAGGAGCAAAGAGGTATGAAACACAGACAGGACAAGGATTTTAGGGGGGGGGGGGCACCCGTATAATAAGCTCCTGAGCGGGTTTTGGGTAAAAAGACTAGTCGAAAACGCAACAACCGCAGTAAAAAGCGCGTGTAAGTATTACACGGGCTTTACAATGATGGAAATATTAATCAGCCTGGGTATAATAGGCGCGATGCTGTTAATATTAATCCCTGCGATCCAGAGTGCGAAGCCGGATGAGAACGAGGCATTGCATAAGAAAGCGACGTTCGTAGTGGAGCGCGTAATAAA
>CALUPM010000011.1 GCA_944322665.1 Candidatus Gastranaerophilales bacterium | reverse complement strand
AAAATCGACAAGAACAGAAAAATCCTAGCTACAACTTTATTGAAAGCAATGGGTATCACTGTTTCCGAAATGGAATCATTGTTCACCCACTTTGAATTTTTAAAGAAAACATTAGACAAAGACACCGCCGAAACAACCGACGACGCTTTGATTGAAGTTTATAAAAAACTCAGACCGGGAGATCCTGCATCTCCTCAGGGCGGCCGCCAGATTCTTGAAGCACGTTTCTTTGATGAAAAGAAATACGACATCGGACGTGTCGGTCGTTATAAATTAAACAAAAAATTAAATCTGAACATTCCGAAAAACCAGAGAACGTTGACCGTTCAGGATATCGTAGCATCAATTGAATATTTGATTAACTTAACATACGATGAAGGAACGGTTGATGATATCGACCACCTCGGCAACCGAAGAATCCGCTCGGTAGGCGAACTTCTTCAAAACCAGTTCAGAGTAGGTCTTTCAAGAATTGAAAGAATAGTTAAAGAAAGAATGACCCTTCAGGATTCAGAAACTTTGACTCCGCTGAACTTATTGAATACCAAACCGCTGGTTGCCTCATTAAAAGAATTCTTCGGAAGTTCACAGTTATCACAGTTTATGGATCAGACAAACCCGCTTGCCGAACTTACTCACAAAAGACGTATTTCAGCTCTTGGGCCGGGCGGTTTGATGAGAGAACGCGCAGGTTTTGCGGTTCGTGACATCCACCCGTCACACTACGGACGTATCTGCCCGATTGAAACACCTGAAGGCCCGAACGCAGGTTTGATAGGATCACTTGCAACTCACGCGAAAGTAAACGACTACGGCTTTGTAGAAACTCCGTTCTTTGTGGTTAAAGACGGCGTTGTAACAGACGAAGTCCACTACCTGACAGCAGACGAAGACGAAAACTTCCGTGTAGCTCCTGCTGACATCCAGTTGAACCCTGACAGAAGCATTAAGGCAGAATACGTTCCTGTTCGTTACCGTTCAGAATTTACAATGGGCGAATCAAAGAAAGTCGACTATGTCGGTGTATCTCCGATTCAGGTGATATCCGTTGCGACATCACTTATTCCGTTCATTGAACACGACGACGCAAACCGTGCATTGATGGGTTCAAACATGCAGCGTCAGGCAGTTCCTCTTTTGATTACGCAAAGACCGGTTGTCGGAACAGGCCTTGAAGCCCGTGCCGCAAAAGACTCCGGTATGGTTGTAGTTTCAGACGTCGACGGAACGGTTGAAAGAGTAGTCGGAGAAGAAATTATTATACGCGATAAAAGCAACAAACCGCACGTGTATCAGTTGATGAAATACCTCAGAAGCAACCAGGATACCTGCATTAACCAGAAACCGATTGTCCATGAAGGCGACAAGGTTAAAGCCGGTGATGTAATCGCAGACGGTGCTTCAACAAACTGCGGAGAACTTTCTCTCGGTAAAAACGTAATCGTTGCTTATATGCCGTGGGAAGGTTACAACTACGAAGACGCGATTTTGTTATCTGAAAGATGCGTACACGATGACATATTCACATCAGTCCACATTGAAAAACTGGAAATAGACGCACGCCAGACAAAACTCGGGCCGGAAGAAATCACCCGCGAAATTCCGAACGTATCGGAAGAAGCACTCAGACACCTCGATGAACGCGGCATTGTCCGTATCGGTGCAAGAGTTTACGCAGACGACATTCTGGTAGGTAAAGTTACTCCGAAAGGCGAATCAGAGCACCCGCCGGAAGAAAAACTCCTCCGCGCAATATTTGCGGAAAAAGCAAGAGATGTAAAAGACAACTCTCTTCGTGTTCCTCACGGGGAAGGCGGACGCGTACTCGACGTTAAGGTATTTGACAGAGAAAAAGGCGACGAACTTCCGCCGGGTGCAAATACTGTAATCAGAGTTTACATCGCGCAAAAACGTAAAGTTTCAGTCGGTGACAAACTTTCAGGACGTCACGGAAACAAAGGTATTGTATCAAGAATATTACCGAAAGAAGATATGCCGTTTATGCCTGACGGAACACCGGTTGATATCGTACTTAACCCGCTCGGTGTACCTTCCCGTATGAACGTTGGACAAACTTATGAATTGTTGTTAGGTCTTGCAGCATATTTGACCGGCAACTACTACGAAGCACCTTCGTTTGATGAAATGTACGGCGACAACAAATCCGAAATCGCAACAAAACAGGAACTTTTGAAAGGTATCAAAGAATCCGGCTGCGATTGGGTAACTGAAGACGGTAAAGTCAGATTGATTGACGGACGTACAGGCGAACCTTTTGACGAACCTGTAGCAGTCGGACTTTCATACATCCTTAAACTTGTCCACCTTGTAGATGACAAAATCCACGCTCGTTCTACAGGGCCATATTCACTCGTAACCCAGCAGCCGCTCGGCGGTAAAGCCCAGTTCGGCGGACAAAGATTCGGTGAAATGGAAGTTTGGGCATTGGAAGCATACGGTGCAGCTTACACATTACAGGAAATGCTGACAATTAAATCCGATGATGTAAACGGCAGAAACCGCGCTTACGAAGCAATCGTAAAAGGCGACAATATCCCGAGACCGGGAATTCCTGAATCATTCAAAGTACTGGTTCGCGAATTACAGTCAATCGGTCTTGATATTACGGTTGCGAAGAAAGACGGCGCAGAAGTTGACCTGATGACAGATATGGACGATTTGAGAAAATCCGCTCCGAAAAGAACTCTGTCTGATATAGATTCAGAATTGCTGAATATCAACTTCTTTGAAACACCGACAACATTCGGAGATTTATAATAAAGTGAACAGTGAATGTGAAGGGAAATATTCCCCTTCACTCTTCACACTTCACCCTTCACTCAATAAAAAAGGAGAAATTAAAAACAATGTCAACAAGTATTGATTATTTTGACTATATACGAATCAGTATAGCGTCACCGGAAAGGATTTTAAAATGGTCTTACGGTGAGGTTACAAAACCTGAAACAATCAACTACCGTACCTTGAAGCCCGAACGCGACGGTCTTTTCTGCGAAAGGATTTTCGGGCCATCGAAAGACTGGGAATGCTATTGCGGTAAGTATAAAAGAGTCCGCCACAAAGGTATTATCTGCGAACGCTGCGGTGTTGAAGTTACGGATTCAAAAGTAAGACGTCAGAGAATGGGGCATATCAAATTAGCCGCTCCAGTTTCTCATATCTGGTTTTTGAAAGGTATTCCGTCATATCTCGGATTGCTTCTTGATATGACACTGAAAGATCTTGAACAGGTAATTTATTTCAACAATTACGTAGTTCTTGATCCGGGCGAAAGCCAGTTCAAAAAACTTCAGCTTTTAGGCGAAGAAGAATATGAAGATTATATGGCAGAAAACGAAGATTCTACTTTGAAAGTCGGAATCGGCGCCGAAGCCATCAAAGAACTTTTGTCAGAAATTAATACCAAAGAACTGGCAGAAGAAATAAGAACCGAACTTGCAGGTTCAGTAAATTCAGTTCAAAAGAAAAGCAAATTAATTAAACGTTTAAGATTGTTAGACAGCCTGATTTCATCAGAAACAGATCCGACCTGGATGATTATGGATGTACTTCCTGTAACACCTCCGGATTTAAGACCGATGGTACAGCTTGACGGCGGACGTTTTGCAACATCAGACCTGAACGATTTGTACAGACGTGTAATCAACAGAAACAACCGTTTGCAAAGACTTCTGGAAATGGGCGCACCTGAAATTATCGTAAGAAACGAAAAACGTATGCTTCAGGAAGCAGTCGATGCACTGATTGATAACGGCAGACGCGGCAGAACGGTTGTCGGCCCGAACAACAGAGCGTTGAAATCACTTTCTAACATTATTGAAGGTAAACAGGGACGTTTCCGTCAGAACCTGCTCGGTAAACGTGTTGACTACTCCGGCCGTTCAGTTATCGTTGTAGGCCCGCAGTTAAGCCTTAACCAGTGCGGTCTGCCGAAAGAAATGGCAATCGAGTTGTTCAAACCGTTCGTTGTAAACAAACTTATTGAACGCGGATATGTTCAAAATATTAAATCAGCTAAGAAGAAAATCGAACGCTCTGAAGCAATTGTCTGGGATATCTTAGAAGAAGTAATCGACGGACATCCGGTATTGTTGAACCGTGCCCCGACCCTTCACAGACTCGGTATTCAGGCATTTGAACCGAAACTCGTAGAAGGCCGCGCAATTCAGCTTCACCCGCTTGTTTGTACAGCGTTCAACGCAGACTTCGACGGCGACCAGATGGCTGTTCACGTTCCGCTTTCAATAGAAGCGCAGACCGAAGCAAGAATGCTTATGCTAGCAACAAACAACATCCTTGCTCCGGCAACAGGCAAGCCGATTATTACACCGACTCAGGACATGGTTTTGGGTATGTACTACCTGACAATTCTCAAAAATCCGGAATCCGAGCCGAAAGGATACTTCTACAACTTCCAGGATGCAATTTCAGCTCTTGAAGTCGGCGTAATTGACCTTCACGACAAAATCGTCGTCCGCGACGAACACGGCGGAAGAATCGAAACCACTGCCGGAAGAATTATCTTCAACGAAGCAGTCAGAAAAGCACTTGCTTAATCCGAACAAATAAAATGTAAACTATATTAAGAAAAGGAAATATAGAATGGAAACATACACAAATTCAAAGAAAACTCCTGAATATATTAACAAACAGATGGACAAAAAAGGGTTAAACAACCTTCTGTCACAGATATATCTTGAGTTTGGCGGCGCAAAAACCGCAGAACTTGCAAACAGCCTGAAAAACCTTGGCTATAAGTATGCAACAAAATCCGGCACAACGATTTCAATTGCAGACCTGCAGGTTCCGTCGGTAAAGAAAGAACTGCTTCAGGAAGCAGAAAAAGAAATCGAAAAATCAACCAACAGATATTTAAAAGGTGAAATTACAGAGGTTGAAAGATATACAAAAGTTATCGACACCTGGTCAGAAACAACGGAAAAATTGACGGCACAGGTAGTAGAGAACTTTGATAAATTAAATCCTGTATATATGATGGCATTCTCCGGAGCGAGAGGTAACCTTTCACAGGTATCACAGCTTGTCGGAATGAGAGGTTTGATGGCTGACGCACAGGGACAGATCATCGACCTTCCGATTAAATCAAACTTCAAAGAAGGCTTATCCGTTACAGAATATATTATTTCATCATACGGTGCACGTAAAGGTCTTGTAGACACAGCGCTGAAAACGGCCGACTCAGGTTATTTGACCAGACGTCTTGTTGACGTTGCTCAGGACGTAATTATTCGTGCAGATGACTGCCACACTACAAAATCAATCAATATGAAACCGATTACAAACGGCGATGCGGTAATAGTCCCGTTGATTGACAGACTTTTAGGCAGAACAATTGCAGAAGATATCGTTGATACAGATGGTACAGTTCTTGTCAAAGCAGGAACAACAATGAACCGCGACGATATCAGAAAAGTTACACACCTGAACCTTCAGCACTTAAAAGTTCGCTCGGGGCTTACCTGCGGACTGGAATACGGTATCTGCCAGAAGTGCTACGGCTGGGCAATGACAACCCAGAAACTCGTTGATATCGGTGAAGCAATCGGTATTATTGCAGCCCAGTCAATCGGTGAACCCGGAACGCAGCTTACAATGAGAACATTCCACACCGGCGGTGTATTCAAAGGCGCCGGCGCGA
Source organism: Candidatus Gastranaerophilales bacterium (assembly GCA_944322665.1). Lineage (GTDB taxonomy): Bacteria > Cyanobacteriota > Vampirovibrionia > Gastranaerophilales > Gastranaerophilaceae > Scatenecus. Next base: position 33,455 of record CALUPM010000011.1, on the reverse strand, counting down.
TGAAATCTATCGAAGCAAAATCAGCAGGTGAAGTGGTTTCTAACGTCAGAACAAGGGAAGTTAGAACCCGTCACGGGGATGTCGTTAAAGTCGCAAACTACGAAGCAGATATTGAAATCAAAGGTGCAAAACGTACCGACAAATACCACATTCCTGCAGGCTCTACAGTTTACTTTGAAAACGGTATGCAGGTTGAAAAAGGATTCAAACTTGCAACTTATGAACCGGTATCCTCCGGCGACGGCTCCCGTTTGACAGAAAAAGCAACAAAAGATATCACATCAGACCTGTCAGGTGAAGTTATCTATGAAGACTTTATCGCAGACGAAAAGAAAGACCGTCAGGGCAACATTTCAAGAACCACCAACAAACAGGGTATTATCTGGGTTCTCGGAGGCGACGTTTACAACCTTCCGGGCGGCTCAAAAGTTCTCGTTAAAGACGAACAGAAAGTTTCAGAAGGTGAAAAACTTGCTGAAACATTGATGATCTCCGAACACGGCGGCGAAGTTCGTTTTGGAGAAGATCTTGTTATAGAAGATGTTAAATTTGAAGGCAAAAATATCAAAAAAATCGTTCAGGGTAAAGAATTGACAATTGTTATAGCTTCCCTGCAGCCTGAAAATGCGACATTTGAACAAACAAAAAAAGAACAGCTCTGGACAGTCGACAAAACAGGCGAAAAATACATCGTCAAAGCTCCTGTTGACACTCCGGTTGAAAACGGGATGATTATCGCGGAACTTCTTGACGACGATTGCGCAGTAACATCATCAGGCGAAATCAGATACGTTGACGTCGAAGTCGATGAAAACCAGATTATTACAAAATCAGGTTCGGTTGTATTCATTCCGGAAGAAATTCACCAGATTTCAAAAGACAGCTCTTTGAAAATGGTTGAAAACGGGACTTACGTAACAGCAGGAACGGAAGTCGTAAAAGACGTTTACTGTCATATTGACGGTATTGTTGAATTCAAAGAATTCAATGATATAATCCACGAAATTACGGTAAGACCAGGTGAAGTTCACCAGCTTTCAAGCATTTCCGAGTTGAAAGTTGACGAAGGCGAAGTTGTTAAGAAAGGCACAGTTATCGCAGACGGCATCAAAGCAAAAGAAACTTCAATCATTACTATTATGGATTCCGCAAACGATGACATTGATATTGATGATCTGGATGAAGAACTTGATACAACACTGTCGCTTGACGAGGACAATATTGCAAACCAGCCTGTACAAATTCTGATAAGACCTGTTCAGGTGCTTGAAGTCCAGCAGAAAGAAGTTTCAATCAAGTTCAACACAACAGACGATTTGATTGACATTGTTCCCGTAACCCAGCTTCAGTACAAAGACGGTGCAAGAGTAAGAAACCTCGATGGTTCAACAATCACAAGAACAAGCCTTGTTCTTCAGATGCAGGGTTATCTGTCACACCTCAAAGGTATGGTAGAACTTGATGAAAAAGGAAACCTGAGAATAGTTGTTCTTGAAAACCTGATTGTCCGCCGTGAATTTGAGGGCAATTCTAAATTGATGTCATCATTACAGACAGAACTTCTTGTAAAAGACGGACAGATTATTGAGCCGAAAACTCCGGTTGCAAAAACACAGGTTCTTGCAATTAATGACGGTACGGCTTCTATCAAGCACGACAACGAAGATGCAAGAAGATTGCTGATTATCTGCGACAGCTACGAATCTGACGTTAAAATCGGCGGAAAAGCAAGCGTTAAGAAAGGTGATTTCGTAAGATTAGACGGAATTCTTTCTGACAACGGCGACAAATCTCCCGTTTCAGGTCAGATTGTTTCCGTAAACAAAGACACCGTAAAAATCAGAAACGGACGTCCTTACTTAATCAGCCCCGGTACAATGCTTCAGGTAGAATCAGGAGCACTTGTTCTGAGAGGTGATATTATCGCAACTCTTGTATTTGAAAGACAAAAAACAGGCGACATCGTTCAGGGTCTTCCGAGAGTAGAAGAACTTCTTGAAGGACGCAAGCCGAAAGACTGTGCCATATTGGCTGAAGTTGACGGTGTTGCTGAAATTGAAACCGATGAAGATCTTCCGAGACTCTACCTTGTAACAGACAACGGAAGAACAGAAATCAAATACGCAATTGATGCAAACATCATCGTTCAGGATAAACAAAAAATCACAAAAGGTCAGCCTTTAACAAGCGGTCCTCTGAATCCGCATGACGTCATCAGACTGTGCGGGCCGGAAGCTGCACAGCAGTATCTGGTTGATGAAGTTCAGCGTGTATATCGTTCACAGGGCGTTGAAATTGCCGACAAACACGTTGAAATTATTGTCCGCCAGATGACCAAGAAGGTTAAAGTCATCGACGCAGGCGACACAACGCTTCTTCCGGGTGAGCTTGTTGAAATTCAGCACTTTGAAAATATCAACAAACAGGCAGAAGAAGAAGGCAAGACTCCTGCAACATGTGAATATATGCTGTTAGGTATCACAAAAGCTTCTCTTAATACCGAAAGCTTCATTTCAGCCGCTTCCTTCCAGGAAACAACCAGAATCCTGACTGAAGCTGCAGTTGAAGGTAAGAAAGATATGCTCAGAGGATTGAAAGAAAACGTTATTATCGGACGTTTAATTCCTGCAGGCACAGGCTTCCACCACCTTACAAACGCAAATGAAGAAAAGGAAAGAGAAGAAAGAAAACGTGCGGTTGCCCAGAGAAATCAGGCAAGAAAACCGTCAGCAATTTTGGAAGAAATCGAGGGTATGTTCGGCGCGCCTGACTTCCAGCTTGATGACGAGCACGACAACGACGAAGAATAACAAACTTCTCAAAAATAAAAATGAAAAAGAGGAAACCTTAAAAAGTTTCCTCTTTTTTGTGCAAAAATTTTCCATTTTTCGGATTATGTCTAAACTTTTAAAATCTGATATACTGATAATTTGATTTTAGTGAAACTAAAAATAGGAAGAAACATGGCAAATAATTCAATAGTTTCGGAAATAAGAAGTAATTTTCACAGAATTTATTATGAAAAAATAGCGCCGTTTATGCAAGATTATGAAAAAGAACGGAAAAAAATTTTAAATGAAATCCGGTTTATGCAAGCAGGTTTATTTGTTGTTTTAATATTATTTTTAATTCTTGGTATATTTTTATTTTATAAATTAAAAACAGAGTTGATTATTTGCTTTTTAGCATTTATAGCTTTTATATTACTTGGAGCTGTTGGAGGTATAACTCACGAAAGAAAGATTTCTTTTAAAAAAAAGTTAAAAAAAGAATGTCTGCCTGAAATTATGTCAGCATTAGGAAACATCCAATGGGTTACAGGCCGGCTGCCAGAAGAAATTTCTGACAAAAATTTAGAACAAAGCTGTATGTTTTACTCTTTCAACAGACGAAGTGATGATGACATCTTTGAAGGGGAACTCAACGGGGTAAAATATCTGTTTTCAGAAACATATCTTGCGTACAACCATTCCAGCGGAAAAGACAGCTCTACAACAAGAATTTTTTGGGGAATTATAATCAGAATTAACCTGAATAAAACAATCAACTACAAAACGGTAATTACAACACGAAAAAATGATACAGTTAATTACAAAAAAATCATCCCATTTGCTCTTTTATTTGCATTAATCTTGTTATTAATTGCTCTGTTATTGAAAAATCTTTTTTTTATCGGATTTGTCGGCATTATACTTTTGGGAACAGTTGGTATTATTTTTGTTAGAAAATATGATGACCCAAAAGTTGGTTTAAAAGAAGTTCAAGTAGAAGATGCCGAGTTTAATAAAACATACAAATTATATTCCTCCGATGAAGCTGAATGCCGGAGTTTGATAACCCCTGATTTTATCAGAAAATTCAGACACATTCAAAAAAATTTCGGGACTCAAAATGCCAAATGCGCATTTTTCAATAACGTTTTAATGATAGCCCTCCCGACCAAAAAAAACATGTTTGAAATCGGAAATATTGATACACCGTTAAATACGTCAAAACATATGGAAAAATTCTTTAATGAACTTATTTCAATTCTTTCAATTATTGATTATTTTAAACTGAATGAAACAATAGATAGTAAAATAAAACAGGAGCTTCCAAATGACCAAAACAACAATTGACACGACGGATATGCGCAGAAATTTTCATAAAATTTATTATGATAAAATCGCGCCGCTGATGGAAAATTATGAAAAAGAACGCAAAAGAAAACTATTTATAATTTATATCATAGAAATTGTGCTGATAATATTATTGATTATTTGCGCAAAAGCCTTCTGGAACTGTCTTTTGAACAGATTTGATACGGTGGCGATGTTATTTATATTTGCAAGTTTTGCATGTTTTGCAGGAATTTTAGGTCTGCCTGTTGTGCAAAGCTGCAATTTTGCAAAGGAACTGAAAAATAATTGCATGGATAAGATATTAAAAGCATTCGGGGATATTGAATGGTATAATGCGAAAAACAAATTAAATTCTTATTTACCTGAGACTGATTATGATTACTCGCAGAGTTCATTATTTTCAAGCTATAACAGGGAGTCCTGCGATGATACTTTTTCAGGCACATATAAAGGTGTAAAATTTTCAATCACAGAAACACATCTGTGGTATGAATCGGGTTCAGGCAAAAACCGCACCTGCAGGCATGTCTTTAAGGGTGTAATTATAAGATTTGACGCAAACAAACCGATAAAAAACAAAACAATAATTGCAACAAAAGGCGATCAAAATATTAAAAACAGATGGTTCACAAGAGCTTCTCTTTTAATCACGATACTCCTTTTAGGCTTAGGATTCTATTTCAAAGATCTTGAAATCATAGGGTACACCGGCATCTCACTTGTTGCAATGATAGGCTCAATAATCATGGAGCATAGCAGCAAAGATAAAACTATTTTACGTGAAATCAAGCTTGAGGATCCTGAATTCAACAAAAAATACAGAGCATACTCCTCAGACGAGGTTGAAGGAAGATACTTAATCACGACTGCATTTATGGAGAGATTCAATAATATCAAGACAGCCTTCGGCGCACGCGGCGCAAAGTGTTCATTTTACGGAGATAACTTAATGTTTGCGATAACGACAGGCAAAAATCTCTTTGAAGTCGGGAATTTGTTTACCTCTTTAAATAAACCCAAACAGCTGCAAAAGTTTATGAACGAACTTATTTCAATATTTGCGCTTGTAGATTACTTCAAACTGAATGAAAAAACAGGATTGTAGAGGTTAGAATGGAAAATACAGAGTTAAAAAACAAAATTGAAAATTACAAAAATGAATTTGCAAAAATTTTTAACACCCAAATTGTTCCAGAACTTGCAGAACTTGAAAAATCAAGAAAATCCGAGCTTTCAAAAATGATATACAATGAACTGATACTTATTGCTGTATTTGTGGGAAGTTTAGTGTTAAATTTTAGTTTGGCAGGACATCTTCCAGAAACATTATATGCTTTTTTATTTTTAATTTCATTATTACTTTTTATTGCAGCGATTATATTTCCAACAGCAATTAATCAGGCATTTTGCAGAAAAATAAAATCATTTTGTTTTCCAAAGCTTCTGAAAATTCCCGGAAATTTGAACTGGGATACAGATGAAAGCAAAATTAACATTGAGAATATTAAAGAAAGCAATCTATTTGCAGGATTTGACGAACATATTATTGATGACTGTTTTTGCGGAGAATACAGCAGCGTTACGCTAAAAATTAATGAAACAGTTCTCCAATCCGGGCAAGGCAAAGGCAGACTTCCGTTTAAATCATTTAAGGGGGTTATAATTGATGTAAAATTCAATAAAACGATAAATAACAACACCTTAATATACTCGGTAAATGACTTGCAGATATACGGCGCCACATCAAAATATCTTATTGCTGCTGTTATTATCTTAATGTTGTTTTCTTTGATTTTAGACTGTATTGGATTGGTATTTAACAGTCCGGAATTTTGGGCTTGTTTTTTAATAGCTGCATTTTTTGTAATATCCGGATTTATAAATCTTGCTTGTGGAATAAAAAAGAAATTTCAAATAAAAAATCTTGAAGAAATAAAACTTGAAGACCCAGAATTTTCAAAGAAATTTAAAGCCTATTCTTCCGACCAGACAGAAGGACGATATCTTATAACAACGGCATTTATGGAAAGATTTAAGAATATCAAAACCTCATTTAAATCAGCAGATGTTAAATGTTCGTTTTATAAAAATCATTTGATGTTTGCTATCGCCACGAATAAAAACGTTTTTGAAACAGGCAGTCTTTTCAGTCCGATTGACAATTCAAAAAATTTTGAAACTTTTTTTGATGAACTTATCTCAATACTTTTATTTGTAGATTACTTCAAACTGAATGAAAAAACAGGGCTTTAAGTTTGATTTCAAATTTGAGCGGGAATTTCTAAACCGCAAAGGTGATTTTTCAAAAGTTTTCAACAGTTTTTGCCGATGATTAATCCGGAAAGGATGTGAAGTATGGCAAGAATTATTGAAGGCAAAAGACGGATTATCAAGATGAGCGTGGATGACGTTTTAAACATTGTAAGAGAATACCAGCAGATTACGAAAAATTCCTGCTGTTATGAGCACACGAGAGAACTTCTGGAGAAAGCCACATTTTTTGTGCCTGAAGATGTTTAAATTTTTGTAAACAAAACGTTAAAAACAGGCAAAAAAATCCTTGTCCGGTTTTAATAAGGACAGGAGGTCTGCCTATGTATGTAAATTCTGTAAAAAGCAATAATGTTTATTCCTTCAGAGCGAACGAAAACACTGAAATTAAGGATGTAAAAACCGAACAACCTGCCGCAGCAGCACCGGAAGTTTCCGCATTAAACAAAAATGAGGACAAGTTTGAGAAAAAAGAAACTGCTCAGCCGGATACAACAGCGCAGCCGGCGCCGGAAACAAAGCCGCAGAATACAGCAGAAGTTTTTATGTCACAGTTAAATAAAATGCAGAAAACCCAGAAAATTTTAGGCGGGACTTTATTCGGGATAGGTGTTTTAGGCGCACTGTCATTTTTAAGTTCGAAAAAATGGGTAAGAGGTTTGTTTGCAATCCCTGCAGGCGGAGTGCTTGCATTTTTCGGCGCAAATATGTTTAACAATGCAAAAGCTCTCGACAAACTTAAACAGGTAGCCGGAACGGATAAATAAAAAATACCCTGCTGGCGTTTTGCAAAAATCCTTTTTGGTTTATGATAATATGTAAGTCGAAAAGGAGAGATTGTTATGAAAAAAAATATTGTAATTATTGCGTTAGTGTTTATAGTACCGCTTCTTGCATTCTGGATATTGAGCAGCACAAACCCGTCAACGGCAAAAGCCGATATTGAAGTTCCTGCAGCAGAAGAGGTTGTTGTGAGCGGCAAACCTCAGGTTCTAAAATTCACTTCAACAATGTGTCTTGACTGCCAGACTATGAACAAGTTATTCAAAGAAGTTTTTCCGAAATATTCAAACGATATAGTTCTGACGGAAATTTCTGTTCAGGACGGCAAAGAATTTACAAATGAACAGATAAAAAAATACAATATAACGCTTGTGCCGACGATGATTTTTCTTGACTCAAACAACAAAGAAGTCAGACGCGTAGAAGGCGCAATTGAAAAAGAGATTTTGGAAGAATATCTTGAAGGGCTGAAATAATGGAAAATTACGTTGAACTGTTTACAAATAACGGCAATATAGCACTTTTGTTCTGGCTGTCGTTTTTAGGCGGGGTTGTAGCTTCAATTTCGCCGTGTTCACTTGCGATGATACCGCTGATTGTGGGGTATATCGGCGGGTATTCAAATGAAAGTTCGGGCAAAAAAACATTTTTACAAATGCTGTTTTTTGTATTCGGAACAGCGGTTGTGTTTTCGATTATCGGGATAATCTGCGCACTTACGGGCAAAGTTTTCGTATCATTTGCCGGCGGATATTTCGGGCTTGTTCTGGCATCGCTTGTTCTTGTGATGGGTCTGAAACTTGTCGGAATTCTTGATTTTGACATGCCTGTAATAATAAAAGAGATGCCGCGCAACGAAGGGACAAACACTTTTTTGTATCCGGTAATTTTAGGAGCTGTGTTTGCACTTGCCGGAACACCGTGTTCGACCCCGATACTTGCTGCGATAATGGCATTTGCATCACTTTCGGCAAGCATGGCACAGTCTGTTGTAATGCTGTTTTTGTTTGCTCTCGGGCAGGGAATAATTCTTATTTTTGCAGGCGTCCTGACTTCAAAACTCAAAAACTGGAAAGGGTTTTACAAATTTTCCGACCTGCTTTTAAAAATCAGCGGAATTCTGCTGATACTCGCTGCATTATATATTTTTTATAAGATTTTTCTCCCGTTTGTTGTAAAATAACCTTAAATGAGTTAAAATAGTTGCATAGACAAAGGTTAAGGCTTTGAACGAATCAAAAAGGGATATATTTTAAAACAAAGCCGATGGAGAAAACAGTTATGAAAACTTATGAAGGTCAGTTAGTAGCAGGAAATGAAAATTTTTGTATAATTATATCAAGATTCAATGATTTTATCGGCTCAAAACTTCTATCAGGCGCGATAGACGAACTCAAACGCCACGGGGTATCAGAAGAAAATATTGATATTGTAAAAGTTCCTGGTGCATTTGAAATTCCTGTAGCGGCACAAAAATTTGCAAAAAGCGGAAAATATGATGCGCTTATTACACTTGGTGCTGTTATAAAAGGTTCAACCCCGCATTTTGATTACGTAAGCGCGGAAGTTTCCAAAGGAGTTGCACAGGTAAGCTTGCAGACAGGAATTCCGGTAATCTTTGGAGTTCTTACAACAGATAATCTGGAGCAGGCAATCGAAAGAGCCGGTACAAAAGCCGGAAACAAAGGTTCTGACGCTGCAAAAGCCGCTATTGAAATGGCAAATCTGATGAAATTACAGGCTTAAAATCTTAAATGGATAAGTTTAGTGTTTATATAGAAAGGGTTTGAAAATGAGCGACATTATTACGGAATTCAGGAACGAAAACACGAAGGATATTGATATCCTTCCGACCATTGAGATTGTCAGAAAGATGAACGACGAGGACAAGCTGGTTGCGCTTGCGGTGGAAGATGAGGCAGAACGTATCGCAGAAGGCATTGATTTAATCGCAAAACAGTTTTTGAAAGGCGGCAAGCTTTACTATTTCGGCGCCGGCACATCAGGACGTCTTGGAATTTTAGATGCATCAGAATGCCCTCCGACCTTCAGCGTTCCGAAAGATATGGTAACAGGGTTCATTGCAGGCGGAGATGCGGCAATCAGACATTCCATAGAAGGCGCGGAAGATAATCCTGATTTGGGCTATGAAGATGCTTCAATATTAAAACCTGATGACGTTGCGGTTGTAATTTCAGCAAGCGGAAATCCTAAATATCTTCTCGGAGTATTGAAACGTGCAGAAGAAACCGGCTGCAAAACAATCGGAATTACCTGCAACCCTAAAGGCAGGATTGCCGAAGAAGCAGGACTTGTAATCTGCGCGGAAGTAGGCCCTGAAGTTATCGCAGGTTCCAGCCGCCTGAAAGCCGGAACTGCGCAGAAAATGATATTGAATATGCTCTCAACGGGTGCTATGATTAAAATAGGCAAAACTTACGAAAACTTCATGATTGACCTTCAGGCAGTCAATGAAAAGCTCAAAGATCGTGCGATAAGAATTGTTGCACAAATTGCCGGTGTTTCTCACAGCGAAGCGCTTGCCGCGTTATTAAAATGCAACTGGGAAATTAAAACCTCAATTGTAACTCTTGAACTCGGGTTTGATATAGATGAAGCCAGAGCAGAATTGAAAAAACACCGCGGAGTTTTGAGAAAACTTCTTAACGCAGAAGCTGCCGTATAGATAAAACTTGAAAATGAGGATAACTAAAATATGAAATTAACAGTAATCGGAGCAGGATGTTGGGGGCTTACGCTTGCGTGGCTTTTGACGGACAACTTTGAAAACGTCACCGTCTGGGGGCGCGAAAAAGATTTGTCAGAAGATTTGATAAAAAACAAACACACATCAAAACCTCTGGAAGTACAGTTAAAAGACAAAGTTGAAATAACATCCAATCTTGAAGAAGCGATAAAAAATGCGGATATTATTTTGAATGTTGTTGCGACCTCCGGAACGCGCGACGTATGCGAAAACTTGAAAAAAGCAGGGATTAAGCCCGAACAAATTCTTGTAAACGCCTCAAAAGGGATTGAACTTCCATCCCTGATGAGGATGTCCGAGGTTATAAAAGATGTTTTGCCGGAGCAAAAGCTTGCAATTTTGTCCGGCCCGACTCTTGCAAAGGAAGTTCTTGCAGGGCTTCCGACAGCAGCGTCAGTTGCCTGCGAGGATATCAAAACCGCTGAATTCGTCCAGAAAGCCTGCACGGTTCCATCAAAATTCAGATTATACACAAATACGGACGTAATCGGAGTAGAACTGGGCGGAAGTTTAAAGAACGTAATTGCAATTGCCTCAGGGTTTGCAAAAACTATGGGTTTAGGGGACAATTGCACAGGCACACTTTTAACCCGCGGAATGGCAGAGATTGTCAGAGTCAGCATTCAACTCGGCGCAAATCCGTCAACCCTTTACGGGCTGTCCGGCATGGGGGATTTGATTGCAACCTGCTCAAGCCCGATGTCAAGAAATTACACGGTCGGTTCAATGCTTGCAAAAGGCAAGAAAATTGACGATATTTTATCGGAACTGGGTTCAGTCGCGGAAGGCGTTAAAACATCAAAAGCAATCTGCGAACTAGCAAAAAAACTGGATATAGAAGTTCCGGTATCTTCGGCGATTTACGAGGCTGTCTACACTGACATAACCCCGCAGGCTCTTTTGGAAAAATTAATGAACAGAAAACTTAAAGAAGAAGAGAGATACGTTTAGAGATGAAATTTGCAGTAAATTATATAAAAAACACATTTTACCCGCTGAATGTACCGGATACGGTGAGGCTTGAAGACGGGCAGATGGTGCTTGTCAGGACAGACAAAGGCGAAGAGGCGCTTAAAGCCCTCCGCGTAAATTCTCAAATTTCAGAGCTCTGGGAAAAAAGCAAAACAAAACCTGAGCCGCTGAATGTAATAAGAGTATTAACCCAGCGCGATTTGCAGACGCTTGAGGACATAAAAAAAGAAGAAGTAACATCCTTTTTCAAATGTCAGGCACTTGTTCAGCAGCATAAACTTGTTATGAACCTTGTGCAGTGCAGGATAACATTTGACAGACGCAAAATCACTTTTTATTACACCGCTCCTGAAAGGGTTGATTTCAGAGCGCTGCTGAAAGATTTAACCCAGACATTTACACGTGTCAGAATTGACCTCCGTCACATCGGCGTAAGAGATGAAACCTCTATTCTTGAAGGTGTGGGGGTTTGCGGCAGACCGTTCTGTTGCTCAAGTTTTTTGAGAAAGTTTGCGACGATTAACGTAAAACTGGCAAAGGATCAGGGAATGCCGATTGCTCCAGGGAAAATTTCCGGCACCTGCGGAAGGCTTCTGTGCTGTCTGACTTATGAATATTCAAACTACATTGACGCGGCAAAAGGCATGCCGCCTGTCGGCTCATCCGTTATGACGCCCGAGGGCCTCGGCAAAGTATGTTATCTCCAGTTTCTGAGCGGAAAAGTCGCCGTCAAAATGGAAGACGGAAAAGTTAAAGAATTTCCGAAAGCTGATATCGAAATGGTTGACGCCGATGTCAACGTCGAAATTGAAGTTCCTGTAATAACGTCTTATACGGAAGAATCAGAAGGCGAAATAGACATCAAACAGCTTGAAGATGACAGAAACAGTTCAACCGGAAATGTTTAGGCTGAATATTAAAATAAGCAGCTGTCATTCTGCCGGCGCACGCTTTTTTGCACATTTAAGCAAAAATTTCTGGATGTATATAGCAAATTCTGCCAAAAATTCTCAAAACAGCGTCATACTGAGCGTTAGCGAAGTATCTCAAAAATAAGATTCTTCGGACTAAAGTCCTCAGAATGACATGTTTTTATTGTATCTGTGGAATTTGCTATACAAGTCCCAAAAATTCGGGCTTTATTTTACTGACTTAAAAAATTCATCTGAAATAAGCTGTGAATAACGTTTCTTTTCGTTTGCCGCAACAAGAAGGCGCTGTTCGCCGTCATTGTTTTCCGTAACGGAAATAATTCCCGCAATATCACCTATCGGAAGCTTTTTGGCTCTGGCCTCAAACTTCACGTAAGGAACGTCATGCCCGAAAGAATTCAAAATGCCGCGCTTTGTAATTTTGAATTCCTCAACCTGAAACGCCTGATATTTAACTTTTTTTGTAAGTCCTATCAGTTTATCTTCAATGTTGTCGGATTTAATATCATCCTGAGTTAAGATAGGTTTGTTGTTTGTATCAATGACAAGAAGCTTCTGCCCTGACGCCTTGTGTTCTGCAACGACACCGTTGTATCCGAGCATGCCCGCTGCCCGCTCAAGTTCAAATTCATCATTTATTTTTGAAAAATCACCGACTTTTTCAGCTCTTTTAACCAGTTCATTTTTAGGCGGGTTCAAAAAATTGTCAATAATATCACCGGCAAGCCTTCCGCCGCCGAGCGACATAAACCCGACAAAGGCAAGTGCAAGTATTATTGCCATGAAAATATTTTTTAAACAGCCCATATCCTTTTTCCTATTTCATGTTATAATTTGATTATAGCTATGTCAAAATCAGAAATCAATCAAATTAATTCATGGGATGTAAAAATTGAGGATTTAACTCCTGTAATGCAGCAGTATATGCAGATGAAACGCCAGTATCCGGGGGCTGTTTTGCTATACAGACTCGGCGATTTTTACGAAACTTTTTTTGAAGATGCCATTTTGATGTCTAAAGAATTGGAGCTTACACTCACAGGCAGAGATGCCGGCCCTGTTTACGGGAGGGTTCCGCTTGCCGGAATTCCGTATAAGGCTGCAAACAACTACCTTGAAAAACTCGTTCAGAAAAATATCCGCGTTGCTTTATGCGACCAGCTTGAAGATCCAAAGTATGCCAAAGGTCTTGTAAAACGCGGGGTTACAAGGGTTGTAACCTCCGGAACTCTTACCGAAAGCGACTTTCTGAACCAGAACAAAAACAACTACCTTGCCTCAATGTTCAAGGATGAAAAGTCTGATATTTACGGATTTGCTTATGCTGATATTTCAACGGGCGAATTTAAAATTACGCAGGCGCCGCTGGAACTTTTGATGTCGGAACTTGCAAGAATTTCTCCGGCTGAAATTATTGCGCCTTCAATCAGAGGTGAAATCAAACCCTTCCAGATTGTGCCCGAAGAAAAAGTCGACCTTCCTGAAGCTGTTGTAAAAAATTATAACTGCACAAAAATTCCATCAAATGTTTTCGACTTTTCTATGACGGATAACAACCTGAAAGCAGTGTTTACACCGGCAGCCTTAACGGCCTTCGGGTATGACAAATATAAAACAGCCTTCCGTGCGGCAGGTGCTTTGATTGCCTACGTCTGGGAAAACATGAAGGAAAATGTTCCGAAAATTGAGAGAATTGAAGCCTATGAACTTTCAGAATTTATGATAATTGATTCCGGCACAAGAAAAAATCTTGAACTTGTCGAAACGTTAAGAGAAAAAAACAAATACGGTTCTCTTCTCTGGGCAATCGACAAAACCAGAACAAATATGGGCGCAAGACTTTTAAGGAACTGGATCTGCCAGCCTCTGAAACGTGTTGAAGATATTATGAAACGTCAGGAGGCAGTGAGCGAGTTTGTCGAAAAAACTGACATAAGAGTTTCATTAATAGAAATTCTTGAAAAAATCTACGACATTCAGCGCCTTGCAACGAGATTAAGCAACAATTCCGCAAACCCGAAAGATTTCTTAAGCCTTATGGCGTCATTAAACATGCTGCCCCAGCTTATTCATACCGCAGAAGGACTTTCAAACAATCCGTTTGAAGGAATTATTGAGTATGAAAACGACATAAAAGAATTCTCTGAACTTATCGGCAGAACAATAAAAGAAGATGCGCCGATGATTATAAAAGAAGGCGGAATAATTAACGAAGGGGTTTCCGGCGAACTTGATTACTACCGTGATTTATTAACAAACGGTGAGCAGTGGCTTGTGAATTTTGAAGAAAGAGAAAAAGAAGCGACCGGAATTAAAAACCTGAAAGTCGGATACAACAAAGTTTTCGGATATTTTATTGAAGTCACAAATGCAAACAGAAACCTTGTTCCTCAAACTTATATCCGCAAACAAACCCTGACAGGTGCGGAAAGATTTATAACGGAAGAACTCAAAAAACACGAAGACGATGTTCTGTCCGCAAAATTCAAGGCGACTGAACTTGAATATAAAATGTTTACGGACTTTAGAGAATACTCAAAAGAGTTTGTAACAAGAATAAGAGAAATTGCGGACTCAATCGCATGTGCTGATGTTTTAACCTCGCTTGCGCAGACCGCTGTAGAAAGCAATTACTGCAAACCGGAAATTGACAACTCGGGCGACTTTATAGTTAAAAACGGCAGACATCCTGTCTTAGAAAAAATTCTGCCGCTCGGTGAATACGTTGCAAACGATCTGGAACTTCAGAGCAACTCGCTTGACAAAACCCAGTTTATGATTTTGACAGGGCCGAATATGGCGGGAAAATCTACTTATATGCGGCAGAATGCCCTGATTGCGTTAATGGCGCAGATTGGTTCGTGGGTTCCTGCAGATTATGTAAAGCTCGGAGTTATTGATAAAATCTTTACCAGAGTCGGAGCCTCTGACGATTTGACCCTCGGGCAGTCAACGTTTATGGTTGAAATGATTGAAACAGCACACATTCTAAATTCCGCAACCGATAAAAGCCTTATTCTTCTTGACGAAATCGGGCGCGGGACAAGCACTTACGACGGAGTCGCAATAGCATGGTCTGTCGCTGAATTCATAGCTACAAAAATCAAAGCAAGATGCATTTTCGCAACCCACTATCACGAGTTGAACGTTATGACAAATACTTATCCGCAGATTAAAAATTACAGAATTACAGTTGCGGAAGCTGACGGAGAAATTGAATTTCTACGGAAAATCGTTCAGGGCGGAGCAAGTAAAAGCTACGGTATTCAGGTGGCAAAAATGGCAGGTCTGCCGGCTTCTGTTATCAAACGCTCGCAGGATTTGATGAATAAAATGCAGAGGGATTTTTCAAAAAACCTTTCTACCCGCAGAAAAACCGATAATAAAGAGCTTGTCGTTCCGCAGTTGAATTTGTTTAATTAATCACAGAAATTGCATGCTTTTTACAAAAAAATTCCGCACCGGAAACTCTTTTGATTTAAAGAAAGTTTTAACAAAAAAATATTTTTGGGTTATAATTGAGGCATAATGAGTAGACTAAAATTCAGGCATTATGCCGGAGAACTTTTAAACATTGCCCTGCCGATAATTATGGGGAATCTCGGATTTATCCTGATAGGAGCCGGAGATGTCCTGATTGCTGGCAGACATTCAACGGATACGCTTGCGGCCATAAGCATCGCAACGGCAATAACCAATTGCATCCAGACTTTCGGAATAGGATTGATTGCAAGCGTTTCGCCGCTCCTGTCAAATTTCAGGGGCGAAAAAAAATCCGCTAAAAAATATTTTTACCCGACAATCAGATTTTCCATGCTTCTCGGGGTTATTATCATGTTTGCGGTTCTTGCTTCAATCCCGTTGATTGACTTTTTGCATTTTGAAGAAAAACTCGTGCCGATGATTAAAGAATATATGTTCATAACGGCATTTGCAACCTTCGGCGGGTATTTGCATGCGGCATTAAAGGAATTTTTGCAGGCGTTTGAGATTGTTCTTGTCCCGAATTTAGTGACAGTATTTTCAGTATTTTTGAATATTGCGCTGAACTTAATTCTTGTATTCGGCTTAGGCCCCGTGCCTTCAATGGGCGCTGTCGGGCTTGCGTGGGCAAGCTTTATCGTCAGATATTTTATGGGATTATTCCTCCTGTTTTATTGTTTTAAAATAATGAAATTCCATGATTATAAGGACTTTGACTATTACAAAAATCTGATGAAAATAGGACTTCCGATTTCGCTGGCAATAATTGTAGAATTTATTGCATTCAATAGTGTTGCAATAATTATGGGAAGAGTTTCGGGCGTTTACGCGGCAGCACAGAATTTGATATGCACGCTGACGACCATATCTTTTATGGTTCCGCTTGCAATTTCAAACGCTATAGCCGTCAAAGTCGGTTTTGCAAACGGAGCCGGAAATATTTACGAATTAAAAAGATACGCGTTTGTCGGGCTTGTAATGTCAGTTGGTTTTATGCTCTGCAGTTCGGTTGTATTTTCAACATTTCCTGATTTTCTTGTCGGGCTGTTTACGGAAGATAAAAAACTCTTTGAAATTTCCGTTCCGATTTTGTATATTCTTGGAATTTTTCAGGTATTTGACGGGCTGCAAATCTCGCTTGCCGGAATTTTCAAGGGAATAAAACAAACCGGAATTGTTCTTCTTTCAAACTTCACCGCATACTGGCTTCTGTTTTTACCGCTCGGGTGCTACCTTGCATTTAAAATGAATATGAATTTGAAAGGATTCTGGCTGGGGCTTGTGATTGCAGCAATTGCTCTGTGCACTATTATGCTTGCATTCCTGTGTAAAAATTTAAAAAATCTCAAAAGCGAAATAGCTACCGAAACCGTAAGCAGGACTTAGACGAAAAATGTTTTTATGATATAATTTACATGAATGGAGGAAATATGCATACAGAAGAAAGAACATTTGTGGCAATTAAGCCGGACGGAGTTAAGAGAGGTTTAGTCGGAGATATTATCAGCCGCTTTGAAAAGAAGGGATACAAACTTATCGGAATGAAGATGCTTCAGGTGACAGAAGAAATTGCGGCAAAACACTATGCGGAACATATCGGAAAACCTTTTTATCCGAATCTTGTAAAATACATTACAAGCGGTCCGATTGTCGCAATGGTATTTCAAGGATACCTTGCTGTTCAGGGAATCCGCCACGTGCTGGGGGCAACAGATCCGTGTGAAGCCGATGTCGGTTCTATAAGAGCGGACTATGCACAGTTAAAATCTTACAACACTGTACACGGTTCTGACAGCGTTGAAAGTGCCGAAAGAGAAATTGCAATCTACTTTAAGCCGGAAGAACTCTGTCCTGATTACAAAAATATGATGGAACTTGTGACGGAAGATGTTGACGAAAAGTAGTGATTATTTTAATTATGAATTAGTTCACACCTGCGCACAGACAGGCGCAAGAGCAGGGGTTTTTACAACTCCGCACGGGGTTATAAAGACTCCGATATTCATGCCGGTCGGTACAAATTCTGCCGTAAAAACACTTACCTGCGATCAGGTGGCAGATACAGGCGCGCAGATTATACTGGCTAATTCTTATCACCTGTATTTGAGAGCCGGAACAAAAAGGATAAAAGATTTTGGCGGAATTCACGGCTGGATGAACTGGCATAAACCTGTTCTGACAGATTCGGGCGGATTTCAGGTATTCTCGCTGGCGCATTTAAGAAAAATTACTGAGGACGGGGTTGAATTCCGCGACCCGAAGGACGGCAAAAAACACTTTATATCTCCTGAAGTTTCAATGGAAATCCAGCAGGATATCGGCGCGGATATTATGATGGCATTTGACGAGTGTGCGCCTTTTCCGTGTGAATATGAGGATGCGAAAAAAGCAATGGAACGCACTCACAGATGGCTTGAAAGATGCTTTAAAGCAAAAACAAACCCGCGTCAGGCATTGTTTCCGATAGTTCAGGGCGCATTTTTTGATGATTTGAGAAAAGAAAGCGCCTCGGTAATTTCCTCATTTGACGCAGTCGGATACGCAATCGGCGGCTTAAGCGTCGGCGAAACAAAAGATATAATGAATCATTTTGTAGAATTTACAGCCCCGCTTCTGCCTCAAAACAAACCACGTTATCTGATGGGAGTCGGAACGCCTGAGGATTTGTTAGATGGGATTAAGCGCGGGATTGACATGTTTGACTGTGTTCTGCCAACCCGAAACGCCCGCCACGGTTCATTCTTCACGTGGGAAGGCAAAAGAAATATTAAAGTCAAAGCCTACGAAGACGACAAATCTCCGCTTGTAGAAGGCTGCAACTGCTACACCTGCCGCAACCACTCAAAAGCTTATATCCGGCACCTGTGGCGCTGCGGAGAAAGTACGGCATCAACACTGCTTTCAATTCACAACATCCAATTTCTTGTTGAATTTTCGCAAAAATGCCGCGAGGCTATTTTAAATGACAGGTTCGGCGATTTTTACAATGAACACTATCCCCTGCTTGTTTAGTTTAATGGATAAATAATTTTTTTTGTTACTGCTAATAATACAGCAGGTTTCGTTTATGTTGTTTAAGATTTACATTAATTAAAATTTGAAATATTAAAAAGGCGCCGGCTCGTTGAGCCGGCGCCTTTTTATAATGATTGCTAACCCTGTTACAACAGGTGGTTGTTTTTTAGATCATTCTGAGCGAAATAAAGAATCCAAGTAGCTTTTCTGAGTATCCTTCGGGCTTTGCCCTCAGGATGACAAGAAATTGTTTCAATTTTTAAGTGTGCATTTGTGCCTTTCCTCTGGATGACATGTTTATTTAAACGGCTGGATTGCTTCGCATTCGCTCGCAATGACAATGACACCTTTAATTTTCTTTTTTATTTTTGCCCGTTCTTTTGTAGAAATCTTCAATAAATCCTGTATTGAAGTTTCCGCTCATAAACACAGGATCTTCAATTATTTCCTGATGGAAAGGAATTGTGGTTTCAATACCTGTAATGACGTATTCTTTTAAGGCTCTGTACATTCTGCGGCGGGCTTCGTTACGGGTTCTGCCCCAGCAGATGAGTTTGCCTATCATACTGTCGTAGAAAGGAGGAATTTTGTAATCCTGATAAACATGCGAATCCACTCTGACCCCAAAACCGCCCGGTGTCACGTAACCCGTAATCTGTCCGGGGTTCGGCATAAAGTCTTTTGCCGGATTTTCGGCATTTATACGGCATTCAATAGCGTGACCTCTTAAAACTATGTCCTCCTGCGTAAAGTCAAGAGGTTCGCCTGATGCAACCATAATTTGTTCTCTCACCAGATCAACATTGGAAATCATCTCGGTTACACAGTGTTCAACCTGAATACGTGTATTCATTTCCATAAAATACCAATTTCCGTCGTGGTCAAGAAGGAATTCGCAGGTACCGGCACCTTCGTAATTGATAGCCTTAGCGGCTCTGACTGCAGCGGCACCCATTTCTTTTCTGGTTGCTTCGTCAATCGCAGGTGAAGGCGCTTCTTCAAGCAATTTCTGGTGACGGCGCTGGATTGAACAATCACGTTCACCGAGATGAACTACGTTGCCATACTGGTCGCCTAGAATTTGAACTTCAATGTGACGTGGGTTTTCAAGGTATTTTTCAGCATAAACATCCGGATTTCCAAAGAAATTCTGCGCTTCAGACTGGCAAAGATTCATATTGGTTTCGACTTCATCATCCGAGCGGACAATTCTCATACCTTTTCCGCCGCCGCCGGCCGTGGCTTTCAGGATTATCGGATAGCCTGCTTTTTTTGCAAATTCTTTAACTTCCTGAGGCGTTTTCAAAATTCCGGTTCCGGGAGTAACGGGCACGTTGTTTTCAATCATTGTTTTACGCGCTGTTGCTTTGTCGCCCATTTTGCGCATAGCTTCAGCCGTCGGCCCGATAAATTTTATTCCGTGCTTTTCACAAATTTCAGCGAAATCCGCACGCTCAGACATAAACCCGTATCCTGGATGAATTGCGTCAGCGCCAGCGACGAGTGCTGCCGAAATAATTGCCGGAATGCTCAGATAACTTTTTGAACTTTCTGCAGGGCCGATGCAGTATGCCTCGGTTGCAAGTCTTACGTGAAGCGAGTTTGCGTCAGCCTGCGAATAAATTGCAACTGTCGGAATACCGATTTCTCTGCATGCTCTGATAATTCTTACCGCAATCTCTCCGCGGTTTGCTATTAGTACTTTTTTAAACATATCTAATCCCTTTTATGCCAATTTGAAGGCAAACATAATTAAAAGGTGAAAAGCTTTATTCAAACTTTTCACCTTTTTTAATATTAGCTATTCTATATACATCAAAACCTGACCGAATTCAACGGGCTGTCCGTTTTTAACACAAATTTCCGTAACTGTGCCTGAAAATTCGGATTCGATTTCGTTCATAAGTTTCATTGCTTCAACGATACAAACAACATCGCCCTGTTTAACAGTCTGTCCGACTTCGATAAACGGTTTTGCATCAGGCGACGGAGCTGTGTAAAAAGTTCCAACCATCGGAGAAGTAAGAGGTTTACCTTTTTTAACTTCTTCTTTAGCCGTAGCAGGAGCTGCTGCAGCCTGCGGGACTACGGCTGCCGGTGCCGGAGCGGCTGTAATTACCGGTGCACCGATTAATTCCTTGCGGATTGTTATTGCCTGTTCGCCGTCTTCCAGCGAAATTTCTGTCAGAGAATTGTCAGACAATACTTTTGCAAGTTTTTCAATATAATCTATTTCAAATTTCATTTTTCTTTCCTTTCAGGTAAATTATTCGAGCCTTAGTTTAAAGTATTTTGAAATTCTTCGCTTTGCTCATAATAACATACTTATTTTAAGACTCCGGAGCCGGTTTTAAACTCTGTCGAGATATTCGTTTGTTCTGGTATCAACTCTGATAACGTCGCCGTTAGAAACGAAGAACGGAACGTTTACAACAGCACCGGTTTCAAGCTTAGCGGGTTTTGTTCCGCCCTGAGCCGTGTTGCCTTTTTCTGCCGGCGGAGTGTCAACAACTTCCAGTTCTACGTGAGCCGGAATATCAACACCTATAATTCTTGAATCGTGCATCAGAACCTGTACGTTCATATTTTCTTTTAAGTATTTAAGTCCGTCTCCGATTTGATCTTCTGTCAGGTGAAGCTGGTCGTAAGTTTCATTATCCATCATAACGTAATCTGCGCCTTCTTTGTAGAGATACTGCATTTCACGTCTGTCAAGAGTAGCTTTGCCGACTTTTTCGCCTGCACGGAAAGTTTTTTCTATAACCTGTCCGGTTTCAACGTTTTTCAATTTTGTTCTTACAAAAGCGGCTCCTTTTCCCGGTTTAACGTGCAAAAATTCAACAACTGACCACAAGCCGTTGTCCAGTTCTAATGTCAAACCTGTTTTTAAGTCGTTTACTGAAATCATATTATTCCCCTTATTAAAAGTATAATCATCTAATTTTACCTTGATGATAACATAAAAGTATTAAACTTCAAATAATTGTAACAATTTTGACTCTTATATTAACAAAAAAGGATTTTATACGGCATTTTTTGCGCTTGTAAAATTTTTATTATAATATTTTTTTATGGCACAGGGGCAGATTTACAAAATTCATTCCGATTTTTATTACGTCGATGACGGAGCGGAAATTTTTGAGTGCAAAATAAGAGAAGTGCTTAAAAAGCGAAAAGAAAAAATTCTTGTCGGCGACTTTGTGGAATTTTCCGGCGGAGTTATTGAAGAAGTTCTGCCGAGAAAAAATTTCATCAGCCGTCCGTCCGTTTCAAACATTGATCAGGTTGTGATAGTTTCAGCGCTTAAAGAGCCGGATTTAAGCTTTCTCCAGTTGAACAGGTATATAACACTTGCAAAATATTTTAAAATTCCGGCTGTTTTGTGTTTCAACAAAAGCGACCTGAAATTTGAAAAAGACTTAAAGTCCAAAATCCGCGATATTTATGAACCTTTGGGCTACAAAGCGGTCTACACGTCAGCCACCGAACATAACGGAATAAAAACTTTTGAAAAACTTTTGAAAGACAAAACAAGCGTCCTTTGCGGGAATTCCGGCGTCGGAAAATCAAGCCTTATCAACGCAATAAATCCCGAACTCAATTTAAGAACCAAATCCGTCAGCGAAAAAACTCAACGGGGCACCCACACAACCCGCCACTGCGAAATCATTAAAATCGGAGAAAACACAAGAATTGTCGACACTCCGGGATTCAGCAACGTCAAGTTTGATTTCATTCTTCCGGCAGAAGTCGGCGGATTATTTGATGAAATCGCGGCGCTAAAAAACGGGTGTAAATATCCCGACTGCCTTCACATCAAAGAAGACGGTTGCAACGTGCTTGCGCACCTTGACCAAATTGATACATCAAGATATGAAAGCTATCTTGCTTTTGTTGAAGAGGCGAAAGAATACAAAGAACGAATTAAGTATGAAGGAGTAAAAAAAGAACATTCAAAGAAAACCGTTCACAACAAAGAAATCGCCAAAATCAGCAATAAAAAACGTACAGGCGGAAGAAATACCTTAAAGCAGAATTTAAAAAAATTTGATATTGAAGAATAAAAATCAAAGCAGCAGCAGGAGTCCACAAAACAATAAGAACGGAGCAACTTATGCAAATGAAAGCTTATATAGAAATCGTAGACAAAAAACTTGATGAATACATTCCGGTTTCTTATCCGGAGGATATTTTTAAATCAATGCGCTACACGGTGCTTCTTCCAGGGAAAAGGCTTCGGCCGGTAATGTGTATTGAAAGCGCAAGGATGTTCGGAGCGGATTTGGAAGATGTTTTGCCGGCAGCCTGCGCAATTGAGATGCTTCATGCACAGACCCTAATCCATGATGACCTGCCTTGCATGGATAATGACGATTTCAGACGCGGAAAACCTTCAAACCATAAAGTATTCTCAGAAGCAATTGCGG
This sequence comes from Candidatus Gastranaerophilales bacterium, assembly GCA_944322665.1. GTDB lineage: Bacteria > Cyanobacteriota > Vampirovibrionia > Gastranaerophilales > Gastranaerophilaceae > Scatenecus. Next base: position 10,684 of record CALUPM010000011.1, on the reverse strand, counting down.
TTCTGGCAGGAGATGCTCTTTTGACTTTTGCACCGCAGATTATTTTGAAAAACTCTAAAAACCTCGGGAGTGAAAAACTTGTGAGGATTATGGAAGAATATTTTCAGGCTGCCGGCGCTTACGGGGTAATTGCAGGACAGGTTGTGGATATTGAAAATGAGCGCAAACAAAGTGAAGGCGAACGTATTACCAAAGACGAGCATTCAGAAATACTTCATTACTTACACCTGCACAAAACAGGCGACCTTTTCAGGCTTGCAATAAGGACGGGTGCCATAATCGGCGGCGCTGACGAAAAAGCTCTTAAAACCCTCACTGTTTTTGCGGAAAAACTCGGAATTGCATTCCAGATAGCCGATGATATTCTTGATGAAGAAGCAACCTTTGAAGAAATCGGCAAAACCCCCGGCAAGGACAAAATTGCCGGAAAACTTACCTACACAAGCCTGTACGGAATCAACAAAGCAAAAAAAGATTTGAATTCCCTTCTTGATGAATGCAGAAAAATTCTCTCCGATAACGGGTTTAAATCTGAAATTTTTGAAGAAATTCTTTCTAAAATCAAGAAAGACTGATTTGCAACCTCGTATGCTTGTGATAAAATAAAGTTGCAAAATTAAACTGGAGAGCAGGATTTAATGATACAAAAGGTTTTAAACACAGGTTATGAGGCGATAATAGCAGGACTTGCGGCAGCATTCTTTGCGCAGGTCATAAAATTTTTTATATTTACAATCAGATCAAGAAAAATAAATTTCAAAATTTTTACAACGACAGGCGGAATGCCGAGTTCTCATTCTGCGGGTGTAATGGGGCTTTCAACATCTGTAGGTCTTATATCGGGATTTGATTCCGTAATTTTTGCGGTGGCTATCGGATATGCGCTTGTTACGATGTACGACGCAGCAGGCGTGAGGCGTGCTGCAGGCAAAACCGCTGCCTGCTTAAACCGGATGATGGAAGATTTTTACCAGCATAACGTGCAGGCAATCGGCGGAAAACTCAAAGAACTTCTCGGGCATACCCCGCTTGAAGTAATTGCCGGTGCAATTTTCGGGATTGCATTTTCATACTTATTTCACCATTATTTGCTCGGGATGTAATTTTTAATAATTTGTGCTTGCCTTTTTTTGTGATTCATGTATAATATAAGTGTTGAGGGTTTATAGAGGTATTTTTGCTTCTATATCCGGAATTTACACCCTTAGGAAAGAAAGAGATACTCCCAAAAGTTTCATGAGTGTTGAAGAATTTAATTACAAATATATAAAAGACCGGGCAAGCGCCGGAAGCTGGAGACGCGGATATGAATACCATCTTAAAGATATGGTGTTTGATACGTATCCTGAAAAAAACTTTTACATGGGCAAAGTAAAAGGCAATTTTCAGGACTTTTACAAAACAGATTTAATTTTCAAAAAAAACAAAGTAGAAGCCCGCTGCAACTGCCCGCTTAAAGAAGAATGGTGCAAACACGCTGTCGCGGTTGCACTCAAAGCCATTGATGAGCACGCTTACGAAGACTGGCTTGAGACAAAATTCGGCATAGAACCGAATTTCCCCGATGAAAACACAGCCCTCACCGAACCGCCGGAAGGAAATTATATCTTCCACTTCAACCCGAAACGCAAGGCAAATTTTTTCTCAGTTCTAGTTATGTCGCGCGAAACCGGCAAGGTCGTAAGACAGATTGAACCGATTTTAAGAGCCTTAATCGAAGCTCAGAAACAGGACAAAAACTTTGAGCTTAACAACTCGCAAAAAGTTGAAGTTGCAATATTCCAGCAGCTTTTGACAATTTCCAGACAGGACAAAAAAGCCGGCTGGTATGATATCCCGATTACGAAATTCGGGCCGATGTTTGCGCTTCTCTCCAAAGCCGACGAGGTTCTTGACGAAAAGACAAAAGACCGGCTTAAATTTGTCGACGAAGAATGGAAGCTTAAACTTTACGTCAATGCAGGCACTCAGGGGACAATTCTTCTTTCGCTTGAATGGATTCGCCCTGACAAGGAGGATGTAATTCCGTTTGAAGAAGTAAGATATTTTTCACGTCACCTGAAATGGGGCAGATACAAAAATCTTATTTTCCCGACAAATGTCGCAATTCAGGCACTGCCGCAAAACCTTATTAAATCAAGTTTCACAGATTTGAAAGACTCCGACGGCGGCAAATTTATCTATGAAGAACTTCCGCAGCTTCAAGAGATTATGGATGTCGAAGTGTCCGAAACAATAAGTAAATTAATGCTTGAAGAACGTCCGCCGCTAAATATTGTCACAATGGGTATAGATTACGACCAGTCGCTGAAAGCAACACTTGAATTTGAATATGACGGGGTCAAGGTTCCGTTCTCAAAAACAGCGGAAAAATCTCCGTACATTACAATTAAAAAGCCCGGAGAAGACCTTGTTTACTGGATAAAAAGGAATTACCAGCACGAAATTGAAGCTTATCACATGCTTTTAGCCTGCAAGTTTGTTCCGATGCAGACAAACAACCTCGCGTTAGAAAAAGAAAACGCAATTGATTTTTATAACTATTACATAAAACAGGCGGGCGAAGGCTGGAAATTTGAAGAAAAAGACGATATGAGTTTCTTTAAACTTCTTGAAGAACCTTTCAGACTCTGCGCGAAGATTGATTTCAGCGAAGAAGCCTCTGACAGCTTTGACATAACCCTCTACGGGCAGGTCGGAGATGAAATAATCTCCTTCAGCGATATTTATGACACAATACAGAGCGGCGAAAAATACAGCAGAATCAGAAGCCTCGGGTTTGTAGAATTTCCGGCGCAGAATATTTATGCAATGATGAGAGCCTTCAACTCGTTCGATGTTTACAGAAATGACGATGACAAATTTACGGTCAAAACCTACCGCGCAGGGTTAATCAGTGAGCTTAAAAACCTTGATGTGGAACTTGTCCTGAGTGATGAGTTTGCCAAATTCTGGGAGCAGATGTCGTCCTTCTCGACAACGGAAGAAATCGAACTTCCGAAAGACATCAACGCCGAATTCCGTGAATACCAGATTAAAGGTTACGGATGGCTGTGGTTTATGTATAAATACGGGCTTAACGGAATACTTGCTGATGACATGGGGCTTGGTAAAACTCTTCAGGCGCTTGCGGTTGTTCAAAAAGCCAAAGAAGTCGACGGCCCTGCGCCGACACTTGTAATCTGTCCGACAACGGTTGTTTTCAACTGGGAAGCCGAAATTCAGAAATTTGCACCGACTCTCAATTGCCTGAAACTTTCAGGCGCAGACAGAAAATCGCTGTTTAAACAAATTCCGGAATACGATGTTGTAATCACAAGTTACGCCCTTGTCCGCCGCGACATTGAAAAACTTCAAAAATATAATTTCAGATACATAATTCTGGATGAATCACAAAATATCAAAAACGCACTCTCTCAAACAGCGCAGGCGGTAAAAAAACTCAATGCAGACCACAAACTTGCGCTTTCCGGCACACCGATTGAAAATAAACTGGAAGAACTCTGGTCAGTATTTGATTTCTTAATGCCGGGATTTTTGATGAGTGTGTCTGAATTTAATTATCGTTATGTCAATCCGATTATGGAAAGAGGCGACAAAACAGTTGAAAAACGGTTGAAATTACAGATTTATCCGTTCATCCTCCGCCGTATGAAGCGCGATGTTGCAAAAGATCTTCCGGATAAAGTTGAAAACATTGCATACTGCGAACTTACTGACGAACAGAAAGACTTCTATCTGCAGGTTCTTGATTCAACAAAAGAAGAACTCTTCAAATCAATCGAACAGAACGGGCTTGAAAAGAGCAGACTTTCAATATTCTCAGCACTACTCAGGCTGCGTCAAATCTGCTGTCACCCGAGATTGTATGACAAAGAAAATGTCAAACACGTTATGTCATCGGGCAAGTTTGAAAAACTTAAAGTTATGCTTGAAGAAATTATCTCGGAAGGCCACAGGGTGCTTTTGTTCAGCCAGTTTGTCAATATGCTGGATATAGTAAAAGACTGGCTTGAAAGAGAAGGTATTGATTACGAATATCTGACAGGCAAGACAAAAGACCGTCAGGCAGCTGTCGAAAGATTCAATTCAAGCAACATTCCTATATTCTTAATAAGCCTGAAAGCCGGCGGTACAGGTTTGAACCTGACAGGAGCGGATTACGTAATCCATTACGATCCGTGGTGGAACCCTGCTGTTGAAGATCAGGCTACAGACCGTGCTTACCGTATCGGACAGACAAAGAAAGTTTTTGTTTACAGGCTTATTACGAAAAATACTGTTGAAGAGAAAATTCAGAAACTCAAAACAATTAAACGTAACCTTGTTGACAGCGTAATTTCGGTTGACAGAAACATCGTAAAATCTCTGACTTTAGACGATATCAGAGAAATCTTCTCGGCTGACTAATACCGGATTAGCGGAACTTCTGACTTATTTTAGAAATCTTAATCTGAGATTACCAAAAACTACTAAAAACTTTCGCCGCATGTTGTCTTCCATTGTCATTCTGAACTTGTTTCAGAATCTCATCAAGATACTGAGATAACCTCGTATGACAAAATAGGGCGGTGGTGTGACTCTTTACCGCATTATATCTTTTGTCGCCCCCTCACCTGCCCTTCCGGCACCCTCTCCCGCATAGAGATGGGAACTATTTTACGTAACAAACCCTTCAACTTTTCAACCTTTCATCCATTCAACTATCCTCACCCTTCACTTATCAGACCCTTCACCCGAATTTGTAAGTTCGCATTTGCTCACTAACAAATTCTACCCTCTCCCACAAGGGGCGAGGGAATTATTTTACGTAAAGAACTTAACGTCCTATCGTCCTATCGTCTTTGAACCCTCCTAGTGCCTTAATGCCTTAGCGCCCTAGTATCTTTTCCAGAAACAAACCTTTCACCCGTTCAACTGTTCATCCTTTCAACTCCCCTCACTCTTCACCCTTCACTCTTCACTCTGATAAGAACTTATCGTCTTATCGCCTTGCAGTCCTATCGCCTTTTTCCGACCCTACTCATATCTCAACGCATCAATCGGGTTGAGAAGAGAGGCTTTATAGGCCGGATAGTATCCGAACAAAACCCCGATTGCGCCTGAAAATCCAAGCGACAGAATTATTGAAAAAGTTGATATTGAAATCGACATGTCCGCCAGCAAATGCAAAAGTTCTGCCCCGCCGACTCCGATTACAACACCGATAAGTCCGCCGATTATTGAAAGAAGAAAAGATTCAATCAAAAACTGAATTCTTATGTCTGATGCCTTTGCGCCAATTGCCATACGAATTCCGATTTCTTTTGTTCTTTCGGTTACTGACACAAGCATAATATTCATAATCCCTATTCCGCCGACAAGCAGAGAAACCGAAGCGATTGCGCCTAAAAGAAGCGACATCGTGCGGGCTGAAGATTTAATCGTTTCCTGCATTTCCGCAAGGTTGCGGATTTCAAAATCATCCTCCTGATTTTTGCCGATGTTGTGGCGGCGGCGGAGAATTTCAGTGATATCTTCCGCTGCAACGCTTAAAGTGGCGTCACTCTGGGCTTTTACGTTTATCATCTTGACGCTGCCCGGAAAATCTGTTCCGAAAACCTTCTTCTGCGCGGTCGTAATAGGAATAAATACAAGGTCATCCTGATCCATTCCCATCCCGTTTTCGCCTTTTGTTTTCAACAATCCGATAATCTTAAACGGAACATTTCCTATTCTCATTGTTTTGTTTATCGGGTTCATATCTCCGAAAAGTTCTGTCGCAACAGTGTTTCCGATAATCGCAACTTTTGTACTGTTTTTTATGTCGACAGGGATAAAATTACGCCCCTGAAGAATTTCGTAATTTCTTATGTGAAGATAAGACGCGGTTGTTCCGGCAACTGTTGTGGCCCAGTTCTGGTTGCCGTAAGTCAGCTGCGAACTTGCGCTTGAATAAGGTGCAACAGCAAGAACTCCGAGAGCATTTTGTTCGATTACTTCCGCATCTTTAAGTGTCAGAGAAGGTTTTGTGCCGGAACCCATTCTGACACCGCCGGTAGTAGCGGAACTTGAACGTATCATAAGAAGATTGCTGCCCATGGATTCCATATCTTTTGCAATTCTCTCGCTGGCGCCGGAGCCGACCGCAAGCATTATTATAACCGCACTTACACCGATAATTATACCGAGAGAAGTCAGCATTGAGCGCATACGGTTTATTTTCAGGGATACTATTGCCATTTTTAAGGTTGATTTGAAATCTATCATAAGCTGTCCTTATCCGCACAGTTTGCGGTTTTTGTTAATTTCGTCGGAGATTATGTTTCCGTCTTTAAATCTTACAACCCGTTTGCAGTATTCGGCAATGTCGGGTTCGTGAGTGACCAAAATTATTGTCTTACCTGTTTCTTCGTTTAATTTAACAAAAAATTCCATAACTTCAATACTTGTTTTTGTATCAAGGTTTCCTGTCGGTTCGTCCGCTAAGATAAGCGGCGGATCGTTAATGATTGCGCGTGCAATCGCAACACGCTGCTGCTGGCCGCCTGACATCTGGTTCGGCATGTGATCTTCCCTTGCCTCAAGCCCGACTATCTTTAAGGCTGCTTTTGCACGTTTTACCCGTTCTTCTTCGGGAACACCGTTGTAAATCATCGGAAGTTCCACGTTTTCAAGTGCCGTTGTTCTTGCAATCAGGTTAAATCCCTGAAATACAAAGCCCATTTTTCTGTTCCGGATTTCGGCGACTTCGTTCGGGGTAAGATTAAGCATGTCAATTCCGTCAAGGTAGTAGCTTCCGGAATTTGGCTTGTCAAGAGTACCGAGCATATTCATAAATGTTGACTTTCCGGAGCCTGAAGCACCCATTATTGCGACAAACTCACCTTCTTCAACGCTCAGGGAAACACAATTCAGCGCATTGAAGCTGTCCTCGCCTGTTTGATAAGTTTTTATTGCATCTTTAACTTCTATCAGTGCCATATTTATCCTTTTTTAGAACATTCCGCGGCGGCGGGGTTTGTTTCCGGCAGAACTTTTGTTTTTGCCTTTTATTCCTGTTATAATAAGGTCATTTTCCTTTATGCCTTCGGAAATAAGTTCAGTAAAGTTGTCATCGCCTGCGCCTGTTTTAATATCGTGCCGCACGGGTTTGTTTTTCTCAAGAATCCAGATACCCTGATTTTCGTATTTTGTTCCGTCGGTTGAGGGCGTGAATTTCATTGCGACATTCGGAAGGCAAAGTACATTTTCTCTGACATTTGTGATAATGGAAACGTTTGCTGTCATACCGGGTTTGAGTTTCAAGTCTTCATTTTTGACGTCAACGATTACGGAATAAGTGACGACGTTGCTTGTCGTGGTTGAGGCAAGTCTTACCTGAGTAACTTTGCCTTTAAACAGGCTGTCTGCATAACCGTCGAGGGTATATGTAACATCCTGACCTTCTTTAACCTTTCCGATATCGGCTTCCGAGACGTTTACTTCAATTTGCATTTCCGTTAAGTCCTGCGCTATTGTAAACAACTGCGGAGCCTGAAAGCTTGCGGCAACCGGCTGTCCGAGGTCGATTTCACGTGAAATTACCGTTCCGTCAACAGGGGCTATAATTTTTGTATAACCGAGGTTTGTAAGTGCGGTTTTCAAAGACGCCTGATACTGCGTAATCTGTGCTCTTGCCGAATTTATCTGAGCCAGATCCGATTTATAAGTGCTTTCTGCCTGATCTAGTTCGCTTTTGGCAATAAAATTTTTGGCATACAGGTTTTTGTATCTCTCATACATTTTATAGTCGTAATCAGTTACTGCCTGAAGTCTGGCAAGATTTGCCTGGGCATTTGCAATCTGGGCTTTGTTCTGCTGGACTGTTGCTTCAAAGTTGGCAGGGTCAATCTGTGCCATCAACTGCCCTTTCTTAACTTCAGAGTTGAAGTCGACGTAAATTTCTTTTATAAGCCCCGATACGGTTGAGCCGACACTGACAGTGTTTACGGGGTTTATTGTGCCGGATGCTTCGACGATTTCCGTAATTGTGCAGCGCTTAATCGGCTGGGTTATGTATCTGACTTTAGTCTTAACCCCGACATAACATGATGCGCCTATTGCAATCCCCAGAATTACAGCACCTGTTATTATGTACCTTTTTGTTAAAAACTTTTTAATTTCCATTAGTCTTTATCCTCAATATCAATTTTTATATCAGGTTTCATTGCCATTGACTGCTCAAGAGCAGCACGGGCTACGTTATAATTATAAACCGCCTGCACATAAGCCTGCTGGGCGTTGTTGTAATTGACTTTTGCGTCCTGAAGTTCGATATAATCGCCTATTCCAACGGTATATCTTCCGTCCGCAAGCTCTAAATTCTCAAGCGTCTGTTTTACTTTGACAGCCAGAAGAGGAATTTGTTTTTCCAATTGTATCATATCAATATATGCCGACTGGACTTCAAAATAAATATTTTGTTTAAGCAGGTCAATTTCGTTTTGCGCTAACTCTACCTGAATTTTTCCTGCGTCAACCTGGCTTTTCTGGCTGAGTATGTTAAGAGAAGTGCTCAACGTAAGCCCCATACTTAAAGAGTTTGTGCTGTATTTTGCATCCCTGAGGTTGTAACCGGCCGTTCCCGAAAGTGTCGGATAATACTGGCGTTTTATATATAACAACGACTGCTTCATGGCTTTTAAAGTGTTTTCATAAGCCTTAAGGTCGGGTCTGTTGTCAATTGCAATTTCCACGGACTTTTCAAACGTATAAGGAAACGGGTCAAATTTAAAGTTTTCCATTACGTTAAGTTTTTCTACAGATGACGTAAGAGTCGCATCAGTAACGTTTTCCGGAAGCTTGCTGAGGTCTGTTTTTTCCGAAATTTTTTCAAGATTTACCGGAATTTCATTCCGTTTAAAGTTAAATGTTTCTGTATTTTTGATTTCATATTCCGGCGCATAAGCAATGTACATCGAGTTGTTAAGTCTTACCATCGCGTTTTTAAACTGATTTTCCGACTGAACAAGCGAAACTTTTGAATCGCTCAGGTAAACTTCCGCGTTCACAAGGTCAATTTTAGAGCGGATGCCCTCATCAAAATAGGCTTTTGTCCGCTGGTAGTTTCTTTCGTTAATCTGGACGTTTGCCCTGTTTACATCCATCGCAGCTTTAGCTGCCAGAACCGCATAATAGTTGTTCTTAACCGTATAAATCGTTGACAAAACAGTGTTGTCAAAGCTGAATTGAGAAGAAATCATGTTAAACTTCTGCATTTTAATTCTTGCGTTTGTTTTGCCAAAATTCCATATCATCTGGTTTATGGACGCCTGCACGCTGTAATAACTGTTGTTGTAATCCCTGAGCCTTGAGTAACTGTCATTGTAATTAAGACCGGTGCTGAGATTTATGGTCGGAAAAAAGTCGGATTTTGCAAGGCTTACATCTGTTTTGCTCAACCTGTAATTGTATCTGGATTTTTTGATGTTAGGACTGTTTTTGAGGGCAATTTCAATACAATCTTCAAGCGACAATACCATCCCTTTCTGCACAGCAGCAACCTCTGCTGAAAATACAGGGGTAAACGATATTAATAAGCCTGTAACTATCAAAAATATTTTTATTTTTCCGGAAATATTCAATTAAAATTCCTCAAAAATCTTTGTTCATTTAATTAACGATTTTATTATATAATTTGTTCATTTTAATCATTTAGAAAGATTATATTTGTATATTTCACTGTCTTTCTTGTCAGCTCAAATGCCCTGAACATCAGCCGCCTGCGGCGGCATACAGGCTCACACGGCACATTCTTCGCCGGTTCGAACTAGCATCCCGCAGGGCGAGGAAATTATAGTATGTCATTCTGAGGGAGCGCAGCGACCGAAGAATCCCATCGTATTTTTTATTTTGTCCTGCGCGGACAGAGGTCGCTTTGGTGGCAAAGCGACGCAAACCAGCCGCACGCTTCGTTCTCTAATAATTTGTCCGGCTCGGCTCATGGGCGGGTAAACTCGCTGCGCTCGAACAATACCCGCCTTTGATATTTACCTCGCCTGCAATTATTGTTCACTTCGCTATCGCGGCATTTTATTTTTTTATTATTCATGTCATGCTGAGGACGCTAGTCCGAAGAATCTCCTTGGATTTTTAGGGGGATCCTTCGCTCTCTCACAAAACGATATTCAATCGTTTTGTTCGGCAGAGTGGCTCAGGATGACACCAAATCCATTGACCCTTTCAACCCTCCTCACCCTTCACCCTTCACGCCTCACTTTATCGTTTGCCTTAGCACCTTAGTATCTTTTTTAGAAACAAACCCTTCAACTTTTCAACCATTCACCCATTCAACCCCCTTCACTCTTCACCCTTCACGCTTCACTTTGATAAGAACTTATCGCCTTATCGTCTTGCAGTCTTATCGCCTTTCAAAACGTAACCTCTTAGTGCCTTAGTGCCCTAGCGCCTTAGTATCTTTTTTAGAAACAAACCCTTCAACTTTTCAACCATTCACCCATTCAACCCCCTTCACTCTTCACCCTTCACGCCTCACTTTGATAAGAACTTATCGCCTTGCAGACTTATCGCCTTTATCCCGAAACCTCTTAGTGCCCTAGCATCCTAGTGCCTTAGTATCTTTTCCTGAAACAAACCCTTCACTTATCAGACCCCTCACCCGAATTTCTAAATTCGCTGCGCTCATTAAGAAATTCTTCCCTCT
>CALUPM010000010.1 GCA_944322665.1 Candidatus Gastranaerophilales bacterium | reverse complement strand
TCTTTTATTCATAAAATACTCCTGATTATAAAATATTATAACAAATAAATGACTAAAAGTCAATGACCTATAGTCATAATCTGGATTATGTCATTCTGTTACAAAAGCAGAAAAACAGGAACACATTCAGTATTTTTAGATTTATATAACAGCGGAATGTATTTGTAACAAATATATAAGTTTGTTGATTCAATTTCGATAGGAACACTTCATCGTTGGGTTAAAATGTTTGAAGATTACGGAACAGAGGGACTTTTACAAAAACGCAGAACTAATCAACAGGGTGAATATAATACGATTTTAAATGAGCAAATGAAACCTTGAAAAATGAGGATATGAAAATATTCCTTGTAATCTAACATTCAGAAGATTTGCAGAGAATTTTGGACAACATAGATAAATCATATATTCAAGTTCTGGAAAATCTGAAAAATGAAATCAGAAGTGCTCAGGTAAAAGCGGCTTTGTCCGTTAATTCAGAGTTTATAATTTTGTATTGGAATATAGGTAAAACATTTTAAACCAGCAAGAACAGGCAGGGTGGGGCTCAAAGGTTATTGAAAATCTGTCAAAAGATTTGCACAAAATTCATTTCCTGATATGAAAGGCTTATCTTCTTAACAGTATTTCATCCAAAAAGTTAAGATTGGCAAGTAACCTGATTTAAAAGGGTTTTGTATGGAAATTGTTTTAAAAAATGGGAATTCATAACATTTTTTAATAAATATAAAATTCCATTTTGGTTTGTGATAATATAGGTTCCCGTAAGTTTGAAAATACAGGATTTACATAATGGCTAAAAAAAGTTAAGAGAATATTTGCAGAAGTGATGTTAAAGAGAAAATTTTTCGGAAAGAATGAAATATAAGCAATTATGATAACTTCTCCAATAAAAGATATATCCACAATAGAAATGATAAAAGAATTGTACAGGAAGAAGGGTATGGTAAGAGACCTGCTGTTGTTTGAATTCAAGATAAATACCGGCATGAACTTAAAAACATTGCTAAAACTTCATGTAAAAGATGTAAAAGATAAATATTATCTAACAGACGAAACGAAGACTTTTCAGTTAAAATCCGTTGCCTCATGGCGAAAAATATTTGATTATGATCATTACCTGAAATATAAAGATTTGTCATATCTTCAATGGTTGTTCCACCAAACAACGGTTGCCCTGACCTTAAAATTTATTGATTTACAGGAAAATATGAATCTTAGATACATAGAAGGAGTTGTTTTGTAATGACTAATTTTTTTAAACCAGTAAATAAAATATTGCCAAATAAGGGAGTGTTTAAAAGAGTTATAAATGAGTATTTGAATAAATATAATAATGACACGTATTATAAACATTACATAAAACAAGAAGAATGTTTAAATAAACTTTTCGAAGAAATTTATCCTTGTAATACTGATGAGACAGAGGTTTTAGCAAAAGTTGCCTGTTTAAATGCATATTACAGTACAAATGTATTAGCATTAAGTAAAATGGCGAATCATATTGTTTCAATAAAGAATATAGACAAAAGACTAAAAGATGGAGAAGAAAATTTAGTATCTGAAATAGCCATGGTACCTGAAATTAAAAATAGGGTGTTTTACTCATTTGCAACAAAATACTGTTTTAGATACAATAAATCGGCTTTTCCTATTTTTGATTCAAATGTAGAATATGTTCTTAAACTTTTTATAAAAGAACAGTCTTTGTCCCCAAAATATACAGCTGCCGATTTAAGAAATTATACAACATTTAAAAAAATTATTAATAAGTTTAGAGATTATTACGACTTAAGTGAAAAAGATTATTCAATAAGGGATTTGGATCACTTTATGTGGATGTATGGCGGGGAGAAAAAGAAATAAAAATGCCTAAAATTAGTATAATAATACCTATTTATAATGCAGAAAAATATTTGAAAAAAAGTTTAGATAGCATTCAAATCAAACTTTAACAGAATTTGAAGTAATTTGTGTATCTCATTAGAAATAATTCTTATGAAGAATTAAAAAATGGATTTAAGGATTATCAAATTATGGTAATGTCCCGGCATTGCAAAAATGTCCCCTCAAATATGTTAGAAGAGTATCATTTAAACTGCCTAAATATCTCACATCAAAAGAATACAAAAAAGGAGTACCTGTTTTAAAAAATATCAGTTTTGTTGTAAATAAGGGTGAAACAATGGCGCTTGCCGGAAATTCCGGCGGTGGAAAGTCTACAATAGTAAATCTTATTCCTTGCTTTTATAAGATAAAGCACGGGAAAATAAAGATGGACGGCATTGATATTGCCGATTATAAAATAGAATCGCTTAGAAATAATATTTCTATTGTTTTTCAGGATGATTTTTTATTTGCAGGTAGTATCAAAGAAAATATTTTAATTGGTAAACCAAACGCAACAGAGGAATAATTAAATATTGCTATTCAAATTGTCTGCTTAGAAGAATTTATCTCAACTCTTGATGATGGTATTAAAACCTATATCGGAGAAAGAGGAGTGATGCTTTCAGATGGTCAAAAACAAAGAATTGCTATAGCAAGAGCATTTATCTTATCAAAAACGCACCTGTAGTAATACTTGACGAGGCGACATCAGCATTAGATAATAAGTCAGAAGCTATTGTCCAACAGGCTATTGATAATTTAATGAAAGATAAAACAGTATTTATCATTGCACACAGACTTTCAACAATAAGAAATGCCGACAAAATTGCAGTTATAAATGAAGGTGAATTGGTAGAACTCGGAAATCATGACGAACTTATGTCCATAGAAAACGGACAATACAAGGCTCTTTATGAAATGCAATTCAAAAAACAGGAAGTGAATATTTAAAATGGAATTAGTGTATTTATGGCTAAAAGATTATAAAAATATTGAACAGATAGGTTGTTCATTAAATGCAAATTATAGTGAAATGGAGACCGAATACAATGTTGATAAAAATTTTCTTTTAATAACTTTAGTTAAGCAGGATTATGTAAATGTTTTTGATAACAATTTGAATATAAAAACAATTATTGGAGCAAATGGCTCCGGTAAGAGTAATTTGTGTAGTGCACTAATCTCTATTTTAAGGGGCTGTTATACTAGAGATGTTGATGATTATTTTGATACGATTTGTCCTGAAAAATACTTTTTATTATATAAAAATAATGAAAAGTATGAGTGTTTTACAAACTGTAATAAAACAGAAGTGCGGATAAATAATGACTTGATACAAGCAGAAACTAAAAAAGCCAATGAATGGTGTGCTTTATTTAAGCCATTTTTGAATATAGAAGAGGACAATCTTTTAATTTTTCCTAAAGAAGTACACATGCAAGATATTATAAAAAAGAAAATGGAAAATTATTTTTATTATGATCGTTTTCGATTGTATGTTACAAGTCATGCTTTAAGAGAATTATTCAATGAAAATAAAGAAAAAAAATTTAAAATACTAAGTGATAAAAATCAATATCTTACTTTTGACAAGTATGGATATGAAATTAATATTTTACAAGAATTCGAGTGGTTGACCCATCAAATTAATAATAAACTGTGTTTGGGTATAAAAAAAGGAAATACAGCCTTTTCAAGTATTTGGAATCTTGTAGATATGCTAAGAGACTCAAATAATTTAATAATTGATAAAGCAAAACGATTTGAATATAAAAATATAGATGAAGTTGCTCATGTTGTCATATCTAATGGATGTTTTGAATTCGTACTCATTAAAATAGCAGAAATATTTTATTTTTTAGAAGGACAGGAAAATATAATCAATTTAAAGAATTTAGATAAAATTCTTATTAATCTTAATGAGATTGATTACAAAAAGAAACACATTGAATTAAAAGGTTTTTATGAAGAAATTTTATCAAAATTCAATCAAGAACTTAAAGATGAACAAATTAAATCACAATTAGAAAGGTCTAATCTAATAGATGATTTTATCAATTTAATACAAACTTGCATTTTATTTGAATCTAAACTTATAGATAATAATAAATTTTTGAAAAATATATTAACAACAGATGATGGTAATGTTTATAGACCTAAACTAGAACACATGATAGATGTTAATATAAATAAATTAACAAAAGAAATGAAAACATTAAATAATTTAGGAATTTTTAAACAAAATTTCTATAATATTAGAAACGATAAGCTATACTCCTTTTATGATTTGAGCACAGGAGAGCAAAGAATTTTGCGTTTCTTTGCAGACATTTTATCAGTGAAAAATAATGAGAAAACAAAAGAGACTGCTATTTTTGTGTTTGATGAAATGGATTTAAGCTGGCATCCTGAATGGCAACGAAAAATGGTATATTATATTATTGATTTCTTTAAGAAAATAAACCTCAATGGTATAAACAATATAATATTTACAACACATTCCCCTTTTATTCTTTCTGATATGCCAAAAGAGAATGTTATTATGCTTCAAAGAGGGGAAAACGGGAATGCTAAAATTGTCCCCAATATTGAAAATACGTTTTGTGCAAATATTTATGATTTATTTAATAATAACTTTTTTTTAGGTGATTGTGATGGTATTTGTACAATTGGCGAATTTGCAAAAGAATATATAGAAGAAATCCAAAAAAGATTGAATATTTATGAACCTTTTATTTGTGATACTATTTTTATGCATCCAGCATTGATAAATGATAATAAATTAAATTTAAAGGGAAACATCGAGGATATTCATAAAAAAATTGAGATTATTGGTGAACCGGTAATTAAAAATGCATTATTAAAAGAACTATACTCTTCGCCATATAGTTGGTATTTGTTTGAACCGAATAAATTATTAATTCAATATATTAACTTGAAAGATAAGTTTGAAAAATTACAAAGGCAGGTAGATGAAAAAAATAAATCTAACTAATATAGAATTTGAAAATATAAAACATAAACATTTAGCATACTGTAAAAAACTTAGATTTAAGAATAAAAAGAATTTATCTGAAGATGATATGAAAAAAGTTTTTATAGAGAATCCTTTTGATGAAAATATGAAATTAAAAAGAGGATACGGTAAATATAAAAAAGGCAATACCAAGATAAATTTAATATCTCAATATAAAAATTTTAGAACGCCTAATAACAAAAAACTTCCATCTTGGTATGGTGCAAAATTAATAAAAATTTTAAAAATAGAGGTGTGTCCTTATTGCGGTCAACATTATTTTTCAACAATTCAGGATAAAAATGGAAATATTATTGCAGAGGCAACTTTTGATCATTATTATAATAAATCAACATATCCTTTTCTAGCTCTAAATTTATATAACCTTATTCCTGTTTGCAGAAGTTGCAATAGCACTTATAAACTAGATAATAATGATATTATAATTAATCCTTATATTGGTGAATTGGGTGAATCTATAAAATTTTCGCTTAAAAATTCGGATATTCCTAATTATATGAATAATAAAAAAATTTTTGTTGACATTGCTTGCAACAACGAATTGACTCAAAATCATGTTAGTACGTTAAAACTTAAAGAAAGATACGAATATTATCAAGGGATAATAAAATCTACAATCAAAAAAAGAATTAGATATAGCCCTGAATACATTAAAAAAATTGCGGAAGAATGTAATCTAAGCCCTGATTTTATTGAGGCGAGTTTAATTAAGCAGGATTTATTTTCGGAGGATGAACCTTTTTTAAAATTTAAATCTGATATTTGGGCGCAGATTCAATAAAAGTTTCACAAAAATGATAGAATAAGTATAAATTGATACAAATCAAGGTATTTTGAGAAAAATCAACTCATTTTTATAAATTTTTAAGGTAAAGTTGCCCGAAATAATCAAAGCATGTGTTCTTTTACATTCGGGTATTGATTAGATGTATTTTAATTTCCGGTTTGAATAGATGTCAAATCTTAAAATGTCATCCCTGAAATAAATTCAGGGCAGGCTCTGAACTTGTTTCAGGATTTTAAAAAAATGCTACTTGAGCCAATTTGTAGAGGTTGGAAGTTGCTTGATTATACAAAATCAAACCGGTCGGAATCGTAATTTATCAGGACATAAAATAAAAAAAATCATTATAAAAATCATTTATTATTCACCAGGTAATTTACAAAAATACATGTTCGTAAATTTCATTTGTTTGTATGGCTGAATAAGACAATTCTGATTGCATAAGCCGGTTAAAGCCAGCCGGAAAATCAGGCAGGGTTTAGAGATTTTCGTTAATTTTGTAAAGGTCAACGCCGCCTGCGGCTTTGTAGAGTCCGATTGTCGAGATTAGAGAATTGATTTTATTTGAAACCTCGTCTTTTTTAACCATTAAATAGGCTTCTTTCGCGTATAAAACATCAAGGTCGCTTGCTGAACCTATATCCTGTTTGTCTTTTGCAAGAGAATACGTTTGATTCTGGAGGTTCAGGCGGTTGAGGCTTTCTTTGTAGTTTTCGCAGGCCTCTTTGTATTCAGCAAGCCCTGTATTCATTTCTTTTATGCCTGTCAAAATTGCCTTTTGATAATTATTCAGGGCTTCTTCATACTGGAATTTTTTCAATTTTAACATAGCAATTTTTCTTCCGCCTGCGAATAAATCAATAGATGGCAAAATTCCGGCACTGAACATTTGAGAAACCGAATTAAATAAAGTGTCAAGATGATATGCGTTTAAACCGATTTGTCCGAATATTATAAATTTTGGCAAAAATTCCCGTTTTGCTGCGCTCACGTCAAAGCCGATGCGTTTTATGTTGGCTTCTTCCTGAAGGTAGTCGGGGCGGTTTTCAACGATAGCAGTGCTGTATTCAACCGGAATTCCTTCCATAACCGTCAGGGTATCATAAGGGCTTCTTGTTATATCGCCTGAAGAAGAGGAGAGGTAAACTTTCATTGTATCAACAAGCGTGTCGCGGGTTTTGAGGTGGCGGTTGTGTTCTTCATTCATTATTGTAAGAAGTCTTTGCTCCGAGAGAAGCTCGTTAATCGTGCAAAGTCCGATATCGTATTTGTCTTTTACTTTTTCAACGATTTTTTCCTGAGTTTTAATGAGTTCTTCCTGAATTTTCAAAAATTCGTCGGCTCTTACGAGGTTAAAATAATCCGCCGCAAAATCAGACGTCAGCGAAATATAAGTTGCGCGCTCAGCTTGTTTTATAATTTCCAGACGCTGCTTTACGCTTCTGGTTTTAAGTCTGTTTGTGCCCCAGATATCGACTTCGTAGTTGAGGGTAATTGGCAGGTAATAATTGTACTGCGCGTAACTCGGGATTTGCATGCTTCCGTATTGCTTCATTGAAGAACGCATATCTCTGTATAATTGTCCGGAAAGTCCGAGTGCCGGAAGCTGGTTTGCAAACTGCATCTTTACAGCCTGTTCGTTTTCTTTAACTTTTAAAGCCGCATTTTTAAGGTCATAATTGTTTTCGTAAAGTTTTAAGAGGTTGTTTGTCAAATTTTTGTCGTTATATTTTTCCCACCATGACATGTTCATGTATTCAATATGATTTGCTTTCTGCGGGGCGGTCTGTTTTGCAAAAGCCGGAATTTGCAGGGTAATTATTGTAAGCAGGGTAATTATAAAAATTTTTTTCATAGATTGTGTCCTCAAAAATTTTCTTGTGCTATAATTACATCACAAGAACATTTAAATGTAAATAAGCTCAAAATAAATATTAAAACACCGGCAGCCCCGTTTCTCAAACCATTTTGCCGGCGGCTTGAAGGACAGATATGTATAGAGAATATTTGAAAAAAAGAATAGGTTCATTGATTTATATTACAGGCACCCTGATAAGAGGTTTTTCTACGCAGACGTTTGCGGAGAAGAATTTCGGGCTTACGCCGGATCAGTATGTAATTTTGTATCTGCTTCTTGAAAACGACGAAATCGTATGCCAGAGGCAGCTTGCGGAGATTATGTTCAAGGACAGGGCAAATATTTCAAGAATTATTGATATTATGCACAAAAACGGACTTGTCGAAAAGATTCCGGACTCAAACGGAAGAAAAATTTATAAACTTGTTGTGACCGAAAAAGGCAAAGAGTTAAAAGAAAAAGTTTTTCAGACGGACATTTATTTGCGCGGTGAAATAACAAATGGAATTTCAGCGAAAGATTTGGCCGTTACTTTCAATACCCTTGAAAAAATGAATATGAATCTCAGAGATAAAGTAAAATTACAAATTTAAAAAATAAAGGAGAAACAAACGTGGAAGATAAAAAAGCCGAAAACACAATTGAAATAGAAGATACACGCCCCGAATACATGAAAAAAAGAGTATTGGTTCCGGCAATTACTGCAATAGTATTTTTAATCTGCGGGATATTTTACGGAGTACATACAGTTTACTATAAATCCACGGACGACGCGTTTGTAGAAGGGCACATAATCACGGTTGCACCGAGGGTTTCGGGACCTGTTTTGAAGTTGAATATTGAAGATAATCAGGAGGTTAAAAAAGGCGATCTTCTTCTTGAAATTGACCCTAACGATTATCAGGCAAAGCTTAAACAAACAAGGGCAAAGCTTGAAGAGGCAAAGGCAGCGCTTGTGAGTGCTGACAATCAGGTTGCAAAAACTCTGTCGGATTTAGATTTTGCAAAGAACGAATATGAAAGATATTCCAAAATGCGCGAGAAAGGGATTTCTTCAAAACAGGATTACGAATCAAGCCTGAACAAACTGACGGCTGCACAATCAAACAGCAATTCCGCAAAAGCCGGATACAACGAAATTGAAGCTTCAATAAAAAGACTTGAGGCGGAAGTAGAGCAGGACGAATTAAACCTTTCATACACAAAAGTTTACGCTTCCTCGGACGGCAAGATTACAAACCGTTCGGTTGAACAGGGGAATTACGTCCAGACTGCCCAGCCGATGTTTGCGATTGTTCCGGAGAAAATGTGGATTGTGGCAAACTTCAAAGAAACCCAGATTGCAAATATGAAACCGGGACAGCCGGTTAAAATAAAAATCGACACTTACGGCGGTCGAAAATTCCTCGGAAAAGTTGACAGCATACAGCGTTCAACCGGCGCCAAGGCAAGCCTTTTTCCGCCTGAAAACGCTGTCGGAAGCTACGTAAAAATCGTCCAGAGGGTTCCTGTCAAAATCGTATTTACGGAAGATATTTCAAAATACAATATAGTCCCTGGAATGTCTGTTGTTCCGGAGGTTAAGGTTAAGTAATGGAAAAGGTCATATATAAACATCATCCGGCGCCTCTGTGGCTTGTTGCACTGTCAATACTTTTGCCGACATCATTTGCGTGTCTTGCGACTTCCGCCACAAACGTTGCCATTCCGCATATTTCGGGATATTTCGGTTCTACGATTGACGAGGCGAACTGGATTATAACTTCATATATGATTGCGAATTCCTGCTTGATTTTGATGTCCGGATGGCTGGAAAATCTGCTCGGACGGAAACGTTTTTTAAAGATTTTTATCGGGATTTTCACCGTTGGATCTTTGATTTGCGCGATGGCTCCTAATCTTAATTTAATGGTTCTGGGGCGTCTTATTCAGGGAATAGGCGGCGGGCCTATGACACCTGTTTCGCAGGCAATTTTGCTTGCGGCATTTCCTCCTGACAAAAAAGGGATTGCGATGAGTTTGTACGGGATTGCCGTTATGGTGTTTGCAATTCTGGGGCCGACGTTCGGCGGATTTATTGTTGACAATGCTGACTGGCAGTGGATTTATCTTGTCAATGTTCCTGTCGGAATCCTTTCAGTTGCAATGGTGCATGCAAATATTGAGGATCCTGATACTAAACGCAAAGCAGGAAAAACCGATTACTGGGGCATGATTTCGCTTGTTCTGTGGCTTTTGTCAATGCAGGTTGTTTTAGACAAAGGCCAGCAGTACAACTGGTTTGACTGTGCGTGGATAAGCTGGCTTGCGGGATTTTCGGTCTGCGCTTTTGTGTTTTTCGTAATCAGAGAGCTTGAAAGCCATTCACCGCTGATTAATTTAAGACTCTTTAAGGACAGAAACTTTTTAATCGGAACTATTTTAAGTCCGTCGATTAATATGCTTGTGTTTTCAAGTATTGTTTTAATCCCGCAGTTTTTGCAGAATATGATGGGATATACGGCAATCTTAAGCGGCTATGCGCTGGCTCCGCGAATTATATCGTGCGTGTTGATGATGATTGTGATTAACCCGCTGATGAAAATTTTTGATAACAGAATTTTGATAGCAATCGGGTTCTTTTTTCTCGGGGTTTCGATATTGTTTTTTGCAAATTTAAACTTAAGCGTATCTTTTATATACATTGCAATCCCGCAGGTTCTGATGGGAGTCGGGGTTATTATGACGTTTATCCCTGTGTCGGCGCTTGTGCTCGGAACTCTGCCGAAAGCTGATTTGACAAACGGGGCAAGCCTTCACAACCTTTGCAAAAGTACAATGACGGCAATTGTCGCATCTGTTGCGTCTACTCTTGTTGCACGGCACGCGCAGATTCATCAGGTTTATCTTGTTGAAAACCTTTCAAACTTTAACCTTGTGTTCCAGCAGAAAATGTCGGCTTTGATAAGCACATTTATGTCAAATGCTTCAAGCTCTTATGCAGCAGTCAAGGCTAATTCTTATCTTTACAGGTCGCTTCTCACACAGTCGCGTTTGATGGCTTATGTGGATGTGTTTGAACTTTTTGCGCTGATTGCCTTCTGTTTAATCCCGCTGGCTTTTCTTTTCAGGACGGGTAATCAAACTAAAAAACATTGCGTTGTTGAAAAGTTTACCGAACACAGGCATGATGAAACCGTGAAATATTGATTACAGAAAGATTTCAGGCTGTTAAGAGTCAAAGTATTCAATAACCGATTCGGTCATACATTGAGCGTAATCTTCCATCAATTCGGAGTTTCTCATTCTTTCTCTGCCTTTGGGAGATACCATAAACGCTACTTCCCACAGAACTCCGGGTTTATTTTGTTCGTGTTCCATTGTTGTCAGAACATCATAGTTTGCGTGTTTTGACTGGGCATAGTCCTGTTTGCCTTCAAACGTAAATTTGTCTTTGCTTGAGATGTGCTCGTTTTCCGGAATCCATTCGTCAAACTGATTCTCCATAATTTGTGCAAGTTTTTTGCTGTGGTTTTGTTTTGCATAGTAGATTTGAGTTCTGTCCTGTGTCGGTTTGTCGTGTGAGTTTACGTGAACCGAGATGAACATATCCGCGCTGTTTTCCGGTTTGGAAATTTCTGACATAATTAAACGTTTTTTGCCCTGTAAAAATATGACTTTTGCACCGTTTGCGCATAATTTATCTTTTAATCTCATTGCATTGTCATAGTTTATCAGCCATTCATCCTCAAGTCCTTTTTGACCGAGGGTGCCTGTGTCAATACCGTTCTGTGAATAGCCGTGGCCTGCGTTTACAATAATTGTTTTTCCGCTCAGGCTTCCCTGTTTTGTAGGATTGAATACAGCGCGGGTTGCAACAACTTTCCCGTTTATTTTGCGTTTTTGTTTTAAAAGTGTTCTGTTATCAAGTTTTACAACCCCGCTCATATCAACGATTTCCGTTGTAGTGTTAGTGGTTCTGTCTACGGTGATTTTCTTTTTGTCCGGCGAAATCGCAAAGTCGCTGTCGTTGTAAATTATTTTTATCTTTTGCCCCGGTGAGATTATTCCGTTTTTATCAAGGTTGTTGATTTTAATTAAATCTTCAAGTTTTACACCGACTCTTTTTGAAATTGCAAAAAGGGTATCTCCTTTTTTTACGGTGTAAAGAAATCCCGGAATTTCAAGCATCTGACCGGCATCAATTTTATCTACGTCAACGATGTTGTTTATATCTTTCAAGATTTCAACCGTCAGACCGAATTTTTTGGCTATTCTGAAGAGGTTGTCCCCTTTTTCTACTTTGTAGCCGAGTTTCTGGATATTAAGAGTCTGTCCTTCAAAGATTTTTTCTTTATCTTTTATGTTGTTATTGGCGCATAAAATGTTTTCATCAATTTCGTATTGTCTGGCAATTCTCCAGATAGTTTCACCTTTTTTAACGGTGTGCTCGCCTGATACAACGTAAAACTCTCCGTCCTGTGTTATTTTTACGTTTTTATCGTCAAGCATTTTTTGAAATCGGGTTTGTTCTTCGTCGCTTAGTTCTGATACAGCTTCAGGTTCATCTTTTCTGCTGCAGCTTGAAAATATATTTAAAAATCCCGAAAGTAATTTACCGATTGTTCTCAATACTGATTTGAAACCGTCACCCAATCTTTGCCAGAAACTTTTTTCCTGTTTTTCTGTTTTTGCAGGTTCTGTTTCTGCCGTTTTTTCTCCGGAAGCGGCGGGTTTTTCTTCTTGAGGTATAGCAAGAGTTTGAACTTCTGCCGGTGCGGCTGTGGCTGTAGCAGCAGGAATTCCGGTTTGCGTTTTCTTCTGAAGAAGGTTCTCTGTCAAAGGAACATTCAGTTCTGTTCCGAGAGTAATGCTTTCCGGATTTCTGTTTATCTTTTTGAATTCTTCATAAAATTCTTTAAAAGTTATATCCCCTTTATTTTCAATATTTGCATAGGCATCCTGCGCAACGGCAAAAAGCCCTTTCCCTTTATATTTGTCAGTTACTTTAATTTTAGAAGATTCTGCGCTTACGGGTGTCCCTGAAATTTTGCCTGTTGTAAAGTTTTCGTATATTTTATCAAGCTCTGCTGTTGAGATATGGTTTTCTTTGTGGCAGTTGAGGGCTTTCCGGTAAAATTTTTCTATATTTTGTTTTGCCTCTTTTAGTTCTTTGCCGTCTAAATCTCTTGCAGCAAGCATCATTCTGTTGAGGCTTCGTCTGTATAATCCGGCATCTTCATCTTTTTTAACTGCTTTTTTGCCGGAATAAACATAATCGAGATTGTCGATGACCGTTGAATAATCTTTATTTTTAAGAGCATTCATAAGGGTTTTGTTCCTGCTAATCCTTGAAAGCCCTTTGTTGTAGCAGAGGTCAATCAGACCTTCTTTTATGGAATCAGGAAGTTTTTCATAAGTATTTTTGCCGAGTCTTGCGTTAAGCAGGCGTTTTACTTCTCCTGCATACTGTTCGATTGTTTCGCCGAGTTTTTTGTATGCTGTTTCCTGTGTGCGCGGTTTGTCAGTGAGTTCGCCAAATCCGCATGTCCAGGTGTTATATCTGTCTTTGTAAGGTATGGTTATGGCTTCATAATAGTGATATCGGTCGCCTTCATAGTATTTTAATAAATCAATAAGATGTGTCTGAGCATGTTGAATTGCAGTGTTGTCGTCTTTCAAAAGTGAAGGTTTGTAAGCTGATATGCCGGTATTTTGTGTAATATTATATAAAATCGCCCTTGTATTTTCGCTCCATAATTCTTCTTTTGACGGAGTTTCTTTATTGCTGCGTACAGGTTTGAACAGAACAGGTTTTGTCTGTCCTGCTTTTGACGTTACTGTCTGTGCCGGTTCTATTTCCCTGTATTTAGCTGCTTCCGAAATAGTAAGCATAATAATCTCCAAATATATCCCCTGTATATACATATAAAGTATTTTCTGTATTGAAAATTGATAAAATTTTTTGCCGGATTTAATATTACTTTACATTTGTTTGTGATTAAATAAACTTATGAACAACAATCTTGCAGTAGATATTCTTAGAAACACACCGGCACTGGACAAAAATTACACAAAACCGGAGAAAAGAGCAAAAGCGGTGGTAATTCTAGGAAGTTCCAGAACAACAGAACCTCTTATGGAGTATATGGATTTGTGCGCAAAAACCACGAAAGATTTTGTAAATCACGGGTATAACATTGTGACAGGCTGCGGAACAAAAGGGATTATGGGGGCGGCATACAATGCGGCAAAAGAAGCTTCTGCCGTTGACCTGAGCGGAAAACCGGTTCAAAATCTGAGTATTGTTGTTAATCCTCTCTGGGGCGACGAAAACCTTCAGGACTGCGTGATTATCGGCAAGGCCTTCTCGGAATCCGAAAGAATCGCAAAGTTTGCAAAAGTTGCGGACAATTTTGTAATCTTTCCCGGCGGAACAACAACGCTTCAGGAGGCGGCAACGCTCATCCGCCTGAATGTTCATTCGGCTGAAAACGGGTTGAAAAAAATTGTGCTTGTCGGAAAAGAGTTCTTCTCCGGACTCAAGACACAGTATGAAAATATGGCAAATATGGGGTTTTTGAAGAAAAAGCCGGAGGCGTTTTTTAAAATCCTCTCGCAAAAACAGGAAATTTTAAAAGAGATTATAAGGAAATAGAAAAGAAAGGCGCGGATTTATGAAATAAATCCGCGCCTGAATATAAATATTGATATTAATTTTTTATTTCAATTGTTCGTAATCTTTATTGGAAACCTCTTCCAGCCATTCGGTTGTGCCGCCGTCGGAGGGAACTTCTATAGCAAGGTGGGAGAACCAGATGTCCGGAGCCGCACCGTGCCAGTGTTTGACTTCCGCCGGAATGTTTACTACATCTCCGGGGTGTAGTTCCTGTGCGGGTTTGCCCCATTCCTGATAATAGCCTCTGCCCTGCGTGACTATCAAAATTTGTCCGCCTTTATGGTGGATATGCCAGTTGTTGCGGCAGCCCGGTTCAAAAGTTACGTTTGAAATCTTTACGCCTTCTGTTGTCAGCGGATTAAGATAGCTCTGACCGGTGAAATATTTCGCGTAAGCCGTGTTCGGGGCGCCTTTTTTGAACATTTCATTAAGTTTCGGAACACTTGCGATTTCCAGAATTTCTGCGATTTCATCGTCTTTCAAGCCTGTGTTTTTACCCATTTGAATATGCGAATTAAGCTGGGAGTCTGTCCCCTGCATTGAAGCTAAAGCCGAGATTGTCGCGATTTCTCTTTCTTTGTTTGTCAGAACGCCGCGTGCAAAAATATCCGCAAAAAGATGTTCTTTCAAATACTGATCAATCGCCGGCGCAAATTCAAATAACTTCCCTTTTACATGATCCCCCGTCAATTCCACCTGAACCCTGTCGCCGTAAGCGAATTTGTCCGTTCCGGCAGGCAGAATTTTCCCTTCATCGCCGGTTTTGTCGTTTTTGTCTTTTCTTTCCTCCGTCACTTTCATAAATGCCGAAAGCCCGTTCAAACTCCGCGGAAATCCGCAATACGCATACAACTGTACCAGAACTTCTTTTATTTCGTTGACGGTTAAACCGTTGTCCAATCCTGTATTCAGCTCTTTTTCAAGGCTTTCAATGTCGCCTGCGGCCGTGTATGATGAAATTTTTGCGATACTTGCCTCTTTTTTATTCAAAGCTTCTTTTGCCATACAAAATCCTCCTGTAAATAGATTTACAACTAATAACAATAAACTCACGCTTAAAATTCTTTTTAAACTCATAAATTTCTCCTGTGTTTTTATTAATATAAAATGCCGCTTTAAAAAGTAAGCAGTATTTTTTATCTTGCAAGCAGAATTTTAACAGCTGATAGCTGCTCTCAGTCAAGAGATAATTTTGATTTTGCTTGAAAATAACAAGAATATCAGGCAGCACACAAACTTACCGGAAACTTTGCCGGCACAAGGCATGCGGCACAAAAACGCAGCTTTAAGTCAAATATTAGAACGGAGAAGCGATTATATCAAAGTGAAGTCTTGCGCTCGCCTGATCGTAAACTCCGCAGTTCATAAGCGGAATACCCACGTAAGCTCTTGCTGTTAAATATTTTGATATTGCAAGTCTTATGCCGGCGCCCACACTGGAGAGGAAGTTTGTTGTTCCGGTCTTTCCTTCGTGAGGGAAAACCGCGCCGTTATCAAAGAATGCCGCCACTTTTATAGAATCTCTCAGCCTGAAAGTGCTGTCTTTTTTGAACGGAACCTTGATTTCTTCCGGCAGAAACGGTATCGGGAAAAGCATTTCAAGGCTGACAAAGTATGAACTTGCACCTAAAAGCAAACTTTCAGAATATCCTCTGACGCTTGAAATACCGCCTATCTGGTATTGTTCAATATAAGAAATGTCGTGAGGTGAATACTGTCCGCCGGCTCTGACGGTCGCGATTATGCCTTTCGGCAGATAGTGAATATAATAAGCATCAGCATTTACCTTTGTAAAATACTGTGAAAATGAGCGGATTTCGTCTTCAATTATACCGTTTGTAGAATATAAAGATCCGAAAAGTACGCTTTTATTAAAGTTGTATCTTCCGCCGAACCCGACTGCAAGGTTGTAATCTTTGTAGTTGGTGTATCTGAAATTTGAAATGTCGGAGGTTGACAGTTTGATGTTTGCGGAAGTGTTGAATTTTAATTGCATTTTTTCATTGTCAACAAGCGGGTGTGAAGCGTAAACACTGAAAATATGAGTTTTGGCTGTCAGGTCAAAGTCTTTGTATTCTCCGCTTGTGATTTTGCTGTTGCCGAACATATAGCTGCCGCCGACCCTTGTGCCTTTTCTGTTTACCGGAAAGTTGTAGTCAACAAACGGGTTTGTAGTTGAGCGGGCAAGGTTGACGGCACCGGTCAATCTGTCCTGAAATCCGAACAGAGAGTCCGTTGAAAGCATTAAGCCGCCGCGCAAAAGTCCGGTAGACTCACGCCCGAAACTGTCCCACGAAGCTGAAAAATGATACGGGAAAGATTCGTTTGCCTGCAAAATGACGTCAGTTGTTCCGTATTCTTCACCGGGTTTCAATTTTGCAGTTAATTTTATGCTTCTTGCGTTTTTGTTGAAGGTTTTCAAATCCTCTTCAAGAACCTGCAAATTCAATACGTCTGAAGGTTTTGAGGAAATTTGTTTCTTGAGGAAGAATTTCCGGTTAAAGCGGTTTCCTTCAACGTAAATTGCGCCGATTTTTGCTTCCATCAGTTCAATTTTCAATACGCCGTTTTCAAGGCTTTCAAGATATGCTCTGGCGGTTATGATTTTTTTCTTTGCGTATTGATTGTTTATGATTTGTACAAAATTGTTGATGTCTTCTGCTGTAAGCTCCTGACCTTCAACGAGTGAAGCAAATTCAGCCATTTCCGTGTCTGAAAATATTTCGGAATTAGATATTTCAAGTTTATTAATTTTTGTGGTCGCGGCATTTTTTTCAATTCTTGCCGGAAGTTTCAGAGGCTCTTCGTCAATAATTATTGACTCGTCAAGTTCTTCTTCCATTTCGACGCGGTGGGCATCTTCGAGAGATTCAAAATATCTTCTTGTTCTGTCGGTGTCCGTCATAAGCCCGGGAGATTCATTAGGTCTTAAAATATTTTTATTGACTTTTTCTTTAAGGAGGGCTTCTTCTTGTTTTTTTGCCTCTTTTTCAGCCTTATGCTGAAGTCTTTTTTGTTTTCTCAATTCTTTTTTAGACAGCGGCTGCGCTGTTGTATCTTCAGGTGTGTCAACTATCGCAAAGCAGCTGCCGCTGAAAGCGGAAATAAGCACTAAAGAAATTAATACCGAAAGCAGTGTTTTTTTAGGTTTCATAAAATCCAATCAATTCTTAAATCTTAAAAAATAACTACATTAAAAATATATCATAAATATTAGATAATTAATCATGTAAATTAAGATTTGTAAATGTTGCAACGGGCGTTGTTTCTGTTTCTTAATAAACAATAGATTTTTGATTATTTTTATGTGAAAATTTAAATGTTAGTGGTAAGTTGAATCGGGATAAATGTGATGAAAAAGAAAATAGATTTTAAAAGGTTGTTGTCTGCTTATTTAATAGGTGCATTTGTATTACAGCAAACCTCACTTGCAGCATTTGCAGCAAGTGAAATTACTGTTGGAGGTGAGCTTCCGACGGATACAACCATAGATCATAATGTAAATGATCATATCTTTAATATTCAAACCAGTACAACCACTTCAAACGGTGAGATTGGTATAAACTCTTTTGACAGATTTAATGTTGATAAGGGAGATACCGTAAACCTGAACCTTATAGACAGACAGAACAAACTCGTAAACCTGATTTTTGATGATTCGGCATCCCAGATTAACGGTATAGTAAACTCATATATGAACGGGCAGATAGGCGGTAATGTCCTTTTTGCAAACCCGAACGGCATTGTAGTCGGCAGCAGCGGCGTGTTTAACGTCGGTTCTTTGACTTTGATGACACCGACGCAGGAAACGATGAAAGATCTTATAAATTTTGATGTTCTTAACCGTCCGACAAGCTACAACACCACTAACGTAGACAGATTAATCAGTTTTGAGTTTGACGATAACAATTACCTGATTGCCGGAAATGAGTATGAGCCTTTTGCCCTTTCTGCAAACGGTATTGAAGTTGCGGGTAAAATCAATTCGGCTCAAGGAATTGACCTGATTTCCGGCGGCGAGATTACTATTAAACCGGATGCTGAGCTTAACGCAAATATGAAATTCTCAACCGACGGAGCGGGAAATGTTACCGCAAGCAAAAAAAATGCGGTTATTTCATCCGGCGAAGCAAGTTATCCGCAAAAGCTTGCAATGCAGAACGGCAAAAATATTGTAATAGTCGCCTCGAATAATAACGTTTCAAAAGATGCCCTCAGCGCAATTGTAAATTTGGAAGGAAAAGTTGACGCAAACGGCGGCGACGTAATCGCAAGAACGGAAGTTTTCCAGACGGATAAGGCAGGGGATGCAAAATCTCATATCAACGTTAAATCAGGCACTGAAATAAACGGAAATAACGTTATAATGGAAGCCGTATCAAAAGTTTCCGAAACTGACAAGAATATGGTCGGAATTACCGACCTTTCGCAGGAACAGTATTACGGATATCTCGGTGAAATTCCGGAGATACTTTCAGACAGTTTTGTCCATCTTGCAAGCGTCGATACTGCCGTAAATATTGAAAACGGTGCCGTGATTAACGCCGCAAACGAAGTGGTTTTAAAATCCCTTTCCGATATGGATATAAGTGCCGGCGTTCTTGAAACAGTAGCTCCGGTTGTTAATTTCAACTTTACCAAAATAGCTTCTGATACCGCAACAGTTGTTAAAAAAGGTGCAACGATAAATGCGGGAAATCTGACAGTAGATGCCAGCACCGATTTGAAACTTGCAACAACAACTAAAACAACAAATCTTATAGATGACAAAATCGGCAAACACGCAGGCAGTTATGCAATAGGCATAATAACAACCGATCTTGATAACCAGGCAGTTATTGAAAATGGCGCAAAGGTTAATATTGATAACAATTTAACAGTTAATGCCAGCACGATAAGCGAACACGACGACACTACCAAAAACGGTTTAATCCCTGTTGTAGACAAAAACCGCGGAGCTGTCGGGGCATCAATATTTTTTGTAAATTCCGAAGTTGACAATAAAGCCGTAATGAATGCAGATGCGGATATTTCCGGAAAATTAAGCGTGAATGTTGATTACAAAGGCCATATAACATCAACAGTTGCAGGATACTCCGGCGGTGAGGGTGAACCCGGTAAAATGTCAGGAGTTGCAAAAAATCTTTTAATGCATATCAAAGGCGCGGATTCCGTAAAAGATCTTATAACCCGTGCAAACGCGAAATTCAATAATATAGATATGGCAGCCTCAATCGGTGTTGCGGTTGATAAAGTTAATTCCACAGCACAAATCGGCGACAGAGAAAATAATATCAAGCCCGAAATTTCCGCAGGACAGGTTGAGGTTACGGCTAAAACCGTTGACGAAAAAAGCACACTCTATGTTCAATCAGAAACTGAGAACGGCAAAACAGCCGCAAGCGGTGCAATTGCGGTTAATTATAAAGACTTAAATTCAGACGCCAATGCTTACGGCGACTTTACGCTGAATAACAAAAACGAGGGAGATTCTCTTACGATAACCGCAACAACCGATATAATTCATCCGATGGCATGGATTGACTGGTGGCCTCAGTTTGCGGATTTCTTTTCTAAAAAGAATTGGGATGATTCTGGAAACAATATAAGAGATCACTGGAATTCAATAGAGGCCAATTCGTCTGCGGATTATCTTTCATACCTTGAACCTGTCGGGCATATTACGGAATTGTACGACAGCGGTGCTTTTGACCTGTTGATTAAATCAATAGATTTTAACAACCTCGGCGCATACGGTTTCTTCAATACGTTTGCGCAGTCAAAAGCAAGTGCAAAACAGACGGTCGGCGATACAAAAGCAATGTCCGGCGCGCTTTCTCTTGCACTGTTTAACACGGATGCAAATGCTCTGCTGGATAACAATTCTACCGTAACAATACAGACGGCGGATCCGGATAAAGCCGGCATAAATATTTCTTCAAATGCTTCAAACGAAATCTGGACAGCCGCAACATTAATGGATATTACAAATCTTACAACATTTTTATCCGGAGCTTCGGCACGTGACGGCTCTGCTTACGGCGGAGGAATGGCATTTTCTTATTCTGATTCAAACGTAATTGCAAGGGTCGGCGAGAACGTAAAAATAGTAAATGACACGGCTGTAAAAGATTCAACGGTCGGGGATTTAAACGTAACAGCGCATGAAGACGGCAATTACCTGACTCTGTCGGTCGGTTCTTCATCTCCGGATGATACCGGACTTTCCGGCTCAATCGGAATGACAACTTTGGGCAACGGGATAGTCAAAGCCGCAATAGAATCAGCACTTGAAGATACCGTCATTAACGCAAACAACGTGAACGTCAGCGCTACAAAAGATGACAATTTCGTAAATGCGATTATATCTTTTGCAAACGGTCAGGACGCTTACGGTTTCGGGATTTCCGGAATTGTTTTGACGGATGATGTGGAATCCTACATTGCAGGCAGGGTGAATGCCCGCGGCAACGTAAAGGTAAATGCTGATTACAACAAACTTATCGTAAACGCAAACTTAAATGCAGGAATTGCAAAAGAAGGAACGGACGCGCCTGTTGGAAAACTTGACAGTTCAGGCGATGCTGCGGATGACTATCTTGATATGAACAATTTGTTCAGCGAACACATTGTTCCCGAATCATTAAAACCGGGCTTTATAACCAGATGGAAAGGTGTTACCGAAAGAATAAATAATTTAAAAAATGCCTTAAATTTGGATTATGATTTTGAACGCGGAGCAAATCCTTCTAAAGACACAACTGCTTATGCAGGCGGTATCAACGCGAATGTTGCAACAAACGAAGTAAAAGCTTATATCGCAGACGGTGCAGATGTTATGTCAAACGGCAGTGTAGATGTAAATGCCGCATCTCATGACAAAACAATAAACGCAAATGCCGTTGTGGCAGCAAACGGAAAATCGGGCGCAGGTGCAACGGTTATGGCAGATGTTACAAACAGCAACGTTCAATCATATATCGGAAATGCAAAGGTTGATGCAAATAATTCAATAAACGTAACAGCAAAAGAGGAATACAATTTGATTGCGGCATCGGCCGGTATTGCGCAGGAAAAAGATTCGGCAGGTGCCGGAAACGTGTCTTCTGCGGTTCAGGTTAATAACATAGAAGCGGCAATTAAAGACGGCGCAAAGATTAACACAAGAAAAGAAAATGCAAACCAGAGTGTAAAAGTTGAAGCGTCAGCAGACAGCAGCGTAATAAAAGCTGTCGGTGCAATGGCAATTCAGGCAGGCGGAAAAGGCGATACAGGTTCGGTAGGCGGTACGATAGACGGTGATGTTGTCGTTAATTCCGTAAGCGCCTATATTAAAGATGCAGAGGTTAATGCGCTCAAATCAATAGATGTAAATGCCCTGAATGATGACAGGGTTATTGTTATTGATATCGCAGGCAGCGTATCTACACAGGCTTCAGCTTATGGCGGAACGGTCGGTGCTTATATCGCAGTAAACGATGTAAACGCTTATATTGAAAATTCTCAAATTAACACAAAAGCCTCGACAGCTGATAAAAACAGCCAGTCGGTTAATGTAAAAGCCGAAAGTGAATTTAATGAAATTGCCGTAGTCGGCACGGTTGCAGCCGGAAACAAAACAGGTGCAGGCGCTTCGGTGAGAACTGACGTTGTTGCAAACAGTGTAGGTTCTTATATTAAAAATTCAACCGTAAACGCAGGGGGATCAACGAAATTAAGCAATTCTGATACAATGAAACAGATTTCCGTAGCGGTTGCGGGTTCGGGTTCAACGAGTGAAAGCGCAGGCTCAGGTGTTGCAAGCATTCTGGTAGATGCGACCGATCAGGACAATTACATAGACAATTCCACAGTCACAACAGGTGCTTTAACTCTTGATACGGATAAAGTTCTTGATACAATTTCCGTAACAGGTGCAATAGCAGCCGCCGCGCAGGGAACTTCTGTCGGAGCATCCGTTTATGCAATAGGCGCACAGCATGATATAGATACTTATATTAAAAATTCCGACATATATTCAACAGGTGATATAGACCTTGCCTCAGACTTTGATCAGGACTTTTTAAGTATTATATTCGGCGGAGCCGGCGGAAGCAAAGTTTCCGCATCAGGCGCATTGAGTGCGATTGTTAATAATTCCTCCGTAAACACCTATGTTCTTTCCGAAGCAGGGAAAAATAATAAGCTTCATTCAACAGCAGGAGCGGTAAAAGTTAAATCAGAAAACGACATAGATACAATAACGGTTGACGGAAACGTAAGTATATCAACAAGCAGCGTATCAGCAGGCGGAGCGGTAAATACAACGGTTTACGCATCCGACATAACAGCCGGAATAGACGGTGCGGAGGTAATCGCAAAAAATGGTGTTGATATTAAAGCAAAAGCAAATCAGGATCATCTTTCAACTGTAATCGGAGCTGCAGGCGGTTCAAGCACGGCTGTTGAAGGTTCGATAGACACCCTTGTGATGTCGCAGGAAATGGACGCATATTTGAAAAATGTAAATGTTAAATCAGACGGCAACATAAGTGTTCAGGCGGATGATGAACTTATACTCGGTTCTGCAGCAGGTGCTGTTGCTGTTTCTACAAGCGGAGCAAGCGTCGGCGGTTCAATTTTGACCGTAACAATGACGGGACATGCTAATGCGGAAGTTAATAATGTAGATGTTTCAAACTATAACGATACATTAGGCAATCTTCTTGTAAAAGCAACACAGTCCGATGAATTTACCGGAGCCACGATTTCCGGTTCTGTCGGATCGGTTTCAGTAGCTGGAACGGTTGATACTATTGTTATAAACAAGGATGTAAAGGCAAAAGTTAATGATTTGCAAAATATTTCCGGATCTGAATTTGCAAAAGCCGAAGTAAATGCCTCTTCAAGCACGGATTTCGGCCACGGCACGGGACAGGTTGCGGCAGGTACGGGAGGTGCCGGGGTTGGCGGTGCTGTTAATACTCTTGTATTGAATAAAAACATTGATGCCGAAATTTTAAACTCTACTCTGGCTTCAAAAGGAGATTTGAAAAACTCTTCTTCTGCGGACATTGACATAACCTCCGTTGCTATGGGATTTGGCGGAGCTTCAAGCGCCGCTGTAAACGGAACGGTTTCAACACATGTTTTGAATGTCGATGCAAAATCAAATATCAATAGTTCAACAGTTTCTGCAGGCGGCAAATTAGAAAACACATCTTCAAACAAAACAGATATTGATATGTATGTAGCCTCAGCAAACGGTGCAGGATCTGCCGCAGTCGGCGGTGTTGTTTATTCACTGGTGGATAATTCAAAATCGGAAGCTGTGATTGACGGCAGCAGCAAGATAAATCGTGCGGGAAGTCTTGAAAATCACGCCGAAATGAATTCTGATTATCTTGTTACGATGTTCAACGCAAGCGGAGCAGGCACGGCAGCCGTAAACGGTACGGTAAACACAATGGTTTTGAACTCGCAGGCCAATGCAATAATTGACGGTGCAGCCATAACCAATGCAGGAAATGTCGGGGTATCCTCAAACAACACTTCTGATGCGATGGTTGTAATGCTTCAGGCAAGCGGCTCGGGAGAAGCAGCCGTAAACGGCGGTGTAAATACCTTTGTTTCTTCAAAACAATCAAAAGCTGAAATTAAAAATACGACATTAAGTTCAACAGGAAATATTACGGTAGAGGCCGATGCCGGAAATACTATAGACGCGACGGTAGTCGGCGGCGCAGGAGCGGGTATTGCTGCAATTACGGGGGCTGTAAACACAATTGTTTCCTCTGATAAAGTGACGGCAGGAATTTCAAACTCAACGGTTTCAACAACTGTTGCAAACGCTGCAAATAAAGACAGCGGCGTCATTGTAACTTCAGAAGACACCTTGAGTATAGTAGGCCGTACAGGTTCTGCAAGCGGAGCCGGCGGAGTTGCAGCAGGCGGGGCAATTATTACCGGCGTTATAAATAACACGGTTCTTTCGGAAATCTTAAATTCCGACGTAACCGCAAGCAGCGCTGATATTATTGTAAATGCAATAGCAAACGAAGTTATCGGAAGTTCGGACAATCCGTTTATAACAATAGCTGCTCAGGGTTCGGGAGCTGTAGCGGTTTCAGGCGCTGTAGATACGCTTGTGCTTGACAGTTCCGCAAAAGCACTCGTGTCAGGCAAGAAACAGACAGGTTTAATTGCCGGAGATAAAACAGCACTTCTTGCAAGCGGCACAACAAACATCTTCATAACCTCTGGTGCAGTATCGGGTTCGGGTTCGGCAAGTGTCGGCGCAACTGTCGGAACGCTTGTTGTTAATAAAGACATTGAAGCAGAAGCCTCAAATACAAACATTTCTTCAACAAATATTGATATAGACGCAACCGCTTCAGACAATGTGACAAACACGGTTGTCGCAGGCTCGGGAGCCGGCACTGCAGGAGTTGCAGGCGCTGTTAATACGGTTGTCGTAAGTTCTACTGTAAAATCAGGAATTAAAAATTCAACCGTAAACGCTGATAATACAAATGTAGATACAAAAGCAACGGCTGATTACCTGAACATTACAGGCGGAGCCGGAGCCGGCGGAGTTGCGGGTGTCGGAGCATCCGTTGCAACCAACGTTATCGGCTACAATGCATCAGCTTACGTTGAAAATTCTTCCGTCAGCGGAAAATCTGCAGACAGATTTAAAACCCTTCACGTAAATGCAGAAGCTGATTCAAGCTATGATTTATATTCAATTTCAGGTGCCGGCGGCGGAGTTGCGGGAGTTGGCGGCGTAATTTCAACCAACGTTGTAAATAATACCGTAAAAGCTTACGTAACAGGAAACTCTTCGACTGACGGTATAAACGGAGAAAAACTCGAAGTCATTGCAAAAGATACCGTAAACTTTAACGGAATTGCCGGAACTCTTGCCGGCGGCGGACTTGCCGGTGTCGGAGCCACAATCCAGACCAATTCCGTAACAAGCACGATTTTGTCCTATACAGGCGGAAAAGTTAATGCAAACGATATTGACGTAAACGCAACAGGAATTCAAAACTTCAATGATTTGCTGGTATTAGGTTTTGGCGGCGGACAGGTCGGAGTAAACGGTTCATCGCTTGCAAATATTGTTGACGCGACTACAAAAGCTTATGTTGCGGATAATGCAGATATTACATCTGCTTCCGATATGGATGTAAAGGCAGAAAATACAACAACAATTACTGAAACAATAGGTTCCGGTGCTGTCGGAAAATATGCGGCGGTCGGGGCTACTGTCGGCGTAAATAAAATTACAAACACTGTCGAAGCCTATACAGGTAAAAACGTTACATTAGATGTAAAAACAGCGGATTTTGACGCAAAATCAGTCAACAATCTCGGTACTGATAAGAATGCGCTGTCGCTTACGGCAGGTTCAGTAGCAGCCGGCGGAAGCCTTGCAGGGTCAGTTCTTGTAAATCAGGTTGAAGACCACGTGGGCGCATATATTGGAACAGGTAATAATATTGACGCTTCCGGCGCATTGAGTGTAAAAGCTCAGGATGATACAAAGATTTATGAAACAGTCGGTGCTCTTGGTGTTGGCGGAATTGCCGGTGTCGGCGCATCTGTCGGTGTAAATAATATTAATAACACTGTAATTTCATCAATTGGTTCGGGTTCAACTCTTGCAATGCCGGACGGAAATCTTACATTGAATGCTTTGAGTAATGAAACGATTAATGCAAACGCAAATGTTGTAGGCGGCGGATCTGTTGCTCTGAGCGGCGGAGTTCTTTACAATACCATCGGAAAAACCGTCGGTAACGCCGAAGCAAACGGTTTGAGCGGTGATGATGCAGAATCTTACAACTCTGCAAAGGCTCAGGCTGATGAAGTTCTTGCAGCCTCTGCAGGTTATCAGAACGATGCGGATGAAACCTTCAAATCTTACTATAATGACGCTTCTTCAGACGTAGACAGCGCAATCAACGACGCTAACAATAATATAAATACTTACCTCACAGATGCTGAAAGCGGTACTTCAATTGAAGTTAAGGCTGACAACATAGCACAGAAAGATTCAACCTTCTCGCTGTTTACAAAGTCGGATGAGTCCGGTTCAAGCTACGGTTCTACAGACAGAAATGAAACAACTTCAGCTTTTGTTGATACAGGTGCAAAAATTAACGCAAAAGACGTTACAATTCTTGCCAAAAATACAAATGACGTTGACTTAAGAGTTGACGGAAACACTTACGGCGGTGCAGCAATCGGTGTTTCCGCAGGTATTTCAAATGTAAACACTACAACAAACGCATTTGTTTCAAATAACGTTGTAATTGATTCCACCGGCAAAATTGATATCAAAGCGGATTCACTCGACAATCAGGATGTCAATGTCAGTGCGGCTTCCGGCGGAATTATTTCAGGTTCCGGCGCAATTGCAAAAATTAATTCAAATAAGACGACAAATTCATATATTCTGAAAGAGTCGCTTCTTGATGCAAATAATGATTTGCTGATTAATGCAAATTCAAAAGGAATAGCAAATTCGACGGTAACCGCAGGTGCTTACGGCGGTGTCGGAGTCGGAGTTTCAGTCGCAGGTGCTTCATTAAAAGGCAATACAAAAATTGATATCGGCGACAACGTAACCTTAAACAGCAATCAGGGCAACATTACAATTAAAGCCGGAACAGAAGAAACTTCAACCGCAACCGGAAGTGCTGCAACCGGAAGTCTTATCGGAGGCTCGGGTGCAAATGTTACAGCAGAAGCAGGGAAGAATAATACAGTTAAAATCGGCAAAAATGTAAATATATTTGCAAAACTTGCGGCTGCAATATCTTCAATAGCCAAAAATACGGCAACAGCTTCCTCAAACGGCAGGGCTTACGGCGGAATTTCGGCAGGCGGCACGGAAACTTACGCAAATATTAATCATACAGGCGGCGTAAATATTGCTGATGCCGATGCGAACGCTTCAAAATCTATTAAGGCAGGATCAATTAATATTTCATCATCTGCCGAAAACAAAGTTGATGCAAAAACAGAAGCAGGCGCCGGTGCAATTGCAGGTATAAGCGGGTCAGGTGTTTATACGGATATAAATTCAAATAATGAAGTTTATGTCGGCAAAAACTACAACGTTCAAACAACGGACGGCGCATATATAGTTGCCGCAAACAACCGGAATTCTTACAAATCATACAACGATTCATCAGCATACGGTGCAGTCGGTGTTACGGCAGGTATAATCGGCAATAATGTAAATTCAACAGTCAAAGCAGTATCAAATGCGAATGCGGAAGTAAACGGCGCAATTGAAGTCTTTGCAAACAATGAAACGACCAAAGCCGCATCTTCGAATTATGACCTTTACGGCGGCGCCGGCGGCGTTGTCGGAATCGGTGCTGCGGATTTGAAAGATACAATAACCATGAATACCTATGCCGGTCTGGGCGGAGAAAAAGCTTACGCAACAGGAGCTTTCAACAAAGGATATATAAATATATCTTCCCAGAGCATAGTAAATGTAAATGAAAAAGTCAATGTTGATGCAGGCGGTGCAATTCCTGCCGCAGACGGAAATGTTTCGGTTGTTTCAAACATAACAACAAAAACAGACATTTCCAACAAAGATATTAAAACAAAAGATGACGATATTTATTATCTTGCAAACAGTGACGTAGATATTTATTCAAAAGCAAACATTGAATCATACGGCGGTATTGCGGTTGCAACCGGCGATAGTGTTGCAAAAAATAACAAATCGGTTACGGAAGTCAATTTCTTAAGCGGAGTAAATTCCGTAAGCGGCAGAGATACATATATTCAGGCAGCAGCCGATAACAATATTCAGGCATACATCTATGCAGCAACGAAAGGTTTAATCGGAACGGTCGGCGGCTCAACCGCGACAGCCGGCAGAAATTCAACTTCTGCAGTCACGATTGCCGAAAATTCAGCAATAAAATCTTACGACTCAATGAACGTAACTGCAGCGGATTCAACAGGCAAGCTGACAGCTTCAAGAGAAGCGAAAGGTACAACTTATATCCTGTTCGGTATTCCGATTACCATATACGGAAGCGGAAACGAATATAAAGATCCGGATAATTCGTCCGCAAAAATTACATTGAACGGTACTCTGGAAAGCGGTTTAGGCGCAAACAAGAGTCTTACGATGGACAGGAACGGCAATACAACTTCTAACGGTATAAACATTACAACAGAGCAGGTCGGAGAAATAACAGCAGCCGATGTTCAGGAAGATATAGATGCCTATACACAGAACAAAGATAATAAGGTTGCAGGAATAAATGATTATATAGAAATTGAAGAGCAGGTAAGAGCGGACGCACAGAAAACTTATGATGAAGCAGAGCAAAATTTAACCGATTTAGAAACAGAAAATCAGAATTATACAACAGCAATAACTAACGCCGGAAAGATTAAAGAAAATAACAACAAAATTGCAAATCTGAATATATCTGCCGGCAATATTGATGATGTAGCAGAAGCCTGGGGCGATGCTTATGACTCAATAGAAGATAAGGTAGACAGCAGTTTCGGCACTGTTCTTGCAAAATATGCAGGCGACAGCAACCTGAGTTCGGTAAGAACAGCGTGGAACAGTTACAAGAGCAGTCCGACAGCGGCAAATTTGACAGCACTAATCAATGCAGTCGGCGGTCTTGATACCGTGAGCGATAATATTCAAGATAAGATTACCGTTATAGAAGAACAGTCAAACAGTTATGCTGCTGCGATTACCGGTTCGGAATTAGGTGAAAATGTTGATTATACAAACAATACTCATCTTGATGCTTTTGTGACAGCTGCAAACCGTAAGATAACCGAAAATAAACAGGATATGACGGTATATAAACAGACAATGGAAACAGCCCAGAAGAACATAGAGGCTGCAAACGCTGAAATTGCAAAAGCTGAAGGTCAAATACAAGACGTAGAAGACGCCTTTAAGATTCAACTGGATGAATTGAACGCTCAGAAAGCACAGGCAGAACAGGAACCGATACCTGTATATTCAGTAATTGTAGATGACATATACGTCAGATCGGGCGAAACCAATATTAGCGGCAATATATCAGGAACAGGTTCAATTACGGCACCCGGCAACAAGTTTACCGTAAATATTGTAAACGACAGTATAAACGATATCGTTTATAACGATATAGTTATTGACAGAAACGTAAAAGGCAACATAAACATTTCCGGCAGCAACAACGGAATAAAGACAACCATATTGAATTCAACTCCTGAATACTCTATTTCAATTACAAATACCGTGGACGCAAATGATCCGACAATAGATATCGGCTCGGGCGGATACGGCGATATGGTATTCCAGGGTGACATAGAGAACGTAAACGGACTTGTAAGTTTTGTAAATAATACAGGAAACGTTCTTTCTGAAGGTTCAATAACGGCAAAAGATTTGCATATATCAGTTCCGAACGGCGGATATACACAAGCCTATCAGACTACTACTGTTGAAGTGGGCGGCACAGACGGAAAAGGTGCGATAATAGCCTCCGGCGATATTGATATAGCTTCAAAAATTATTGATATTAACGGACTTCTCCAGAGCGGTTCGGAAATCAAGTCAGTTACAATTCCTGAATTTACGGTTGTAAAAGAAGGGGAGACTTATTATCAGATAGTCAACGGTGTTAAAACCGAGATGACGGAAGGTTCTGACGGATATTATTATCTGAACCTTGAAGGCAACGGCGAACTTGATTCAGACCTTGAATTAATCAAAGCGTACTTTAAGCCCTCTGATGAATCTAATTTAAACGATATTCAAGGGGACATCCACTTATTTAAAGCCGAAATTCAGGGCGGAAACATAACCCTGACGGGTAATGTTGTAAGCTCCTCCGAAAACGGTAAAATAGTGCTTGTAAACGGATACGGTCATATAGATATCACCAACAATTCGGATTTCAATCTGGTTACAAGTGCCCTGAATGCAGACGCAAATCTGAACGGAAAATTGACCATAAACGACTTTAAGCTTTCTGAAGACGATAAGGGCGGAGCAAAATTTGATAGTATAACCCAGTCTGATCTGGAAAATCCTGATTGGATTTCACAAAACACCGGCACATATACTGCTCAGGTAGGCGAAGACGGTAAAATAGTTACAACAACATCAGGCCAGACATCAGGAAACGGCTCATGGGGAAGTTCAACATCATCGACACGTGCAGACGGCGCAAATGTTGATACTATTACCTACAATCCGGGCGACGATGCTTATGTTGTTACAAAAGCCGGATATACAGAACAAAAATCTTATCAGGAATACGTAAAACGTTCATGGTGGACGGAATTGTGGCACGGCAAATTGTATAGAACGGTATATTATACAGTAAGCCACGATCCTGAATACGGAGTTGCAAAAAATGCTGTTCAGGTTCAATTCCAGGGTTTTGACACCCCGCAGATTAACGTAACTTCAAACGGTTCCGTTGTAATGAACAGCAGTATAAGCGCATTGAACGGCGATGTAAATTTAACCTCAACAAACGGTTCAATCGGAACAAATAACATAAATAATGTAATTTCAGCTACAAACATAGGTTTGTCGGCGGATAACGGAGATATCGGAACTTCGCTTCAGCCGATGCAGACAGCGGTTTATAACGGCGGAACATTGAATGCCGCAGGCGAAAATGTATATATAAATTATCCGTATTCCGATATAAGCAACATTATTCTCAAAGCCGACGGCAATGCTTATCTGGGAACGGCCGGTTCACAACTCGGCGGAAGCGGCAGTTCCGTAAATATAACAGCTGATTCTCTGGAATTGAGAGCAGAAAACGGTTCCATAGATCTTGATACTTCAAAGAACGATAAAATTAATATAGAAGTCAACAAACTCAGTGCAAGAGCAAACGGCGATATAGCAATAACAAACAAGGACGATTTGAAGATAGCTTCAATAGTATCGACTACAAGAGGAACAATAACCTTAGGTTCGCAAAACGGTTCGATAATTGCAGCGGATACAGGATCTTTGAATCCGTATAACATCAACGGCGGAAATGTTATTTTAAATGCCGTAAACGGTTCTATCGGAACACAAACCGATAAAATTAAAGTTGCGCGTGACGGAATTTACAATGTTAATGCAAAAGGTGATGTTAATATCTATTCGGCAGGCAGAATTTACACTGATTTAATCAGTTCAACATCAGGAGCAGTAAATCTGGATGCGGATTACGGAATTATCGCATCATCCAGCACAAACGATCTTGTTTACAATATTTACTCAGAAGCAGGTGTAAATTTGAATTCGCAGTCCGGCAACATTGAAAACATAGCAATAAACACAAACGGTGTGATAAACGCATCAGCCGGTTATACGGACGGAACAGCATCAGGTATGAGCGACATCTCCCTGACTCTGATATCAAAACCCGAATTGTCACAGGAATATCTGGATTCATTAACGGATGATGCAGAGCGCGAACAGGCTTATAAAGACTATACAAACGGTCTTAAAGATATGCAAATCGGAACTATAAAAGCTTCCAAAGATATCTTTATACAGGCAGAAAAATCGGTAGTAAATGCTGATAAAAATTCATCACTGACAGGACGTCAGATAATAATATCTTCCGGCAACGGAAATGTAGGTGAAGAAGATTCAGCACTTAATCTTAATGCAAGCAGGGATATAACTGTTTTTGCGGGCAACGGCAGCGGTGTTTACCTGACATCAGACGGAGATTTGAACGTAAATGAAATTCGTTCTTACAGGACATACGACGCTGAAACAGGAACATCAACCGCAGACAGTGTATTAGAAAAAGTTGTCTTAACTTCCGGCGGAAACATTACAAATGCTGCAAGCGGCGATGACAAAATCAATGTGTCGGCAAATAATATTTCATTAACCGCCGGCGGAGATATTGGTTCTGTAATTAAATACTTCACGGTAGAAACAGCATCCGGAGATATCACAGAAGGTCTGGAATACAGTGCGGATAACGCATATATTAAGGGTCTTGGCAGTGATATGAATATAGTCGGAGCGCAGACAACAGGTTCTTCTAATCTTGCTTCAGATGAAAATATTAATATAACTGTTAATAATGCAACAGTAGAAGGCGGTTTAACAATTGAAAGCGCGGCAGATGCGTTGATTGCCGGTTCTGATATTACCGGTAACACCACGATAAGTTCTGCAGGTGAAGCTGTAATTTCAGATTCGACAGTAACCGGAATTCTGCAATCAACTTCAACTACCGCCAGCGTTGATAATATGACAGTAACCGGTAATGCTGATATAACAACAACCGGCACAACTGAAATCGGCAGTGCAACCGTCAGCGGCGACTTTACAAACACCTCCTCCGACACAACGGTAACAGAAAAACTGACAGTCGGCGGAAACACCAATATAACAGCAGACAACACAATCACGATAGCTGACGCAGAGTTGAAAGATGTAATCACAAGTTCAACAGACGCCGACATCAAAAACATGACAGTAACCGGTGACGCTGATATAACGACAACCGGCACAACTGAAATCGGCACAACAACCGTCAGCGGCGACTTTACAAACACCTCCTCCGACACAACGGTAAGTGAGAAACTGACAGTTGGCGGAAACACCAATATAACAGCAGACAATACAATCACAATAGCTGACGCAGAGTTGAAAGATGTAATCACAAGTTCAACAAATGCAAAAGTAGATAACATGACAGTAACCGGTAATGCTGATATAACAACAACCGGTACAACTGAAATCGGCACAGCAACTGTCAGCGGCGACTTCACAAACATCTCCTCCGACACAACGGTAACAGAGAAACTGACAGTCGGCGGAAACACCAATATAACAGCAGACAACACAATTACAATATCCGACGCTCAAATAGGCGGTGATTTGAACGCTAATGCACCGGTTATTAAAATAGATGAGCTTGACTTAAAAGGTAATATAAATTCAATCGTTGACGATTTGACGGTTAATACTTCAAACGATTTGAATATCGGAAGTATTTCCGGAAATTCAAAAGATTATACGACAAACGTTGACATATCGTCGGACAAATCAATCTTCAACGGTCGTAACGACGGCGGCACAAACATATACGCCCAGAATATTGACCTGAATGCCGG
This sequence comes from Candidatus Gastranaerophilales bacterium, assembly GCA_944322665.1. Classification (GTDB taxonomy): domain Bacteria; phylum Cyanobacteriota; class Vampirovibrionia; order Gastranaerophilales; family Gastranaerophilaceae; genus Scatenecus. The sequence goes on along the minus strand of CALUPM010000010.1, from coordinate 6,413 downwards.
TAACAAAATAAGCACAGAAGAAAAACCGATAGAAATGCTTCTTGCTAACGGAAATAAAATCACAATGGTTTCCGGCGATTCAATTTCCCTTTCAACAAGCGGCGCCGGTGCAAATTTCTCCGAAATTAATACGGAAAGTATTAAATTTTCAACCGACAGCGCAATCAATATTGATACTCTGAATGTTGACTCCGCAAATCTTAATACTCTGTCGCAAAATCTTGCAATCAACAATATGACAATCGGTACTAATGCGGTATTTACTACAGGAAGCAAGAAAATAGTTGTGGATAATACTTCTCTAAGACCGGTTATAGACGCGGATATCCAGATGTACCTGACAAAAATTCCTACAAAACTGAAGGTTGACGGCAGCTACAATATAATCACCGATTCCGTAAACGTCACAAGACAGAATGAATATATTTTGATTAATCTGGATAACAAATACAACAGTATGAACGGTGCAATCACTTCATCAAATGCAGCGTCTATGAAAAATACAAATGTCGGTGAAAAAACAATTGAAAAAACCGACAGGCTTCTGAATAAGATGCCGACAGTTCACAATTATGTTCAGAACGCAATCGGCATGGACGGTAATGCAATAAGATCACATCTTATCCGGACTCTGCAGGGAGATATTGTAAATTCCGGTAATGTTATGAATGTTATCAACACATCAATGAAAAATGATAATGTAAACCGGCTTAAAAAATCTCAGGCGGACTAAAAAAGAGTGTATTAAGCGAAAAAGAAAGGACAAAAAATGAAAATCAATTCAAAAGTTTTACCGGCAATATTTCTGGCAGCCGGAATTGCAATCGGTTCCTGCGGGGCAGCATTTTCGGATATTACATCAAAAGTTGCGGTAGTTGATGTTCCGTCAGTTATAGCAAAGTCGACACAGGTAAAAAAACTTAAAGACGAACAGGATAAAAAGGCTCAGGAACTTAACAAATGGCTGGAAACTGTTAATGCTGACATAAAAAAACAATCTACTGACGCAAACCGCCAGAAGCTTTTGAAAAAATACAATGATGAACTTGCCAAAAAGAAAGAAGCAAATGCAAAAGATTATACCGCCAAGTTGTCTGAAATTGATAAAAATATCACATCAACAATCGCCGCACAGGCAAAAGCCAAAGGCTACACTCTTGTTTTATCAAAATCAAGCGTTTTATACGGCGGGGAGGATATAACAGCAGAAATTTCAAAGGCTGTTAAGTAGTAATAAATCAATATTTAGATACAAAAAGCAATCTTGAAATTTTTCAAGGTGCTTTTTGTTTTTAAGAAAGATATAAATATTCAAAATTGCGTTGTCCGGAGGTGCACGAGCAGAGGGTGAAAGGCATAAGCTCTACCTGTTTATTGTGCGGGTGCGAAAAGCCGAAGGAACCCCTCAAAATCCCGGAAGATTCTTCGGTCTTGCGCTCTCTCAGAATGACGTAAAGTAGTGCGATGAGATTCTTCGGGCATTCGCCCTCAGAAAGACATGAAGAATATACGTCATCCTGAGCCGCAGGCGAAGGCTCCTCTTAAAAACGGTTGTCATCCTGAGGCTTTAGCCGAAGGATCTTCTTAAAAAACATAATGGGATTCTTCTCGGGTATTCGTCCTCAGAATGACAGACAGTATCTGCAGAATCTGCTATATAAGTCCGGATTTAAAAATTTGAAAAATTTTAAAAAAGAGAGTATTATTTAATATAAAACATGGAATTTAAGGAGATTTTATATGGATACACAGGTTTTGAACAAAATGTCATACGGGGTTTATGTAGTTTCATCGGTTTGCAAGGAACGTCCGGCAGGTTGTATTGCCAACAGCGCAATACAGGTGACGTATGACACAATTGCCGTAAGCATTCATCATTCAAACTTTACAAACAAATGTATTCAGGAATCAGGCAAGTTTGCCCTATCTATTCTTGGCGTTGACATTGATGATAATATTATTCCGGTATTCGGGTTTCAATCAGGAAAAGATGTCGACAAATTCCAAAATTTTAAAACAATAATTGCAGACGGTTTGCCTGTTCTGGAGGATTCCATCGGGTATGTGGTCTGCGAAGTCACAGGAAAACTCGAAACGGAAACCCACACGATATTTTTAGGGAAAATAACAGATTCAAAAATGCTTCATGAAGAAATTCCGATGACTTATGCTTATTATCACGCGGTTAAAAAAGGTTTGAGTCCTAAAAATGCTCCGACATACAGGAAAGAAACAACTGATTCAAAACTTGCCTACCGCTGCAAAATCTGCGGATATATTTACGAAGGCGATATAACAAAAGAACCCGATACTTATGTTTGCCCGATTTGTAAAAAAGGCAAAGAGTTTTTTGAAAAAATATAATTTTGAAAATTTAATTTTTTGTAATCAAAAGCCAAACACAGCGGTTTGTGATAGAATGAATACATGTTTGAAGAGAGTATAAAAGTCAGATATTCCGAAATGGACTACAAGCTGGCGCTTAAGCCGTCGGTATTATTGAATTTTTTTCAGGATATGGCAAGTGAAAATGCCGAAAATCTCGGGTTCGGATATTCTTATATCTCTAAAAAAAATCTTGCGTGGTTTTTGCTTAAATACCGGATAGAATTTGAAAAATACCCTGTCGGGCTGTATAATCTTACACTAAAAACACAGCCGAGAGGATACAACAAAATTTTTGCTTTTCGTGATTTTGAACTCTGGAGTGAAGATGTGCGTCTTGCCAGAGCCGCAAGTTCGTGGTCGCTTGTGGATACCGTTACCGGCAAACCTGCAAACATAGGTGCTGCTCTTGAGTATAACCCTGATATGCCGCAGTATCAAAAAAGAAACGGGGATTTAACTTTTACAAAGATTTTTGCTCCGGAAAAAGTTGATATTGAATCGGTTTTTGCTGTAAGATATGAAGATATAGATGTCAACTGTCATGCAAATAACTGCAACTATATAATCTGGGCTTTGGAACCGCTTGGATTTGATTTTAGAAGCTCGCATTATTTAAAATCTCTTGATATAATTTTTAAAAAGGAAATAAAATCCGGTAAGGGTGTTCGCTCGCAGATACAATTGATTGACGAATTTCACACGCTGCATGAATTAAAAAACAGCGATACCGGCGAAGAATTGTGCCTGATAAATGCAGTATGGTATTAGAGGTAAAAAATGATAGATATAATAAAAGTTGAAAAGAACGACATTAAAGAGCTTGCAGCTCTTGCAAAAGAAATCTGGTTTGAATACTGGCACTCTATTATGACACTCGGCCAGATATATTATATGGTGAATAAATTTCAGTCTGAAATAGCATTGAATGATCAGATTGAACACGGAAATTATTCTTACTATTTTATAACGGAAGACGGCAAAAAAATCGGTTATTTCGGCATTGAACCGCAGGAAGATAATTTGTTTTTATCAAAATTTTATATAGCAAAAGATTACAGATACAAAGGTATCGGCAGAATGGTGTTTGAAATAATAAAAAACATCGCAAAAGAACACAATTTGAACAAAATTCATCTTACAGTGAACAAGCATAATATAAAAACAATTGAGATATATGAAAAATGGGGGTTTCGCTCTCTTCATCCGTTAATCACAAACATAGGAAACGGGTATGAAATGGATGATTACTTAATGGAATATGAGATAAAAGAGGAGAATATATAATGAAGGTTGTTGCAATAAACGGAAGCCCTCGCAGAGGCGGAAACACAGAAATTATGTTGAACGCTGTATTAGAACCGTTAAAAGAAGCCGGAGTTGAAACAAAAATTATACAGGTCGGAGGTCAGAATATCCACGGATGCCGCGGCTGCTGGGCTTGCGGAAAGCTGGCAAACAGAAAATGCGCATTCAATGATGATATTGTGAATGATATTCTTGAAGACTTGTTCACTGCAGATGCGATAATCTGGGGCACCCCTTCATACTACGGCAACATGACGCCTGAATTGAAAGCGTTAATCGACAGAGCAGGCATTGTGGCATCGGCAAACGGTAAACTTTTCAGACACAAAGCAGGTGCGGCTGTAATTGCCGAAAGAAGAGGCGGCGGAAGCTTTATTCAGGCAAGTATCCATGAAATGATGTTAATGTCCGAGATGATAATTCCCGGTTCTACTTACTGGAACTTCGGGTTCGGACGCGATAAGGGAGAAGTAAGTTCTGACGCCGAAGCTATGGCAAATATGAAAAATCTCGGCGAAAATATTTTGATGCTTATTCAAAAATTGAACGCATGATGTGCGGTTATTTTAAAATTTTCAAAATATCTGAAGGTTTTTGTGCAATAAGTTTTGCGCCCGTATCTTTCAGATATTTTTCATTTTTGTAGCCCCATGTGACGCTGATACATTTCAGACCGCAGTTTCGGGCGGTTTCAATGTCGACTTCGGAATCTCCGATGTAAAAAGTGTTGTCTTTTTCGCAGCCCAAAATTTCCATGGCTTTCAGAACACTGTCAGGATAAGGTTTTTTCCTGATACCTTCAGCTTCCGATTCTCCGATTGCAATTTCAATTTTGTTTCCGAAATAATTTTTGCATAGTTCTTTAACCGCCGCATCAAATTTATTTGACACAACAGCCGTTTTATATCCGCGAGCTTGCAACGTTTCAAGCATTTCAACAATTCCGTCAAAAGGTTTTGTTTTATTGTACATATTTTTTGCGTAATGTTCTTTAAAACATTTCAGACACTCTTCAAAATCCGGATTTTCAACGCCATAAGGCATGGCGCGTTCCATCAAAAGCCTGACGCCGTTTCCGACGAAATTTCTGACTTCATCAAGAGTTCTTTCAGGGCAGTTGAATTTTTTAAGCGCAAAATTCACACTGTCTTTCAAATCCTCCAGCGTGTACAGAAGTGTTCCGTCTAAATCAAAAATCGCACCTTTTACCATATCATAATTATAACTTAAAAAAGTGAGGAGTGAAGAGAGTTGAAAGGGTAAATGGTTGAAAAATTGAACGGGTGAACGGTTTGTTACGGAAAAAGATACTAAGGCGCTGGGGCACTAGGAGGTTTCGTTTTTAAAATACCTTTCATACAAATGATACCCTGCAATATACAAAAACATCGGGATGCTTGTCAGACAAACAACACCGGCTGCTTCAAAAAAATCCTTCGTGTCGGATTTGAATTTTTTTACGGTAAACATTCTGCCTTTAAATGTACTTTTCTGCGCTGTATTTACGGGATAAATTTTCATATCTGCCTCCATAATTATTTATAAGTTGTATCCCCAAAAAAAACATTATACACACGATTACACCGGAGCGGCACCGTTTATAATTTGACAAATCTTACTCAAATTATTAAAATTATTAATGATGAAAAGAATTCCGGTTATTTTATTATTTATCGCAATATTAGCGATGCCTTCGTCCGCAGAAACACTTCTTACAGGAGGAGTAGCTTATACGACAGAGAGCGCCCGTGCGGAACTTAAAAAACAGGAAGCGGTTCAGCCGGACGGACTCACACTCTTAACGCATATTGCCGATGAAAATTACAAAGATAATAAAACCGCGCTGTTAAAGGGTAATGTTGAACTTAAAGACAGAGTGCTAGCGTTGTTTTCGGATGGTTCTTACGCGGTTATGTACCATGACAATCCTCTGTATGTCTGGTATTATTCTGATTCCGGAATCCTGACACATATTGAGATTAAAGACCGCACAAATTATCCTTACAAATCCTTCAAATATGACACAGAAGGCACTCTTGTCACTATGGGACTTAGAGTTTCAAAAGAGGAAACTTTCATTTTTAATCCGGACGGCAAGCTTATTGCCCACTGGATCAGGGAAAACGGCTACGATGAAAACGGCAAAGTTATCATGAAAAGAAAATACAAAGGATAGTGTTTTTCTGGCAGAGCGGCATTTTTTTGAGTATTTTCCGTTGTTAAGGCTCCTCTGAGTGAAGGGTGAAGGGTGAAGAGTGAAGGGGGTTGAATGGTTGAAAAGTTGAAGGGTTGAAATGTTGAACGGATGAATAGTTTGCTGCAAAACAATTCCCTCGCCCCTTGTGGGAGAGGGTAGAATTTGTTAGTGAGCAAATGCGAACTTACAAATTCGGGTGAGGGGTCTGAAAAGTGAAAAGTGAAGTGTGAAGCGTGAGGAGAGGTGAAAAGTTGGAGGGTTGAATGGATTTTATGTCATCCTGAGCCACTCTGCCGAACAAAACGATTGAGTATCGTTTTGTGAGAGGGCGAACGATCCTCCTAAAATCCAGTGGGATTCTTCGGTCGCTACGCTCCCTCAGAATGACATGAAAAATATACGTCATCCTGAGGCTTTAGCCGAAGGATCCCCTAAAAACCCGATGAGATTCTTCGGACTCGCGTCCTAAGAATGCGGTGAACAACAAAAAAACAAAATGCCGCGACAGCGGAGCGACCAACAA
>CALUPM010000009.1 GCA_944322665.1 Candidatus Gastranaerophilales bacterium | reverse complement strand
AAAATTAAGATTGTAGAAGAGTATATTAAACAAGTTGAAAAACTACGTCCGACTAGTAATCAAAATATTTATTAGGAGCAACCTGTGTTGATAAAAATGGCAAACGGTATCACATAGAACTTGATGAAATTGTGCCAATTGAGGAAGACGAAGAGTAATATTAATTAAAATATCCGGAAATAAGTTTATAAATCACCTGCAAATCAGTATCAGAAGCATTCTCTAAATAACTTCCGAGTTTTTCAAGTAATATTTTACGGTTATCCAAGTGCTGTGTTTTAAATAATTCTGTATAATCAATATCTAGTGCAATGGCAAATTTTTCTATCAAATCTGCTTTTGGGAAACTTCTTCCTGTTTCAATGTGACTCATGTGTTTTGGATCAATTCCAGTCATTTCAGCAAGCTGATATTGTGTTATCCCCTTTTTGTTTCGTAATTCTTTTATTCTTTGCCCAAAATCTTTTTTAATGTTCATAGCTACCTTCTTTTTGAGGATAATAGTATATTTCTAACTTATAAACCGTATTAAAGACATCTAAATAGATGATTTTTCTGTTTTTAATCTTGTAATACTATTTTAAATATGGTAATTTATAGAAAAATATGTTCTAAATAAAGAATTTGGAGAAGAGAATGAAGAAGAATAGCTTTTTGACATCCTTGTTGGCGGCTGCCGTGCTGGCTGCTACAAATTTTGTGTTTGCGGCAGATAGAACAATTGTTAAAGATGGTGAAACCATTAATATTCAGGATAAAACATATAGTAATATCCAATATGAAGGTGCCGGCGGGGCTGTTTATAATACAGGAAAATTGACAATAGACAACGCTGTATTCAAAGATAATTCCGCTTTAACAGTAACTGGAACAGAAACTTACCCACGAAGCGAAGGAAAAGGCGGAGCAATTTATAACGCAGGCGACAAAGGAGCCGAACTCAGCATAACAAATTCAACATTTGAGAATAATAATTCTGCAGACGGCGGAGCAATATACAATGAAGGTACAATAAATGTAATAAAGGCCAGTACTTTTACCGGAAATAATGCTTCACATGAAGTTCAAGGTTTTACTTATAGTTCTGCTGACGATAACATTATTACTATTTCTACAAGTAATAGTGGTGGCTACGGTGGAGCGATTTATAATGAAAACGCAGATATTAATATAGAAAATAATTCGTTTGAAAATAATACTGCTGAATCCGGCGGAGCAATAGCTAATAGAGGAACTGCTGTTATAAAAAACAGCGAATTTTCAAATAATAAGTCTAATTCGTTGATAAGTGGTAAAACAACATATACACATAATGGAGAAGAATACACAAAAGACATCTCCTGGTATAACGGACTGGGAGGTGCTATTTATAACAACGGGGATTTGCTAGTTGAGAACTCTACATTTAGCGGAAACTTAGCTGCTTACTCAGGCGGTGCAATCTATAGTGACTCAGGGAACGTAACAATAAAAAATTCAAACTTCATAAATAATACGGCCAAATCTGAAACAGTTGAGGGCTATTTCCGTTTAAATGAGCAGGGTGAAGTTGAATATGTAGACGAGAGTTGCATTGATGGTATAGGTGGTGCGCTTTCAATAGCAGGATCCGGGCATTTAACTGTGGGAGATTCTTTGTTTGAAGGAAATATTGCCGGAGGCGAAGGCGGCGGCGCCATAAGTGCATGGAGTACCATTGCAAATATTACAAATTCAACCTTCACTTCCAACTCAACAACGGGGAACGGCGGTGCTATATACAGCATGAGTGACGCTGTAAACGTTACAAATTCAACGTTTACCGGAAACAAAGCAGATGGAGGTATTGTTCAGGATTACACAAGTGAAGTTGGCACCGGCGGAGCGATATACCATGAAGGAGATAATTTAACTGTAAAAAATTCAATATTTACCGATAACAGTGCATTAGTAAAAAGGGTTCAGGCAAACGAAGCGGGGACTACGGAATCATATCTTGGTTCAGGTGGTGCTATATACAACACAGGAGATAATTTATTAATAGAAAATTCTACTTTTGAAAGTAATGAAAGCGTATTTGGCGGTGCTGTTTCCGGAAATGGCATATTAACTGTTAATAACAGTAAATTTCATAATAATACAGCAAAAAAAGAATACTCATATAAATCAGCAGAAGATCCCGATAAATATTATGAAAATGATTATGATGGCAGCGGCGGAGCAATAGATAACAATGGTGATGTAAAAATCACGGGAAGTGAATTCGCAGGAAATCAAGCTGCTGCTGAGGGCGGTGCCATCGCTGCCTGGAATGGAAATATTACAGTAAATGATTCTGTATTTAAAAATAATAGTGCAAAATATTATTCTGAAAATACTATTCAGGAAGAGTACAACGGTTATTTTGGCGACGGTGGTGCAATTTTTGGATTTTCTAATGATAATATAACAATAGCAAATTCAGTATTTGAAGGTAACGCTTCCGGTGCAAGCGGCGGAGCTGTAGCTTTTTATAACGGAAATAATGCAAATATTACGAATTCAACATTCACCTCAAATTCAACAACAGGAAACGGTGGTGCTGTAGCTTTTAGCGGTCAAACATTAAATATAACAGACACAGATTTTATAAACAACACAGCAAAGCAGGGTGGGGCTATCTATCGTGACAGCGGGAACTTAAACATAAAAAGAACTTCTTTTGAAAATAATACTACTGAAGCGAACGGTGGAGCAATAAATTTACAGCCTGATTTTAAATACACTAATCCTGAGAATCAGGAGATGCCTTCAGGTGGTTTTACGCTGGCACAAACCACTATAGCCGATTCAACATTCAATGGAAATTCCTCTGCGGAAAAAGGTGGAGCAATTTATGCAAACAGTGCACCTGTCAGAATAGTAGATACAAACTTTACTAATAACAGTGCCAAAGAAGGCGGTGCTGTTTATACTGGTTATAATGGTGATTTAGCAGACCTGGTAATCGTTTTAGATGAGTTAGGGGTTGAAATGGGTACACGTATAACAGCCCTAAACAAAGATGTAAAATTCAGCGGCAATAAAGCTGATAAAGGTGCTGATATTTACCTTGAAAATAACAAACTTTATCTGAATGCAAATGAAGGTAAAACCATTTCTTTTGATGGCGGTATCACTGGTAAAAATTCAGTTATAGATATCAATAATTCTTCTGTCAATGATTTATACGAAAATCTATCATCGGTCGGAAAAATAATTGTGGATAATTTTGTATCGCCTGATGAAAATTCTGCACTTGCGGTAAATTTGAAAGCGGGAACACTTGCTTTAACAAAAGACAATTACCTTGACAGAACTGACTTAACCCTAGAAGAAGGCTCCCTGCTTGATTTAGCAAATAATAATGTAGGCGGAATGAACCTCAACAGTTTAACTTCTAACAACGCAAACCTTAAAATAGACATGAACCTTGCAAGTTCTGATCAGATTTTTGACACAATCAAAGCAACTACCGCAACAGGAACATTAAATCTCAAAAACGTAAATATTATGTCAGACTTTGCAGATACAACCAAAAACGAATACACAGCCTCAATTACACCTGACGGAATGGAATTGAAAACACCCGAAAATGGAATAAATACTCTGACAAACGATTATATTTACACAATAAAAGCAAAAGATAACAACCTTACAGTGAACCGCCTTGCGGATGAAAACGGCGAAGCCCTGAAAACTGACGGGTTTACAGTTGCCGTAAACCAGACAGATAAAGTCGGCGGGGTGGATGTCGCTTTGTCAGATGACAGAGTTTTTTCAGCAAACAGCGATATTAAAATCACTGGAACAAATTCTGAAACAGGCTGGACAGGCGAACTTGGCGGAAAATCTTTAACAGTAAACGGGAACGGTTATACTCTTGACGGTGAAGATAATGTAGGATTTGCAATAAACAACGGACAAACCTTATCTTTTAACGACACAAACATTAAAGGCTTTGCACCTGTGCCGGAAAGAAAAGGTGCTTTAACAGTCAATGACGGCGGTGCTGTAAATATTAACGCATCAAACAACGATATTTCATTAGGAAATAACTCGGATACAGACGTAATTTATCTTGACGGTACAACTTCAAAAGCCTTCTTAAACACTCAAAACGGCAAAGGGATTACGGTCAATGACAAAATAAGTTCCGCAAATTCCGCAAACGAACTTAGACTGAATGGTGACGGAAATATTTCTTTTAATAATAAAGTTCAGCAGTTGACATTAACGAACGAAAATACAAACACAATCCATAATACCTACGTTGACGGTGTAAACTACAACCTTAACAATGGAACGGTAAGTTTTACAAAAGATGAATACTTAAACGGTCAGGGAAATAAAAACACTTTGAATTTTAACGGCGGTACATTAAATCTTGCCAATAACGCAGTCGGAACAATTGATCTTGCCGCAATAAATATTAATTCAAATTCAAACATTATGCTTGATGCTGACCTTGCAAAAGAAACAATGGATAAGATTACGGCAGACAGTGCAACCGCAAATAAAGACGCAATCCTGAATGTCAGTGAAATAAATCTCTTAAGTGACGCAGCAAAAGATAAAGTAGAAATTAACGCAGTAGAACCATCCGTAATGTTAGGGGAAAATGATTCTCTTGCAAGCCATATCGGAACAACAGTAACGGAAGTTGCATATTCTCCAATCTACAAATACGGAGTAGGATACAATCCATCAACAGGAAACTTCACTTTCTCCCGCGGCTCAAGCGAAAACTATAACAACATAAATCCGTCAGTAATGACCGGCCCGGTTGCAGCTCAACTAGGCGGATATGTAAGTATGCTAGATACTTATAACAATGCCTTTAACAATATGGATATGAGAATGCTTAACCCTGCAAGCGTCAGACTTGCACAAAAACAAGCAAACAGATATGCTATAACAGAAGAAGCAGACAGCGTGACTTACAAAGTAAACGAAACAAATTCAGGCGGAACATGGGTAAGACCGTTTGCATCTTATGACAGCGTCGGATTGAAAAACGGCCCGAGTGTCGGAAGTTTCTCATACGGCACATTCATCGGCGGAGATAGCGGAATTCATCAATTCAAGAATGGCGGCGAAGGAGTCTTGAGTGCCCATGTATCATATCTTGGAAGCCACCAGTCATTCAACGGCAACAGCATTTACCAGAATGGCGGCAACCTCGGCTTAACCGGAACTTACTATAAAGGCAACTTCTTCACAGGTTTAACAGTAAACGCAGGAGCGAGCGTAGCAGACGCAAGCACACGCTATGGCAGTGAGGATTTCCCGATGTTTATGGCAGGTGTTGCAAACAAAACCGGGTACAATTTTGAATTTAAAGACGGCAAATTCATCATCCAGCCAAGTCTACTCTTAAGCTATACATTCGTAAACACATTTGATTACACAAACGCAGCAGGCGTAAGCATAAACGGCGACCCTCTGCACGCATTACAAATTTCTCCGAACGTAAGATTTGCCCTCAATACCAGAAACGGCTGGCAGCCATACTTAACAGCAGGAATGAACTGGAATATTATGAACGATTCGCAGTTTACAGCCAATATGGCAACACTGCCTGATTTAAGCATGAAACCTTATGTTCAGTATGGTTTGGGTATCCAGCAAACAATAAACGATAACTTTACGGCCTACGGGCAAGTCCTAATCCGTAACGGCGGACGAAACGGTATCGCAGCTAATGCCGGGCTAAGGTATATCTTCGGGCATGAAACTAAGCCAAATGAAAATATTTAATTATATTTGAGAAGTTGACACCTGAAGAAGCTGATACAATCAGAATTCTGGATAAGGAATACCGCATTTTGCTAAAAAATGGTTTAAGATACGATTAAAATTGAGGATTCGTCATCATAGCTAATATATGTTATAATTGCATAAAATAAAGGATTATAGCTTGGAAAATGAAATTATAATTTACCAGACTCAAGACGGGCGAACGAAAATTGATGTAAGAATAGAAAACGAAACAGTCTGGCTTACGCAAAATCAAATGGCAGAACTGTTCAAAATACAAAACAGAATATAAGCCTGCATATTAAAAATATTTTTGAAGAAGGAGAGCTTCTGGAAAATGCAGTTGTCAAGGATTACTTGACAACTGCATCCGATGGAAAAAATTATAATACCAAGCACTACAATCTTGATGTTATAATTTCTGTTGGCTACCGTGTAAAATCTTTACGTGGTACATAATTTAGAATTTGGGCAACACAAATTTTAAAAGAATATATGAAAAAAGGTTTTGCACTGAATGACGATTTATTAAAACAAGCAGGCGGCGGAGGCTACTGGCAAGAACTTTTAGAACGTATCAGGGATATTCGTTCTTCAGAGAAAGTTTTCTACCGCCAAATTTTGGATATCTATGCAACAAGTACGGATTACAATTCTAATGCTGAGGAAACAAAATTCTTCTTCAAAGTTGAAAAACCCTCTTTACTTTTGGCGTTTAAAATGCCATAATTCCTTTATGCAAAATGTATTAGAGAAAAAAGCCGCGGCAGGGCTTTCCATAATTTCCAATGCCGTTATAATAATTCTGAAACTTGTTGCAGGTGCCATATCCGGAAGTATCAGTATAATTTCGGAGGCAATTCATTCTCTGAGTGATTTTCTGGCGTCGGTTCTCACGTTTTTTGCTGTTATGAAGTCCTCGGAACCTGCCGACAGAGATCATCCTTTCGGACACGGAAGATACGAGGATATGTCAGGGTTTATTGAAGGCGGATTGATTATTTTTGCTGCGTTTTATATTGTTTTTGAAGCTTCCAAAAAAATTATTTCCGGTGCCTCAATGGAAGCTGAAACGACTCTCGGCATAATAGTTATGTCAATTGCCGTTGTCGCAAATTTTCTTGTAAGTTCTTACCTTTTTTATGTCGGTAAAAAAACTAATTCAATTTCGCTAATGGCTGACGGTGAACATCTTAGAACAGACATCTGGTCGTCGCTGGGAGTTCTTGCCGGTTTGGTTTTAATTAGAGTTACAGGTCTTGAAATACTCGACCCGCTGATTGCAATTCTGGTTGCTTTATTTATTCTCAAAACAGGTTTTTCAATATCAAAAACAACTCTCAATAACCTTCTGGACGGTGCGCTGCCGGAAGAAGATTTAAAGAAAATAGAAGCGGCTATTAAAGAAATGAAACAGGAAGGGGTTATAAGTTATAAAGATTTGAAATCCCGCTGCTCAGGGCCTGAAAAACTTATTGAGATGACTCTTGTTTTTCCGGAAGATATGACAATTAAGCATTGTCACGACATTTGTGACAAAATAGAAGATAAAATAAAAGATACTCTCGGAATTTGTAATATATCTATCCATGCAGAGCCTGAATGTGCAAAATGCTCTGCTAAAAATACCGGACAATAGTTTCTGGCATTTTCCGGCAGTTAAAAATAAAAATTCCGGAGTTAAATATTACGTTTTGTTAAGAAAATTTTAATGACTAATTCCCCTTGTCCTGCAAGAGTTTGCAGATTTTAACCCCGTAAAATTGCATGTTTTCATGCAATTTTTGAAGACCAAAATTGTTTATAAAAGCATAGGGGTAAAATAGCACACACTATTTTATGAAAAGGAAAAGGTCAAATTTGAAAGGGGAAAATCATGACAGATGCAGTAAAAGGAGTAGCTGCGCAGCCTGCAAAGTATGAGGACGGTCAGTACAGACGTTCAAGATTGGACAGGCTAAAAGCAAGGGCATTGAAAACAGACAAAGATGCAAGAACTGTTTTTCAGAAAGAAAAAGCTGCGGAATACAGACGTGATATTCCGGAACTTACCCAGAAAGAAGCTAATGCCTGCGCTAAAAACACTATGAAAAATGAAAAGGCTGCAGCAGTAGTAGATGACAGAATGGTTTACATTGACAGGGCACAGATGGAGGCAGCACAGAAGGCGATGCCTGACAGAGATCATGTTTATCTCGATCCTGACAAAAAGTTTGATGCAAAAGTCCGCGGAATTATAGCTGACAATCCCGAAGATTTTTATATCAACGGCGAATTTTCAAGCGACATGTACAAAAGAAGATTAGGCAAGTACACAGGTTTTGACAACAAAGCAAACCTTGATGAAATTTCAACAGCCGCTTCTGATTACGGTGTCGGCAAAAGAACGATAAGACGCGCTATGAAACGTGCCGGTTACGAAAGAGAAAAAGATCTTACGTGGCTTTACAAAACGCTTGCCGCACTCGGGGTTCTCGGAGTCGGTGCAGGTGTAGGGTCACTTGTCGGCGCAGACTTTACAAGTAATGTTTACGGTATTCATAGTGCAGGGCCTAACGCAGGTTCCAGTGAACTGCTTGATACTATTCACACCTCAAATGCAGTTGGTGTCGGCGCATTAAGAGGACTTCTTGCAAGCGTAATCCCGGCATTAGCACTTGCTGCAGTAGTTAAAGATAACGGCGGCAAGGATATCTTTAACGGAAATACGGCAGAAGAAATCGTTGCAAAAGGTGAAAAGAATATCGAAACACGAATCCGCGGCGAGAAAAACCAGAAAATGATGAAGGCTATTCTCAAAATGGAAAATATTTCCGATGAAGATAAAGCATTCATCCTGAAGCTTGCTTACGGCGAATTGACAGGCAAAAAAGTCAACGACAGAGAACTTATGGCGGCTTATGAAATTGCAAAATTCTGCGATGAACATCCGGAAATTGATGCCCAAAAAATTGATGAAATTCCGGGAACGGTTCCGCCGGCAGGTGATGATGACGACGATGATGACGATACTGTTGTTGTAACGCCGACTCCTACTGGAGATGATGATGACGAAACGGAACCTGAACCTGAACTCTGCCAGTTGAGTATCGGCAAAAATGATGGTGTAAAAGTTCACGATTATTATGTACGTGCCGGAATTAAAGAAAAAGACAAGAACGGCAATATAATAATTAAAGGTGACAACCCGTACAACGTCGTAATGGGCAAATACAAACGTGCAGACGGAAAGCCGATGACTCACGCTGATATTATGGCTCTGAGAAATGACCTCTTTGGTGCCGGCAAAGGTCTTAAACAGGGTAAAATACAGCTTCCGGATACAAAAACCGTCAACGGTGTAGATTATGTATTCAATAATGGAAAAGTAGATCTGGGAATAGTCAAAAAAGTCAAACTGAATTACTACAATCCGGTAACTTATCCGGGTGACAGCTACAAAGTTCAGGATTGTAACCAGAATGTACTTGTTGACGAACTTCCGAGCCAGCAAAAGGCTGAAGAAGAAGCCGAAAGACTGGCAAAAGAAAACCCGACAAAATATATCTTTCTTAAACCTTAATTAAAATCTGTCTGTATTTATATAAAAAAGACCGTCTGTAAAAGGACGGTCTTTTTATGCGCTCAGATCTTCGCTGTAAGGCAAAAGAAAGTACCCGCCGGAGTTATTTATTTTTTGATTTATAGTGTATAATTTATTATATGAAAGTTTTAGAGGTTAATAATTTAAACCTTGGATTCAAGACAGAGAGCGGATTTTGTCAGGCGCTCTATGACGTCAGTTTTTCGCTTATGCAGGGGAAGATGCTGGCGCTTGTCGGAGAGAGCGGCTGCGGCAAAACAATCAGCGCAATGAGTATTTTAAGGCTTTTACCAAAGAATGCAAAAATCACGGGCGGAGAAATTATTTACAAAAATCAAAATCTGCTTGAATTAAGCGAAAAAGAAATGCACAAAATCCGCGGGGCTGAAATTGCGCTTATTCCGCAGGATCCGATGACATCTTTAAATCCGCTTTATACTGTCGGAAACCAGCTTCTTGAGGTTATAAAAATACATCAGGATTTGAAAGGTGCAGAAGCCGAAAAAAAAGCACTTGAAGCACTGGAAATGGTTCAAATTCCCTGTGCAAAAGAAAGATTAAAATCTTATCCTCACGAGTTTTCAGGAGGTATGAAGCAGAGGGCAATAATTGCAATGGCGCTTGCATGTAAGGCGCGGATTATTATTGCGGATGAACCCACAACAGCTCTTGATGTTACCATTCAGGCACAGATTATGAAACTTCTTGAAGATATTAAAAATCAAACCGGAACTTCTATTTTATTAATTACCCATGACCTTGCGCTTGTCGGGGAAAATGCCGATGATATCGCTGTTATGTACGCAGGCCGCATTGTAGAAAGCGCGCCCGCGGGAGAATTTTTCAAAAATACAAATCATCCTTATTCGCTTGCTCTATTAAATTCTATTCCGGCAAACCGCGGAGAAAAACTTGAAACAATTCAAGGTCAGCCGCCAAGTATTAGAGAAAATATTTCAGGCTGCCGTTTTCATCCGAGGTGCAAAAATTGTTTTGCACCGTGTGAAAAACAAAATCCTCCGTATTTTGAAGTCGGAGCAAATCATAAAAGCGCATGTTTTTTAAATTTTTCAAATAACTAAACCGGAGATTTGCAATAAAATAAAAGGCGCGGCAGTTTTACCCGTCACGCCTTTTTAGCGGCTGCAAATTTAAGGCAAGTTCGTGGCGGCTTACCCGCAGCCGTCCGTATAAAACCGCTTATTTAGCATATTTGCGCTGAGGCTTTTTATTTTTGCCTGCCGCAAAGTTATGCACCACGCCCGCTCAATCGCAGGAGAATTCGGTTTTGATACGGAATTTACGGTATTCATTTCTGTCAGAACACCTTTTAATTTGATCAGGTTTGTCTGCCTGCATTATTAGAATAAACTTTTTTCAGGCTGTTTTCATTAGAGAAAAGTTTTATTTTTAAACTTTTTATCTACCCGTTTGCATAATAGATTTTCTGCCTGAAAGAACAAATAATAATCAAAAAGGAGAGTTTAATGGCAATAGATATGGTGTTTTTTGACTTCAGGGATGAAGAAAAAGAATTTTTTGAAAAAAATAAATTTCCAAATTTCGACTTTACTTTTTATAAAGAAAGCTTAACTCCTGAAAGCGTTAAAAATTTGCCTGAAGAAATCAAAACAAAAACAACAATTCTCAGCGTGTTTACGGATTCGGAAGTCGGAGAGGACGTTATAAAAGAATTTAAAAATCTCCGCATAATATCAACCCGTTCGACTTCCTTTGAGCATATAAGCAAAAAAGCCGCGACGGATAGAAATATTGCGGTTTTAAACGTTACAAATTACGGAGGAAGGTCGGTTGCGCAATTTACTTTTGCACTTATTCTGGCGCTTATAAGAAATATTAAACCTGCATTAGACGGTACATATTCTGATAAAAAGGAACTTTCCGGAAGAGATATTTCAAACCTTTCACTCGGAATTGCGGGAACAGGCGCAATCGGAGCTGCTGTATGCAGTATCGCGAAGTTTTTTTGTATGAAAGTTTACGGATACGATATACAGCCTAAACAGGAACTCACTGCAAAATACGGACTTGAATATCTTTCGTTTGAAGATTTGCTTAGAGCTTCCGATATAATAACCCTTCACATGCCTTATACCTGTGACAATTTCAGAATGTTTTCTAATCCGCAGTTTGATTTGATGAAAGAAGGATCATATTTTATAAACACTTCATCATCAAAGCTTGTTGATACACAGGCGCTTTATAACACAGTTAAAAACGGAAAAATAAAAGGCGCTGCGCTTGATTTTACCGTATGCGGATACGGAAGCCCGGAATGCTATATGCCGCAGAATCCGTCGGAAATTTGCAGGGAAGAAAATAAATTTCTAACACTTTTGAAATCCGAAAAAAATGTAATCATTACGCCTCACATTGCTTATGCCACAAGGGAATCTGTAAATTTTATTCTTCAAAGCACAATGGATAATATAAAAAATACAATTCAGAGCGGAAACGTTTACGGGTTGTATTAAGGCGATAAAAAGTGAAGGGTGAAGCGTGAAGAGTGAGGAGAGTTGAGAAAGGCGATAAGACTGCAAGGCGATAAGGCGATAAGTTCTTATCAGAGTGAAGGGTGAAGCGTGAAGTGTGAGGAAGTTGAAAGGTTGAAATGTTGAACGGGTGAATGGTTTGCTACAAAACAATTTCCTCGCCCCTTGTGGGAGAGGGTAGAATTTCTTAATGAGCGCAGCGAATTTAGAAATTCGGGTGAGGGGTAAAAAGTGAAGAGTGAAGAGTGATGAGAGTTGAACGGGTGAAAGGTTTGTTTCGGAAAAGATACTAAGGCGTTAAGGCACTAGTAGGGCACAAGGAGGTTTCGGAATAAAGGATACAAGACGATAAGAAATCGCCCCGTTTTGTCCGTCATGTCATTCTTCGGTCGTTTCACTCCCTCAGAATGACATAAAAAATAATACCGGATTCCGTAAAATATCTTATTTTTCAAACACCTGCGCCGAAAGTGCATTAAAAACAAAATTCTTCCGCCCTTTTAATCTGAATCCTGAAGCCTCTATAACTTTTATCAGTTTGTCTGGCGGAGGAAAGTCTTTTTTAGACTGAATTAAATATTTATAAGGTTCAGTCTTTCCGCAAAAAATCCCCGCTAAAACCGGCGCTTCTATATCAAAAATTCTGCTGAAAATATTTTTACTCCCGAAATCAAGATGCAGAAATTCTCCCTCGGGTTTTAAAACTCTGTAGATTTCTTCTAACGCTTTTTCAGGCTCCGGAATGTTCCTTAAACCGAATGACATTGTAACAACATCAAAGCTTGCGGAAGGGAAGTCTGTCTTTGTAATATCTCCTAAAACAAAATTTATTCCGGATGTCTTTCCCCTTGCAATTTCAAGCATCCGGTCTGAAAAATCAAGACCTGTGACACCGGCAGAAGGAAATTTTGTCTTTATTAACCTTGCAATATCTCCTGTCCCGCAGCAGGCATCAAGAATTTTTGAGTGCGGATTTATTCCTGTCATTTTGACGGCTTCTTCTTTTACTTTTCCCTGAAGCCCGAAGGATATTACTTTGTTCATAAAATCATACCGCTGCGCAATTTCGTCAAATAAATTCTGAATATTTTGGGAAGTTTTTTTAATTGTCATAAATTGTTACCGTTTTTACATAATTCAAATAATAACATATAATAAGCTTATGAACATAGGTTTTATTCCGATAGACAACAGACCTGTCTGCTATACGCTTCCTGAAATGATTGCGGCAATTGATGACAACATTAATTTTTATCTTCCGCCGCGGGAATTTCTCGGGGATTTGACAAAGCAGGCGGATACCGAAAAGATTTTTGACTGGATGAAAACCCTTCCGGAACTTGATGCGTTTGTGATTTCTCTTGATACAATTGCCTACGGAGGTCTTATTCCTTCACGAAGATGTCCTGATACTTTTGATGAAATAAAAGAAAAAATTTTAAAATTTAAAGAACTTCTTCTCGAAAAACATTCAAAAATTTACGCTTTTTCAAGTATTATGAGAATTTCCAACAACAACATAAACGAGGAGGAAAAAGAATACTGGTCACAATGGGGCAAAAAGATTTTTGAATATTCCTATCTTTCTCACAAAAACGAGAATGAAAGTTCTGTAAAATCAGAAATTCCTCAGGAAATTCTTGATGATTATCTTAAAACAAGAGAAAGAAATTTCGATATAAATAAATTATATCTAAAATGGCAGAAAGAAGGATTTTTTGACACTCTTGTTTTTTCAAAAGACGATTGTGCGGAATTCGGGTTCAATGTTGAAGAAGCGGATTTTCTTGAAAGTCAGGGAGGTTTTGTAAAAACAGGCGCGGATGAAATTCCGCTAACGCTTCTTGCAAGAGCAATTCAAGGTGAAATTAAAATCTCTCCGGTATTTCTGGAACCCGAAGAAAAAGATTTAATTTCCAATTATGAGGATATTTCAATAGAAGAGTCTGTGAAAGGACAGATAGAACTTGCCGGATGTAAAATTTCATCTGAAGAAGAAGCTGATATCCTTCTTTATGTCAATAATTTCAAAAAACATCAGGGTGAAATTGTTATGAAAGTTTCGACCGAACCTTTCCGCAGGGTTTGGTGCCCTCCTCAAAAACCATATATGATTGCAGATGTAAGGTTTGCAAACGGGGCTGACAATTTTTTGGTTAAACAAATTTTTGATCATCCTGCAGATGAAATGTTTTGCGGGTTTGCTGCGTGGAATACTTCCGCAAATACACTCGGAAGTCTTATCTGTGCTGCAAAAGTGAAGTTTCTGGCTAAAAAATATAATAAAGAATCGTTTTTAAAACTTCAGATGACAAGATTTATGGATGACTGGGCATATCAGGCAAATTGCCGTCAGAAGCTTGAAGATGCGGATGTTAAAGTCTTAAGGAAAATAATTGAACCATACAAAAACCGTATTCAAAAATTCCTGAACAGGAAGTATAATACAATTTATAAATATCCGTGGAACAGACTGTTTGAGGTGGAAATTGAGTGCGATTGAAATAATATTACTTGCAATAGCGCTGGGTGTTGACTGCTGTGTTGTTTCTTTTTCGCAGGGGCTGGTTGTAAAGGAAGAAAAGGAACTCAATTCTTTAAAACTTGCTTTTACAATGGGGCTTTTTCAGGCATTGATGCCTGCAATAGGGTATCTGTTTGCATTTTTGATAAGCAGTCTGGTGTCAAATTATACACATCTTCTGACATTTGCAATTTTTCTTATACTCGGCGTAAATTGTATTATTGAATCTTTTGTGGAAGAAACTGAAGAAAAAAATAACTGTATTGATGCTAAATGCCTGTTGCTGCTCGGTGTTGCAACAAGTATTGACGCACTCGGCGCAGGAGCAAGTTTGAGCTTCAGCGAAACAACCCTTGCCCTGCCGGCATTAGTAATAGGCGCCGTATCTTTTGTTATGTCGCTTGCCGGTTTCTGGTTCAGTGAATTTTTCAAAAATTTTCCTTCAAAATTTATGGAAGTTACAGGCGGTTTAATTTTAATTGCTCTTGCCGTAAAAGCACTGTTTTAGAGTTTTTAAATAATAAAAAGGCATGCCTGAATAAATTTCCATTCTAATCTTTTACAAAACTTAATGAAAGTAAAAATCATGAAATCATGCTCTGTGCATGCTTTTTCATGGTTTAAAAATCCGAAACCATGTAGGAGATTAGTTTTTAAGTATATTGACGCGCCGGAACCCGCAATAATGCTTGATTTGAACCGTCTGTTACAAATGTTCACAATCACATGTTGCGCCCTTGAAAAAATATCCTTATCTCCTATAATGTAATTAAGAGGTGGTCAAAAGACCGCAAGGGGTGGAGATTACAGCCTGTTATAGGGCTGGGAGCTTTACTATTGTTGCAGATTAAAGTTTGGAGATAGTATAAATTGTTTAGAAGTAGAGATATGGGTAGAGCAGTTGCTGTCAGAAGATGGACACCTACTGCACTGGAATGTTATAAACGCGGATGTAATTGCGAAGGTTGTTTTTATAAAGATTTTTTCAGCGGGTCATCGCAAAAATGCCAGATGAAAGCTTCAGTTCTTGAGCTTGTACGTGTAATCGGCACTCCTAATGTTGAGTTGCAGCAGTTTATTCTGGAAGATTAGTTTTTCCGGAAAAATTTGTTAAATATACATTACCGAAATGCCATTTACCCTTTAAAAAAAATCAATCTTATGTTATACTGTATAAGCAGTATAAATAGGAGGGTCAAATGCACATACACGTAAACGGAAGAAACATTGAAATTACCGAAGCAATCAAGTCTTATGTAAAAGAAAAAATCGGCAAGGTTGCATCTCATTACGATCAAATTCAGGGGATTGATGTAGTTTTATCGGTAATTAAAAATCCTGCAGCATCAGACAAACATGTAGCTGAAGTTTTGTGCAAAACCAACAGCGGTACGATTAAGGTTGAAGAAGCCGGAGAATCAATGTACGCAAGTATAGATTTGCTGGCTGACAAACTCGCAAGACAGATTAAAAAATTGAAAGAGAAAAATTCCGGTTTTGACAATTCTTCAATCCGAACGGATGTTATTGAAGAAAAAGTTGAGGCTGTTGAAGAATAATTCTGTTAATAAGATTAAGATTAATAAAAATCTCCGGTTAGCGCCGGAGATTTTTTAACACAGGTTTGTTTAATAAAATTGTTTTAATATCGGGATTTATATAGCAAATTCCACATATACTATATAATATATAAGACTGCTATTCTGAAGGAGCGCAGCGACTGAAGAATCTCATCCGGTTTTAAGGAAATCCTTCGGCTTTTGTACTCGCGATAAAACAAATACAGCTTGCGCCTTTCCTCCTCTGCTCGTGTGCCTCAGGATGACGCAGTTTTTTCATGTCATTCTGAAGGAGCACAGCGACTGAAGAATCTCATCGTGTTTTCAGAAGATTCTTCGCCTTCGTCTCAGAATGACGTACTTTTTTATTATTGAATACTCAAAATCTGGTATAATTTTGCATTTCTTGATTGTTTGAATTAAACTTCTTTGTAAGTTTTGAAGTGGGTTTTGCAGACTTCGGGAAGTCTTTGGTGTCCGAATTTTTCTATAAAAACTTTTGCGGCATCCTTAACCTGCGGTGCACAGCCTTTAGGAAATTTTATGCCGAATTCCGTTTCCATTGCGGCGATTTTGTGTACAAACGCAGCGCGTGCAAGAATTGAGGCGGCGGCAACTGCAATATCGCTTTCTGCCCTGACCATCTGTTTTAATTCAATGCTCTGACCTTTTTTCATTAAGGCGGATTTTATGAGGCTTTCATCGCCGAACTGGTCTGATAGAGCGTAAGCGCATTCTTCTTTTTCAAGAATATTTTCGATTGCCCTTGCGTGACCCCAGGCAAGAAGTTTGTTTAAATTTTTTATGTTACTGTAAAGTTCGTTGTACCTTTTATTTGAAATAGCAATAACAGTGTGAGGTGCAGAGGCTTTTATTTTGCTTTCAAGCTCAAGGATTTTTTTATCGGTAATTTTTTTACTGTCTTTTATCCCTAAAGAGGAGAAAAAGTCCGCGTTTTTTTCATCAACGAGAACTCCGGCAACGCACAGAGGCCCGAAAAAATCACCTTTGCCGGATTCGTCAACTCCTATATGAGGTATAAAAATATTTTCATTCATCAGTGCAAACTCTCCGGAACTGCCATCGGTATCGGAACCGGCGCTTTTTGAATTTCAGTTACTCCTGCAGGCTGAGGTGCGGGCTGCGGTTTTGGTTTTTCAGATTCAGATTTTGATTGTTTAAAGTTTTTAACAACCTCGGCTGGTGTAAGTGCAGGCTTGGCAGCGGGAGTAATATCTTGAGTCTGCTGCTGATTTTCCGGTTGTTCCTTTTCTGCTGGTTCCTGCGGCTGGTCTGTTTCTTCCGGTTTTGGCTCCGGTTTTGGTTTTACATCAATAAGTTTTACTTCCGGATAATCAAAATCCGCATTTTTATATGGAGCAGTTGCAACCTTCATAATGTCGCGCCAGATTAGAGCCGGAACAGTTCCGCCCTGTACGGATTTCGGGTTGACCGTATTATCGTCGTTTCCGACCCAGACACCTGTTACGACATTCGGGGTGTAGCCGATAAAGCTGGCATCTTTGTAGTCGTCTGTTGTACCGGTTTTGCCTGCGGCGGGTTTGCCTATGTTTGCAGCGGCGCCTGTACCTCCGTTAATTACGTTTTTCAGCATTGCTGTCATAACGGCTGCTGTATTGTAACTTAACTGGTGGGTCTTTCTTGCCTCCGGCGCGCGGTAAACTATTTTTCCTCTGGAGGTTTCAACGCTTTCAACCGCAAATGGTTCTACTATATATCCGCCGTTTGCAAAAGCGCCGTAAGCTCTTGTAATTTCGTATAATTTTGTACCGTTTGACCCGAGCGCAATAGTGTAATCGTATTCAAGCGGGGTTGTTATCCCGAGAACTCTTGCAATCTGAATTACCGAACGGATGCCGACATCTTTTATCAACCTTGCGGCACAAACGTTTGAGGATACTTTCAGCGCTTTATGAAGGGGAATTTTTCCTCTGTAATTGTTGCCGTAATTGTGAGGCGCCCAGCCGCCGAGTGTAACCGGCGCATCTTCTATCAGGTCATTAGGGTTAAATCCTTTTTCGATTGCCGCTGCATAGACAAACGGTTTGAATGCCGAACCTGCCGGTCTTACTGCCTGAACTCTGTCGTACTGGCTCTGGGTGTAATCTTTTCCGCCCGCATAGGCAAGAATTCTTCCGTCAACAGGGCTGAATGAAAATACTGCTGCCTGCTGGTTTTTCTTTTTCAGTCCGTATGCGTTCATGTTTTTGAGAATAGCTTCATTTGCGGCTTTCTGGGTTTTAAAATCAAGTGTTGTTACGACTTTATAACCGCCCTGAGAGATATCAGTTTCATCAAATCCGAGTTTTTCCAGTTCTGCAAGCACAAGATCGCAGAAATACGGGGCTTTGTTTGTTGTGTAATATCGGGGCATTGTGCTGAGTTTTACTTTTGCTTCTTTGGCTTTTTCATACTGTTCTTTTGTAATGAATTTCATTTTATACATTCTCAAAAGAACCTGATTACGTCTTTTTATAGCCAGATCAAGATTGTTAAATGGCGAATAAACAGACGGAGCCTGAGGCAGACCTGCAATCAGCGCAAGTTCCGGAAGGGAAAGCTGTTTAAGTTTTTTGTTGAAATAGATTTCTGCTGCTCCTTCAACTCCGTATGCGCCGGAGCCAAGGTAAACGTTATTCATATACATTTCAAGAATCTGGTCTTTAGAAATTGTTTTTTCAATTCTTGCTGCGATTACGAGTTCTTTTAACTTTCTGTCAAAAGTTTTTTCGTTTGAGAGAAACAGAATTCTTGCAAGCTGCTGGGTAATTGTGCTTGCGCCCTGCACAAGCTTGCGGGCAATAAGGTTCTGGACTGTCGAGCGGGCAAGTCCGTAAAGGTCATATCCGTGGTGTTTGTAAAAGTTTTTGTCCTCTGTTGCAATAAGAGCGTTGATAAAGTCCTGCGGAACATCTTTCATCTCTACGCGGGAATATGTGTATGCCGTAAAGGTTTTTATAATTTCGCCGTCGTGGGCGTGAAATTTTGTGACAATATTCGGCTTGAATCCGTCAAGGTTTTCTATCGGAGGCAGAGAAGAAAGATAAAGGTTAAATGAAACACATCCTGCAAGAGCACAGGCAATTCCTAAAATAAATATCACTTTTACAGCTCTGAAAAATTTGTTTTCTTTTTTCATAATATTTTTTCGTGCCGCGGCTTTTGCGGTTGTTTCCGAATCCGTTCTTTTTATTCTAACCATTTTTATTCTTTAAAATTATCCCTTCTTAATTACTTTACAATTCTATTATAAAACATATTTAAGGGCAAGTTTTCAACATTTCGGGATATAATATAAATATGCTGGATTTTATATTTTCTATAATAAATGAAATACGGTCATATTTTGTGGCGGAAAAAGTTGAATATGAGATTACGGGAGAGTGCAAAAAGTGCGGCAAATGCTGTAATTATATGTACAGTGTGGACACTTATACGGAAAAAGAATTCAAGATTATGCAGTTTTTGTTTCCGAAATACAGAAGGTTTTATATTAAGGGTAAGGACGAATACGGGAACTTTATTTTTGCCTGCAAACTTGTGACGCCGGAGGGTTTATGTTCGGACTACAAAAGGCGTCCTGCGATGTGCAGGAATTATCCGGTGAAAAAGATTTACTTTCCGGCAAAACTCCATGATGGCTGCGGCTACAAGATAAGTACAAAAAGTTTTGAGGATTACCTGAAAAAAGATAAATCTTAACAATTTGCAAGGACTTTTTTTTTATATAAAAATAGAGTTATGGAAAACAAATTTAATTTACCAAAAAACATTATACCTTCAGCAAAGATCGAATTGGAGAAGCTTTTAGCGGGCAACAGAAATTTTGTAAACGGCACCCCGACGACTAAAAATATTTCACTTGAAACCTTAAAAAAGTATGCGTTTCATCAGGAACCTTATGCTTGTGTTCTGACGTGTTCGGATTCAAGGGTGGTGCCGGAGATTATTTTTGACTGCGGAATAGGGGAGATTTTTGTTGTTAGGGTTGCCGGCATGACAACAGGGCCTAATGTTGTGGAAAGCGTTGAATATGCTGTGAAAAAACTGGGCGTACCGCTTTTGATTTTATTAGGGCACGACGACTGCGGGGTTATGAAGTATGCAAAAGAGCATTATCCCGAGCCGATGAAGGAGTTTTCGTCTATTTTGAAGTGTGTTTATCCTGTTCTTGACAAAAAAGAGGACATAACCTGCCACAACTTTTTTGCGCAGGAGCACACAAGATGGGTTGAAGATTATCTGATGAAACATTCGGTAATCGTTAATCAGGCGGTCAAAGACGGCAGTTTGTACATTGCAAAATGTCATTTTGACCATTCGACAGGTCTGGTAGATTTAATTTAAAATTTTTAATTAATAAAGAGGCGGCAGAATTTTTCTAAAATTCTGCCGCCGAAATTTTATCAGAATTTACAGTTTCCCGTTTGTGGAGGGTTTAAAATTGTTTGCGCCGTGAAGGGTTTTGTGTTTATACTCCTCCTCGCAGCCGCAGTCGTTTTCGGAAATCATGCACAGACGGCTTTCAAAAATATCGTCTTTGTTGAATTTTTTTAAGTCCTGTTCTTTTTTGAAGTTTTCTATGAATTTGTCTAAAGTGCCGTTTTTCTTCATGATTATTCCGGCGATTGATGCGGCGGCAAGCCCGAGAAGCAGACCTCCGCCGGCAAATTTGATTATTTTGTTCATAAAGTTGTCCTTTCAGAGTTAAAATTCTACCATATCAGCGGTTTCCATATCCCTGTAGTCGTCGGCTGAAACAGTATCAGGCGCCTGTGCTTTTTCTTCAAGCCCGCGCTCAATCAGTTCCGCCTGTTTTTTGATGAGTTTCGGTGCTCCGAAAACTATGTCGCGGCCGGTTGCTGTTGTTATAAGCTGTATTGTCTTTTCGGTCGGAGCGCCCTCTTCGCCGACTTTTTCCTGAACATCATAGCTTGACCAGTTGTCAGGAAGATCTTCAATTATTGTGTAGCCTTTTTCTTCTTCCCCGTCAAGGCGTTTGTCTATTTCGTTAATCAAAATATCTGCAACGTATTCTTTCTGGCTTTCAAAGTGGCAGGGTTCCACAACACTGTCGCCGATAATTTCTTCCGGATCGCGCTTCTCGTATTTTTTGATTAAGTCGGATGCTATTTTCAAATGTTCGATTTCAAAGGCAAGAAATTCTTCCCAGATTAATTTTAATTGTTCGTCCTGCTCGTCTTTGTAGCAGTTGTAGTAGGTGCATACTTCCGTAAATTCATGAAGAAGAAGTTTTTCATACATAGTTTCGTTCGGGTCAATCAGGGATTCGTACATTGTGACGTGTTCTTCTTCCACGTCGCAGATTTCGCCGAAAGTTCTTCTCAAATCGTCGTTTCCGTACATCATTCCGTGTTCGGCGTAGAAATTATGTGTCTGCTGCTCGCCTGATACAAGAGTCAGGATGTTGACTTTTGTCTGCGGGTCGGCGGTTTCTCTGTCGTAATGGTTTCTAAGCCTGATTTTGTTGTCGTTGTGATGGTTTTGTGTCGGGCGGCTGACAAGGACATCTGTCCGGTTTTGCAAAATGTCGTTCGGGTCAATTCCGTGAATCATATATGCCCACTGGCTGTAGCGGTAAAGATGGTCAAAATCTTCAAGAAGCCCGAAATTGAAGGTTTCTCGGACATAATCGTCCGGTTCGTTCTGCGCAAGCCACGCCGTTAAATCTACCGCAACCTGTTCATACCCGAGAGTCGTTTCAAGAACGGACTGTTCTGCAGGTGTCATCCAGTTTACGGTTGTCTGCTGCATATCTTCTATACGTCTGGTTTCTGCAAGAATTTTGCAAACATCGTCATCAGGACAGAATCTTGCAAATGCATGTTTAAAATTCCACGCTTCAACCTCAATCCCGTTCATCAAAATCTGGCGGGTTCTGGTGTAGCAGTCGACTTTATGTTTGTCAAACGGTCTTTTAACAATTTTGTGCCAGTTTCTAAGCTGGTTTTCAATTGAAATTCCCTTTTCTTTTAACGGATTAAATGTCATTTTAGTTTTTCCTTTCTTTTGTCTGCAATTATTGTTTACTTCGCTATCGAAGCATTTTTATATTTGATTTTGAATGTTTTCCCTTTCTTTTTGGGTTTGCCATTGCTGGCGCGCGGAGTTGTTTCAATAAATTTATCAGTCTTAGCGCCCTGTTGCATTAGGTTTTTCTATTATTCTGTGGGCAGAAGCCAGAAGAATCTCTTTTTTTGTCCTCCGGACGGGGGCACTTTTGGTGGCAAAAGTGCCGCAAAACCAGCCGGCACGCTTCGTTCACTAATAATTTGCAAGACTCGGCATTTAGGCGGGTAAACTCGCTGCGCTCGAACAATACCCGCCTTTGATGTTTGCCTTGTCTGCAATTATTGTTCACTTCGCTATCGCGGCATTTTTATATTTAATTTTGAATGTTTTTCCTTTCTTTTTTAATTTGCCCTTGCGGGCGCGTTGAGTTGTTTCACTTAATTTATTAGTCTTATCGCCTTTTTAAACGTAACGCACTTAACGCCTTATCGCCTTGCAGTCTTATCGCCTTGCAGTCTTATCGCCTTGCAGTCTTATCGCCTTTTTAAACGTAACGCACTTAACGTCTTATCGCCTTGCAGTCTTAACACCTATTTATCAATCGCATATGCAAATAATTCTCCTGTCTTTTTGTTGTATTCAATCCCGTCATCGTGGGTAAAAAGATTGTACCAGTGGCTTTCGGGGGTTCCGTCAGTGGAGTAGGAAGGGTTTGTCATCATTAAAAGATGGGTGTTCGCGTCATATCTGAGCGGAAACAAATCCTCCATCTGCATAAAGCTCGGAAGCTTGTCGCTTGCAAGTTCAAATCCGAAAAGAGAGTTTTTTATTCTTTCAAGCCTTATTTCATAAGGTGTTCCGCCGGTGTCGTTGTCGTTGGAAACTTCAACCCCCGGAGCATAATCTCTGGCATATTTGAGTTTTTCCGACCAGTCTTTGACGGTTTCGTAGTTATCGGGGTTAATGAAGGCTGTTCCTGCTGTAAGCCCGAGGTTTTTGTAACGGTCAAAATCACCGGAACTTTTTTCTCCGACAAAACTTAATGTTGTCATACCCGAGCGGGCGCGGATTTCGTTTAGGATATACTGCATCTGCGGGTATTCCGGTAAATCTCCGACACCTGTGTAATTTTCGCAGTCGTAGCCGCCAATGTGTTTTGCGGAATCTATGAAAATCGCCTCAAACCCGAGTTTGCAAAGTTTTACGCACTCGTTAATCCAGAGTTCCTGATGTTCCGCATTGCACCAGTCAAAACCTTCATCGTCGCCGTCAGGATGTGCGATTTTCATTTGATCGGCGGAAATTACTACTCTGTAACCGGTTTTAAGCCCTCTAAAATGCGCAAGGTCATTAAACGCCCTGAATTGCTCTTCGGGGCTTACTTTATCTGCAATCGAAAAATCAATGATATTCCGGCTGTAGCCTGCATTCAGCCTGACTCCGTAAATAGAATTTTCTTCTAATCCTTTGTTATATCCGTCACCGAAGATGTTCGGCCAGATTTGCGAAAGTATTACGCAGTTTGCCCAGCTGAACGCAGACGGCGGAATTGCCGGAAGAAGCTTAATCGTGCTGATAATTCCGCAGCAGCAGTGTTCAAAAGTCATGTTTGCAATTGCACGGTTGTTTATTTCAATGTAATTTGCAAGCCGTCCCCACCTGTCGCCGTAGTCAGGGGTTTTAATATTTTTGGGAAATTCTCTGTAGAATTCTCCGCTTTCGCTCAACGTCACAATAGAATCGACCGCACGTTTGAAGGTTCTTGTCAGTAAAGTTGAGGGATGAATTCCCGCAAGCCATTTTTTGTTTGAAGCCCGTCCGATCCCGCGGAATGCGCGGCTTTCCGTCCACGTGTCATAATGAAGGGTTGAACTTCCGCTTAAAACACTTAATAATTTTTCTGTCGGGCGAAGATTTCCGTTGTTGAAATTTTTTGTCATAACAATTTTTTTATAAAAAATCCGCGTAATTTTTACATTCACCTTGAGGGTTAAGATAATTTAATTAAAATTTAATATCTATTTACTCATTTCAGTGTTAGAATAAAAATTGACAGAGTAGTTTTTAATAAAAAGGAGTGAAAAATGATTTCTGAAAAATTAGAAAAAGCTTTTAATGATCAAATTAACAAAGAATTTTATTCTGAATACCTTTATCTTTCAATGCAGGCATATTTTGAAAGACTTAATCTAAAAGGGTTTGTAAACTGGATGACAGTACAGGTTCAGGAAGAACACGCTCATGCTATGGGAATGTTTAATTATGTTCACGAAAGAGGCGGAAAGGTTGAACTTGAGGCTATTGCAAAACCACAGGTTGATTGGACGTCTCCTCTGCATGTTTTTGAAGAAGTTCTGAAACACGAAGAATACGTAACTTCCCGCATTAATGCATTGATGGATGTCGCAGAAGAAGTTAAAGATCGCGCAGCACTTTCTTTCCTTGACTGGTACGTAAAAGAACAGGTTGAAGAAGAATCAAATGTCGGCGGAGTGCTTGCGACATTGAAACTTATTAAAGACGATGCGAAAGCTCTCTTGATGCTTGACAAAGAACTTGCGGCAAGAACTTTTGTGGCGCCGGTTATCGGATAAAAAGGCGATAAAAAAAGTGAAGAGTGAAGAGTGAAGTGTGAGGAGGGTTGAAAAGTTGAAAGGTTTGTTTCGGGAAAAGATGCTAGGGCTGTAGGGCACTAAGGCGCTAAGAAGTTATGTTATAAAGACGAAAAGACGTTAGGACGATAAGTTCCTTACGTTTAAAAAGGCGATAAGACTGCAAGGCGATAAGTCGATAAGTCCTTTACATAAAATAATCCCCTCACCCCTTGCGGGAGAGGGTAGAATTCCCGACGAACGAAGTGAGTCGTTGGAATTCGGGTGAGGGGTTAAAATAAAGGTGATAAGACGTTAAAACGATAAGAAATCGCCCCATTTTGTCCGTCATGTCATCCTGAGGGAGTGCAACGACAGAAGAACCCCATCGCACCCGACATGTCATTCTGAGGACGCCAGTCCGAAGAATCTCATGGCGTTTTTAGGGGATCCTTCGCTTCGCTCAGGATGACAGAAGAATTTTTAAGGGGAGCCTTCGGCTGTTCGCACTCGCTGTAAACGGGTACGGCATACGTCTTTCACCTTCTGAGCGTGCGCTTCAGGATAACAAGAATATTTATGCCGGATTTATTAATCTTACATTTACCGTCTGCAATTATTCGGCGGCTGCCCTAAATCAATCAAACGGATGACTTCAAAAAGCTCCTTTCAAAGTAAAATTAATACCTGAAAGGAGTTTTTATATGCCTGAATTTATGAGTATAGAGAATATGTTTCTGGCAGTTGCCGTGTTTGCAACCATATTTTATATAATCAAAATATGTTTGTTTATCTTTACCGGCGGAGATGCGGAAGTTCACGCTGATTTTACGTCCTTAAGCGATACTGATGTCGCGTTTGATTTTATTTCAATCCAGTCAATTCTTGCGTTCCTTATGGGGTTCGGCTGGGTCGGGCTTGCCTGTTTTGTTCAGTTTAAGCTCGGGGCGGTGATATCTTTTATTGCTGCTTTTGTGTTCGGGATAATTTTTATGTTTTTGTCGGCTTATTTGATGTTCTTAATCAAAAAACTTGACAAAAGAGAAAAAATTGACCTTCAGGATTTTGTGGGTACTGTTGGCAGAGCATACACAGCCTTTAAACCTCAAAGTGAAGGTCAGATTGAAATAACAATTAATGACCGGCTTTCGGTGATTGATGCTGTTAATATGACAGATGAAGAAATTCATGCGTTTATGCCGGTCAGGATCGAAAAAGTAGAAAATAACAAAATTTATATTGTACGAGTTTAAAGGAAATCAAAGGAGAAGGAAATGTTTTTAGAACCAGGATTTATGGCATTTGTGGGGGTACCGGCGCTGATACTGATTGCGGCGCTGATATTTGTTGCAAACCAGTACAAACGCTGCCCGTCAAACAAAGTCATCGTAGTTTACGGTAAAACCGGCGGAACGTCAACTGCAAAATGCGTTCACGGCGGCGGAACTTTTATCATCCCGCTTATTCAGGATTACGGGGTTCTGTCACTTGAGCCGATGACAACTGATATTGATTTGAAAGGCGCGCTTTCTAAAGGGAATATCCGTGTTGCTGTTCCGTCAACTTTTACATTCGGAATTTCAACAAAAGATTCAATAATGATTAACGCCGCAGAAAGACTTCTGGGGCTGAGCAAAAACGATATAATCGTTCAGGCAAGCGACATTATCTTAGGTCAGCTGCGTCTTGCGATTGCGACTCTTTCAATTGAAGAAATCAATCAGGACAGAGAAAAATTCCTTGAACAGATTAACGCAAACGTAAACACGGAACTTAATAAAATCGGTTTAGAGATTATCAACGTAAACATCAAAGATATCACCGATGAATCCGGTTACATTGATGCAATCGGAAGAAAAGCCGCAGCAGAAGCAATTAACAAGGCAAAAGTAGAAGTTGCACAACAGGAAAAACTCGGTGCAATCGGTGAGGCTGAAGCAAACAAAGAAAAAGAAGTTCAGGTAGCGGAACAAACAGCACAGACAGAAATCGGTAAAACAAACGCTGAAAAAGAACAGCGTATTAAAACCGCAAGCCTTGAAGCGGAAGCCGTAGACGGTGAAAACATTGCAAAAGCAAACATTGCCGATTCAAATGCTAACCTTGCCGTTAAACAGGCAGACGCTCTTAAGCTCGGTGAAGTTGCCAAAGCAAACGCAGAACGTGACGTCTTGATGGCGCAGAAAGAACGGGAAGAGGCAAGACTTAAGAAAGAAGAACTTGCAGCTCAGGAAGTTGAAAAACTTAAAATTCAGGTAGAAGCTGATGCCGAAGCAGAACGCCTCAGACGTATTGCAAACGGTGAAGCCGACGCAATCAAGGCAAAATACTTTGCAGAAGCCGAAGGTGTCCGTGCCGTACTTGAAGCAAAAGCAAAAGGTTACGACCAGCTTGTTAAAATCAGTAATAACAAACCTGAAATTGCAACAAGCTTCCTGATGATTGAAAAAATTGAAGATATTGTTGCTAAACAGGTTGAAGCAATTAAAAATATCAAATTTGACAAAATCACTGTCTGGGACGGCGGCGCAGGCTCTAAAGGCGGCAGCACAACCGCAAACTTTATGCGTGATTTAATCAAATCACTTCCTGCAATGCATGATCTTGCAGCGCAGGCAGGGGTTGAGCTTCCGCAAATCCTCGGCAAAGTTGCATCTCAGGAAGATATTGAAGCCGAACCCGTAACCGTTCAGGCTCCTTGCATTCCTGCTGCACCGAAAAAAGCAGAAAAGAAAGATGAGGAAAAATAAATAAAATTTTCTACTGTAAAAGTAATCGACGGTTGAATTTTTCAACCGTCTTTTTTTGTACTTATATAGCAAAATTCCATAGATACAATAAAAGCCCGTAATTCTGAGGACTTTAGTCCGAAGAATCTTTTTTATCGAGATACTTCGGCCTCTCACAAAACGATACTTAATCGTTTTGTTCGGCAGAGTGCTCAGTATGACGCTGTTTTGAGAATTTTTGGCGGAATTTGCTATATGCATCCTATTTTTTTACGTTTTGTAATATGCAGGTCTATTTGTTTTTGTTTTTGCTAAGATTAAAGTTGCAAACCAAATACGGGAGATAAAATCAAATGAGAAAACCGAATATCGCAATATTAGGGGCAACAGGTGTTGTCGGACGTGAAATCACTAAAATAGTTGATGAAATGAAAATTCCTTACAATGAGATTAAATTCTTATCAAGCGCGAAAAGCGCCGGAACAAAACTGGAATTTCAAGGAAAAACCTACACCGTGGAAGAAGCAAAACCTGAAAGCTTTGACGGCATAAATATCGTACTTGCTTCTGCCGGCGGTTCAACATCTCAAAAATTTGCACCTGAAATTGTGAAAAGAGGCGGAGTTTTGATAGACAATTCATCAGCTTTCAGAATGGAACAAGATGTTCCGCTCGTGATTGCAAACGTTAATGACGAAGATTTGAGGAAACATAAAGGTATTATCTCAAACCCGAACTGTTCAACTTCTCAATTGATGCTTATATTAAAGCCTCTTCATGAAAAAGCAGTGATAAAAAGGTTATTAGTATCAACTTATCAGGCAGTGTCAGGAGCTGGGCTTGCCGCAATGAATGAACTTACGGCAGATACAAAAGCAAATCTTGCCGGCGAAACTTTTGAAAATAAATGTTTCAAAAAACCGATTTCCTTCAACGTAATTCCGCAGATAGACGTATTCTGTGAAAACGGTTACACAAAAGAAGAAATGAAAGTGGTGAATGAAACTAAAAAAATTCTTCATCTTCCTTCAGACCTTCCAATATCCTGCACGGCAGTCAGAGTTCCGGTCTACACAGGACACAGCGAAGCGGTAGACATAGAATTTGAAAAAGAAATTACCCCTGATGAAGTCAGAGAAATTCTCAAAAATTCATTCGGAGTAAAAGTTATTGACAACCCTGACAACTATGAATATCCGACAACAAGAGATGCAGCAGGAGTTGACCCTGTTTTTGCCGGCAGAATAAGAAAAAATCTCGCTTTCAAAAACGGAATTTCACTCTGGTGTGTCGCAGACAACCTGCGAATAGGAGCGGCCTTGAACACCGTCAGGATTTGCGAAAAAATAATTGAAATGGATTTATTTTAATTTTTGTATTAGATTAAACTTGTCAAACAGGTTTAAGCAAAAATTCCGATGACAAACGTAAGAAAATAAATAAAAATAAAATTGCAAAGAGCAAAAAATAAAATTAAGGCATTTTATAATAATGTCAGTGGAGAAAACAATGAAAACCCAGACTTTAATTATGGAAAAAGAAGAAATCAAAAACGAAAAAAAAGAACTAAAAGACGAACAGAAATTTAATTACCCGCGCTCAACAGTAGAAATGCTTGAGCAGACACTGCAAATTGCTTAATAAAAATTAAACAAAAGCGGAAATCATGCAATTTTTTAGACCGGCCTTACTTATATATAATGAAAGGAAGGCTGGTTTGTGTATGTATAATTCAATAAAAAAAGCGGCTTCGGGGTTCAGTTACGGATTGCCGACAAGATTTGACGATATAATGAAGGAAATAAGTGCAGAAAAGGCAAATATTAAGGCATATAAGAAACTAAACGAACCCGTTAAAGATATCAAGTATTACAAATTGAGCGACAAACTCGGCGACGTATTGAATAAAATAATTTAGAGAAATATATTACTTTTTGTTAATATAGTAGGCTTTTTATTCCTTGTTTTTGGTATGATGATTAAATAAGGAGTAATATGGGACAGGTATTGAGAAGAGAAAAGGTTGCAGAATTTGTTTCAAACCTTCATAAAAGCGGAAAGACAGTTGTTGCAACAAACGGCTGTTTTGATATTCTGCATGTAGGACATATCAGGTATCTGGAAAAGACAAAGACCTTTGCTGATTATATGATTGTCCTTCTGAATTCCGACAAATCCGTTCGTTCCATAAAAGGGGAAGGTCGTCCGATAAACAACGAAAATGACAGGGCGGAAATTTTATGTGCGCTCAGATGCGTTGATTATGTCGTGCTTTTTGACGAGGACAGCCCGCGCAATCTTCTTGACGAGATAAAGCCGGATGTTTACACAAAAGGCGCGGATTACACAATGGAAACCCTTCCGGAAGCGGATATTATGAAGAAGAACGGCACAAGGGTAGAATTTATAGAGTTTGTGAAAGGAAAATCCACAACAAACACAATTGAGAAAATGTCTGAGGCTTCCGGATGGGAAGGTGCTGGATAAAATGCTGTCAGGTTTAATTTTGCGGCTGCGGCATTTGAAAAAGATTATAAAGAACTAATTTTATAAAGGAGAAAAGCTTATGAAAACTTTTACTGTTGAAGAAATTTCACAAATTGTGGGCGGAATGCTTACAAAAGTTCAGGACGTAAAGATTTCGCAGATTGCGCCGCCTCTTCTGTCGGATGAAAACACACTTGCGCTTGCGCTCGGGGAAGAAGAAATCGCAAATCTTGCAAAATCAAAAGCAAAAGCAGCCCTTGTGCCTCTCGGGGTTCAGATTGACGGGCTGACAACGATTGAAGTTGAGCGTCCGCGTCTTGCAATGATGAAACTTCTCAACATGTTTTATACTGCACCGGTTGTAAATAAAGGGGTTCACCCGTCTGCGGTCGTTGATCCGACGGCAAAACTCGGTGAAAATGTTCAAATAGGGCCGAATGTAGTTATTTCGCACGATGCCGTAATCGGCGACAATACCAGAATCCTTGCAAATTCTTACATTGGCGGCGGGGCAAAAATCGGTAAAAACTGTTTCTTTCACGCCGGTGTAAACATTGGTGACAGAGTGGAAGTCGGAAATGACGTAATTCTTCATCACGGGGTTTCTTTAGGCGCTGACGGCTTCAGTTTTGTAACGGAAAATCCGGATAACATCGAACAGGCAAGAAAAGACGGAGAAATTAAAGATTCAAACAAAAAACATGTAATCTTTAAAATTCCGTCAATCGGCGCGGTTAAAATCGGAAACAATGTCGAAATAGGAGCAAACAGCACAATAGACAGAGGAACGATTGAAAACACCACAATCGGTGACAATACAAAAATTGATGACCTTGTTATGATAGGTCACAACTGCAAAGTCGGCGAAGGCTGCCTTATTGTTTCTCAGGTCGGGATTGCCGGAAGCTGCGTAATTGGCGACAGGGTAGTAATTGCAGGACAGGCAGGACTTGCTGATCACATTGAAATAGGTTCAGATTCTATTGTCACGGCAAAAGCAGGCGTCACAAAATCTTTCCCCGAAAAATCAATCATCGTCGGAATTCCCGCAATGCCGAGAAAAGATTTTATCAAGCAGCTTAAAACAATGAAAGATGCGCAGGAAATATTCGCTAAATTCAGAAAATACGAACCGCTTTTGAAAGAATTTGAGGAAAATGTAAACCATGACCACAATTCTTAATGAAATAACAATACAGGGACATGGTTTGATGAAAAACAAGCCGTGTTCCGTAAAATTTTTTCCGTCGAAAAGCGGCAAAATCAGATATTATATAAATAAAAACGGAAGTTCTGATTTGACACGCGAAGAGGTGGAAAATCTTTGCAGGGAAGGTAAAATCGAACCTTTTGAGGCGGTTGTTGACAATGTTCTGTCAACCGATCATTGCGTTGTTCTCGGAAACAAAAAGCACAGAGCAATGCTGACCGAACACCTGACAGCAGCGCTTGCATTCTGCGGGATAGACAGTATTGATATTCTTATGACGGAAGAAGAAGTTCCGGCGCTCGACGGAAGTTCAAAACAGTGGGTTGAACTTTTTGAAAAAGCGGGGATTGAAAAACATCTTTTTGAGAAGAAAAAATTTTATACGGTAAAAGAGCCTGTGTATTATTTGAACGGCAAAACGAGTCTTGTTGTTCTGCCGTCGGAGGAGCTTTACATATCTTATGCAGTCAACTACGACCATCCGGATTTAACAAGACGCTGGGTCGCATACAATCCGAAACAAAAAGACGAAATTATAGAGGCAAGAACCTTCGGATTTTATAAAGATCTGAAAAAATTCCAGATGCTCGGGTTTGCGCGCGGAGTGAATGTCGATAACACTCTCGGTTTTCTTGATGACGGAGGCTACACATCGCCTCTCAAAAGCGATCTGGAACCGGTTAAACATAAAATTCTTGACTTAATCGGCGATTTTTATCTGACAGGTGTAAATCCTCTGAATATGAAATGCCAGATTTTAGTCAAAGAAGCAGGGCATGCCGTTCATATTAAAACAGCAAAAATGTTAAAAGATAAATTGATAGAATGTAAATAATTAAAAGTAAATATAATAGGAGAGAATGATTATGACAGAACAAGCGGAAGAAAAAATACTGCAGTTTGATACAATGCAAATAATGGAAATGATTCCTCACAGATATCCGTTTTTACTTGTAGACAGAATTACGGAATGTGTTCCGGGCAAATACGCAAAAGGCTACAAAAATCTTACGATGAACGAACAGTTTTTTCAGGGGCACTTTCCCGGGAATCCTATAATGCCCGGGGTTTTGCAGCTGGAAGCAATGGCGCAGTGTTCTGCTCCGATATTGATGACAATGCCCGAGTTTGAAGGAAAACTGACACTTTACGCAGGCGTTGACGGTGTAAGATTTAAGAATATTGTCCGTCCCGGCGACAGATTTGATATGGAAGTCGAATTGACAAAAGTTAAAGGGCCTATCTGCAAAGCTCACGGAGTCGGAAAAGTTGACGGCAAACTCTGCGTTGAAGCCGATATGACTTTTGCGTTAAAATAATAGACAATTTAAACAGTTCTGCGTATAATAGAAAGTATGAGAAATCCCCTTCCCATACTTTCTAATTTTTTCGGTAAGAAGAAAGACAGCATAGAAATTCCGCCTGCAGCTGCGGACGAACTTGAGAATGCAATTATTCTTGCGATGATTTATATTTCAAAAAATATGGATTCTGAAGGCAAATTTGTATATCAAAACAATTTAAACCCGAAGAAGAAATATTCCGGAAAATCCTACGGTACATTAAGACATGCAGGGACTTTGTATTCAATGTATCTATGCGAGCGGCTTCTTGGTAAAAATGCGCTTTACAACAAGCGGCTTCTCGGGTCTGAATATTTGATTAAAACTTACATAAGAAAAGTCGGTAAAGACAGATATGCGCTTTTATCCCAGCCGTTAAAGGATGAAAATGTTATTTATGCAACGTCAGGCGGTGCAGGGCTTGCACTGTGCGCGCTTTCAAATCTTCTGCCCGAAAACAAAGTTCCAAAACATATTTTAGAAAAACTTGCGAATTTTATTATATTTATGCAGACCCCGAAGGGTGATTTCTGGCCGAGCTATCTGGTTACCAAAAAAGAAAAATCGAACCTTCAGGCGGCGCGTTTTTACCCCGGAGAAGCGTGTCTGGGGCTTTTGTACTTATACGAAGTTGACAAACGGCAAGAATGGCTGGATGCTGCAAAAAAAGGGCTTTTCAGGCTTGCTGAAAAAGCGGCGGAAGCCGGCGGTGCAAATATAAAATTTGACCACTGGGGAATGCTTGCAACGCAAAAACTTTTTGCCACACCGGACAATGCCATGAATTCCCCGCAGCGTGCGCTGATGAGAGCTTTTGTTGAAAGAAACGTAAAAGCCATAATTGCAAAACAAAATCTTAATACAAGAGATGAAAAATTCGGTTCATTTACGATAAATCGTTCTCTGTGCGGAAACGCAACGAATATGGAAGGTTTGATTGCCGCATATCAGTGTATAGAAGATAAAGTTTTGAAACAAAAGCTTGCATATTCACTGAAAGCAGGCGTAGAATTTCTGGTAAAACGACAGGTAAAAACAGGCGTTTATGAGGGCGGTATTCCTGCAAGCCCCGACTGGGACAAGCCTGATGCCAAAAATATTGATAAAGAAATAAGAATTGATTATGTCCAGCACACAATGTCAGCGTGGATTGCATATAAAAGTTTGTCAGATTAGAAAATTTTTGCGCAAAAAAAATAATTCACGTATTTTATATTTTCAGACAAGGAGATACCCCGAATGCAAATTAATTACATTACCCCTGCGATTTTCGCGAAAAATAACACTTATTTAAAACAGAATAAAAAAAATTTAACGACTCAACCGGCAGCAGCAAATTCCAATCAAATGGTCTTTGCCAAACTTCCTTCAACAAAGGATTATTTGAGTTTCACGGGCGGATACAGTTTAAATCTTGCGGATACAATCACAAATCTTGATAAACTGGCACAAAAAAATTCCGCAGTTTATCCGAAACATATTCGTGAATGGGCAGGCATGATTTTAGAGAGCGGAAATAAAGCGAAGCAAACTTTGATTGATATTCACAAAAAATATTACGAATCTTTGAAAAGCTGCACTACACTTGATGAAGTAAAACAAAAATTTTCTGAATTTGCAGACGTTCTTTCCGACAGCGAAGTTAAATTCAGCGAAAACTCATTCGGTGATGATGTTAAAAAAGGAAAACTTGAATGTTTTGATAAGAATGAAGACCTTTCGCTTCAGCTTTTAAAATTGTATTACGGTGAAGGGTTTTCCATAAACGATTTGAAAAAATACACAGACGGAAAAGATATTCACTGGACAATGAAAAAGTTGAACATTCCGCGCCAGAATCAAACTTACGGACAAATTTTAAAACTTTCGGATCCTGATTACAATGCAAGATTGACGGCCGAGATGACCTACAAACGCAGACTTGCGCTTGATAAAAAAGCACAGGAAGCAGGCGAGCCTGTTTACATTCCGCGCGGGCCGCTTTCAAAAGAACACAGAGAACATATCTCGGAAGGCTTGAAAAAATATTATCAGGAAAATCCGTCAAGAATTTATGATATGTCTGAAAAAATGAAAGAATTTTACAGACAGAATCCGGAAAAATCCGAAGAAATGACAAGGGTTCTGAAAAGAGCGTGGAGTGCTTACGGTGCAGACAGAATAAAGTCCGCACTTTCAGAATTTATGAAAAAGAAAGGTTTTAAAAACTTCAATCCGGAAGCAAATCCTGTTGAAATTTCAAAAGAGCAGTCGAATGCAATGAGGCAGTTCTGGGGTACAAACGAGTGGGCAAAAAAAATATTTTCAAGAAATATGGAATACGCCTGGAAAAAAGTAAAGGAAGAAAATGAAACATTTTTTACAATAAGAACGGTT
Organism: Candidatus Gastranaerophilales bacterium; assembly: GCA_944322665.1. Taxonomy (GTDB): domain Bacteria; phylum Cyanobacteriota; class Vampirovibrionia; order Gastranaerophilales; family Gastranaerophilaceae; genus Scatenecus. Next base: position 7,258 of record CALUPM010000009.1, on the reverse strand, counting down.
CCTTTAAGATTAAGAAAATTCGTTGAAGAAAAAGCGGGACTTGCTCAAGGAACCTTAAATGTTGATACAATATACAATCCTTATCTTAAAACCAGCAGTATTGATGAAATTTCAAATACAATTTTTACAAAACAAACAAACATCGCCGGCATACAAAACGTAATGGCGGATACATATCAGATTTCCGTGTGGAATATTCTGGGCAGTTTAGCAGATATGAATTTAAAAAGGAAACCTAAGGACTTTCAGACATTAAGGGACTATGCTGCAGGTATTGTAAGAGGAAATATTCAAAAAGACGGCAGCAAACCTTACAAAATTCAATCAACCGATGAGGCTCAGAGTGATTATATGGAACTTGCGATGATTGCGGCACAATCAAAAAATCAGGAACTTGTCGATATCATAAATAATGCTCTTGAAGAAGGGTTTGAAATGGCAATGGATTTTCATAAAGATTTCATATTAAAATAATATAAAATTATTGTTGTTACCTTTGATTTGTACTATAATTTACACATAATAAGCAAAGAGAGGTAATTTATGATAGACAAGACAGCAATAATTCATCCGTCAGCCGAGATTGCGGAAGATGCGATTATCGGGCCTTATGTAGTAATCGGCGAAAACGTAAAAATCGGAAGCGGCACAAGAGTAATTTCAAATGCACATATAGAATTTGCAGAAATCGGTGAAAATTGTACGATTTCCCCGTTTGCGACAATCGGTTCGGAGCCTCAGGATTTAGGCTACAAAGGCGAGCCGACAAAAGTTGTAATCGGCGACGGAACAATTATTAAAGAAAACGTAACCGTTCACAGAGGCGCTGCCTGCGGAGATTTTACAACCAGAATCGGCAAAAAATGTCTTTTGATGGTTGGCTCACATGTTGCGCACAACTGTGTTCTTGCGGATGAAGTAATTCTTGCAAACCTTGTCACGTTAGGCGGACATGTTCATGTCGGATTTGGCGCATTTGTCGGCGGGATGAGCGTGTTCCACCAAAATATAAGAATCGGTGATATGGCGATTATAAGCGGATTTTCAGCCTCACGTCAGGATATCCTGCCGTACTCAAAAGGCGAAGGCAGACCGCCTGTTCCGCGCGGACTTAATGTTGTTGCTATGAAGCGCAGAGGTGTTTCTCAGGAAATCAGAACTGCCACTAATGAAGCGTTCAAACTTTTGATTTCCGAAGAATACAACACAACTCAGGCAATCGAAAAGATTAAGGCTGAAATCCCGATGAACCCGTATATTGAAAAGATGATTGAATTTATCAAGACATCAAAACGCGGAGTTCTTCTGAAATCGCACAAATCCGGCCACGAATCGCTTGAAAGCGAAGAATAGAACTTATTGTCCGGCAAAAACTGTCATTCTGAGCTGCACGGGCAGAGGGTGAAATTCGTAAGTCGTACCTGTGAAGGATCCATGTAAAACGCAATGAGATTTTTCGGACCAGCGTCCTCAGAATGACGTGAAGAAATGTATGTCATCTTGAGCGTAGCGAAAGAGCAGCTAAAAATAGGACGTCATCCTGAGGCTTTAGCCGAAGGATCTCCTAAGAATGTCATGAGAGTCTCCGGTTGCGGCGCTCCCTCAGAATGACATATAAAGCAGCCCGACGGTATTTTTTCTGGCTTTGCCTCCGGAATGACTGCACGAAATTATGGCGATTCCATTGCAGGATAGCAAATTAACCAATACAAAGAATTCAGATAAAATGATATTATTATAAATATAGCACGGGGGAAATTATGGAAAATCCAATCTGGGAAAAATATGCAAAAGTTCTTGTCGATTATTCGACAAATGTTCAAAAAGGTGATTTAGTCCAAATCAGAGGTACAAGCGTCTATACAAAAGAGCTTGTAAAAGCTGTTTATAAAAGAGTTCTTGAGCGCGGCGGGCACCCGATTGTAAGAACTTCAATTGAAGATTTGTCCGATACTTTCATAAAATACGCAACAGATGAACAGCTTGACTATATCGACCCGATTACAAAACTTGAATATGAAACAGTCGACAAATTCATATCAATCGGCGGGCCAATGAATACTAAAAATATGGCGCGTGCTGATATGAAAAAACTTGCAAGGCGTTCTGCGGCAACAAAACCGCTCTCGGAAAAACTTCTGACCCGTTCTGCTAACGGAGAGGCAAGCTGGGTTATTGCGGATGTTCCGACGCATGCTCTTGCGCAGGAAGCAAAAATGTCCTTTGATGAATATTCGGATTTCCTTTTCAAAGCCTGCTACCTTGACCTCGACGATCCGGTTGCAAAACTCAAAGAAATGGACGAAAAACAAACCAAATGGGCAAATTATCTGAACAATGTTAAAAAAATCCGCATAACCGGCGACAGGACAGACATAACTTTCGGAGTCGAAGGCAGAAAATGGATTAGCTGTTCTGGCTTAAATAACTATCCTGACGGTGAAGTTTTCACCTCTCCTGTAGAAGATGATATTAACGGCGAAATATATTTTGATTTTCCTCAGCTATACAGGGGCAACGAAGCACACGGGGTTCATCTGTGGATTGAAGGTGGCAGAATTGTGAAGGCAAAAGCTGATAAAGGCGAAGATTTTCTAAACGCCATGCTTGATACGGATGAAGGTTCCCGTGGTATCGGCGAAATCGCAGTCGGTACAAATGACTGTATTCAGGATATTACGGGAAATATTCTGTTCGACGAAAAAATCGGCGGCGCAATCCACATGGCAGCCGGTGCCTCTTACCCCGAAACAGGCGGCAAAAATGTTTCAGGTCTTCACTGGGACATGATTAAAGGCATGAAAAATAACGGCAAAATCTTTGCCGATGATATTCTAATTTATGAAAACGGAAAGTTTTTAATTTAAACCTCTAAAACATTTTAAAATTTCGCACAAAACAAAAAGTCCGGCAAAGAGTTTTCACCGGACTCTTTGTTTTATTCAATAAACACTATACAAGACCTAAAACTTTTTTGTACCAGGAGAATGTCTCCAATTCCAATCCGTTAAACGTTGTTTTTAAGCACTGAGCCTTAAGATACTTTTCAAATTCGTCATTAAATTTTGATCTGACCTTCCCTGTTCTCACATCCTTTTTAGTTGCAGTTTTCATGTAATCCTTCTCCTTTTGAAATTTATATTACCCCTAATTGCATGTAAATATTATAACGTATCAAAGATGCCTTTTCTACACTCTTAAGAATTACTTCTGAAGAATTGAGATAAAAACGGAGGTTTATTCTGAAACTAAATAGCCAAAACAGGACGTTTGGTGGATCGCCCTGCTTATTTCTGACTATTAGTTAATTGCTATTTATACTAAGCTTCGGTTTTGTGTGAAAAATAATTGTGCAAGAATCCTGCTGCAAAACCGGCTGCGGCGCCTGTGATGAGGAGCGGAGCCGTGTAGCGGATATCTTTTAAGTGTTTATGAATACCTTTCAGGAAGGCTCTTGAAGCTTTTGAAGCTTCTTTGTCAACATCTTTGATAATCTGTAAGAATTCTTTTCCTTCATTTGTATTCTTTCCGCCGAGTTTTTTAACGATACTGTCTATGTTTTCGGTGACGAAACAGTTGTTGAATCTTGCAACACGCTTCAATTCCGCAACTTCCGGCGAATTTTTGCCTAAAGAATTTGCTACGCTGTCAAAATCAAGAGCTTTGTTGTCGTTTATTTTAAAGATTGCAGTGACTTTTTTGGCAATCGGAGTATCTTCTCCGCCGAGTTTTTCAATGATATTGTCGAGCGTAAGGTTTTTAAAACTTTCTCTGTCATTGCCTGCAAGTTGGGTAAACAGTTTTACATCGGCGGATTCTTGACCGAGTTTCTTTGTCAGGCCGTCAAGATCCAAACCCTTGTTTTCTTCATTATTAATGATTGCAAGAACTTTTTTGCCGAGCGGAGTTTCATTGCCGCCGAGTCTTTCGGCAAGATTTGTTAAAGTCGGATACTTAAACTGATCTCTTGTATCAACCAATTTTACAAACTCATCCTGAGCGGCGGTTCGTGTTTTCAGAAGTTTAAAAGAATCTACTCTTTTTTGGTTGACGTCCTTTCTGCTTGCATTAACTATTGCCCTGTAGTTAATGGCTTTTTTTTCGCGCGGCTGGAGCGGGATTGCGTATTTTGCGCCATAGCCGACGGCTGCACCTATCAAGGTTGAATTGATGACCGTTTGCAACGGATTTCTTCTTTCATAACTCTTTACTGCACTTACATCCATAGTTAATAAACCCTTACTTAACTAACACCACGTAATTACTATATCCTAATGCCGGAAGTTTTTCATTCCAGACTATAAAACATATTGCAGATTTACACTTAAATATTTCAAGCAAATGCCACTAAAAACATTCGACTAAAACTGAGTAATTAAATCCATCCGCAATAATAACACATAATTATTTTTTTGTCAATACTTTTATGAAATTAAGTAACAACATTACAAAAATTACGATTAAAATGCAGACCGCATAATGCTTTATGGTGTTTTCACCCATGATTAAAGACGCGATTGCGCCTGCAATAATTGCGACTGATGTAAGAATTAGAACGGTTTTTTTCTGTGAAAATCCGGCATGCAATAATTTGTGGTGAATGTGTTCGGCATCTGCAACAAAAGGAGATTTACCTTTGCAGATTCTTCTTGTGCTGCTGAAAACAATATCCATAATAGGCACCGCCAGAACCACAAACGGCAGAAGAAGGGTCAGTGTTGCGGCTTTCATAACCCCGACAATCGAAATCGTCGCAAGAAGAAATCCCGAAAATAACGCTCCGCTGTCCCCCATAAAGATTTTTGCAGGGTTGAAGTTGTAAGTCAAAAACGCAAGCATGGCTCCGGCAAGAATAAAACCGATCAAAGCCACAATCGGATTTGACGGAGTCATAGAAATTGCGATGATTGCAAGCGTGAGTGAGTTGACCGTAACAACCGAACCCGCAAGCCCGTCTACTCCGTCAATAAAATTCACGGCGTTAGAAATCCCGACAATCCACAAAAGTGTAATCGGATATGACCAGAACCCTAAATCCATCCCGCCGAAAAACGGCAGCGACTGGATTTTGACCCCGAGAAGATACACAATTGTCGCAATTGACAGTTGTATAAAAAGCTTAAATTTTGCATTAAGATTATAAACATCATCCACTAATCCCAGAAGAAACATCAGCGAGCTTCCGAGCAAAATCCCTGACAGCAAACTTCCGTACGGATAATAACTCATAAATACAAGACACAAAAAAGTAAGCATTGTGCTTGTCCAGATTGCAACCCCGCCGAGACGCGACACCGGAATTTTGTGGATTTTTCTTTCGTTTGGAAGATCTACAAGTCCTTCTTTTTTGGAAAACGCAATAACAAGCGGTACCAGAAATACCCCGAAAATATAGGCTATTACTGTTCCGATTATATGTGCGTTTGTGAGTTTGATAATCATTTTGTCCCTTTAAAGCCGCTCAGATTTTGAATTTTAAAGCTGATTCAGCCTTATTCATTATAGAGCGGATATTTTTTACACAGCTTAAGCGAACGTTCTCTCAAGTTGTTTAATCCGATTTCATTATCCGATGAAAATATGGCAGATGCAATAATTTTTGCAACTTCAACCATATCATCTTCCTTGAAGCCTCTTGTTGTAACAGCAGGTGTGCCAAGACGAATTCCGCTTGTGACAAACGGACTTTGCGGATCATCCGGAACCGTGTTTTTGTTTGCAGTAATCCCGACTCTTTCAAGAACATTTGCCATATCTTTGCCGGTTTTGCCCGTTCTTCTTAAATCAAGTGTCATGAGGTGGTTTTCTGTCATTCCGCCGACAATATCCATACCTTCATCCAGCAAACCCTGTGCCAGAGCTTTTGCGTTTTTGATAATCTGTCCGGCGTATTCCTTGAATTCCGGTTTTGAAGCCTCAAGAAGCGCAACTGCTTTAGCTGCGATTATATGTTCAAGAGGGCCGCCCTGCATTCCGGGGAAAATTGCCTTGTCAATTCCTGCGGCGTGCTCTGCTTTGCACATTGTAATTCCGCCTCTGGGGCCTCTTAAGGATTTATGCGTTGTGGTTGTGACAAAATCCGCATACGGCGCCGGTGACGGGTGAAGCCCTGCAACAACAAGCCCCGCAATATGTGCAATATCAGCAAGCAAATATGCGCCGACTTCATCTGCAATTTCTCTAAACTTTTTAAAGTCGATAATTTTTGAATAATTGGAAGCCCCGCAGATGATAAGTTTCGGCTTATGTTCAAGTGCAACTTTGCGGACGTTGTCGTAGTCAATATTTCCGTCGGCGTCCACTCCGTAGCTTTTTACATTAAAATAAAGCCCAGAAAAATTAACCGGTGACCCGTGTGAAAGGTGTCCGCCGTTTGACAAATCCATCCCGAGAACATTATCTCCGGGTTTTAAGGCATACATAAACACTGCCATATTTGCCTGCGCGCCGCTGTGAGGCTGAACGTTTGCATGATCCATTCCGAAAAGTTCGCACGCTCTTTTTTGTGCAATTTCTTCTATAACATCAATATGTTCGCAGCCGTTGTAAAATCTTTTGTGCGGTTTGCCTTCCGCGTATTTGTTTGTCAGAACGCTTCCGGCAGCTTCCATAACGGCTAATGAAGTGCAGTTTTCGCTTGCAATAAGTTCAATTGTATTCTGTTGTCTTTCAAGTTCTTTTTCAATCTGCTCCGCCACAAGCGGGTCTGTCTTTTTAATATGCTCTATATTCATACCCTGATCACCTCACAATCTTCCTTTCCAAATTATAAATAAAACATCTGCCCTTGACAATAAGTTTACAATAATTAAAGGCGATAAAAAGTGAAGGGTGAAGGGTGAAGTGTGAGGAGAGTTGAAAGGGTGAATGGTTGAAAAGTTGAAGGGTTTGTTTCAGGAAAAGATACTAAGGCACTAGGATGCTAGGGCACTAAGAGGTTACGTTTTGAAAGGCGATAAGACTGCAAAGCGATAAGGCGATAAGTTCTTATCAAAGTGAGGAGTGAAGGGTGAAGTGTGAGGAGAGTTGAAAGGTTGAATGGTTGAAAAGTTGAAGGGTTTGTTTCTAAAAAAGATACTAGGGTGCTAAGGCGCCAGGGCACTAAGGCGTTAGGAGGTTCCGTTTGGAAAAACGCAAAGGCGATAGGGCGATAAGTTCTTATCAGAGTGAGGAGTGAAGCGTGAAGGGTGAAGTGTGAGGAGAGTTGAAAGGTTGAATGGTTGAAAAGTTGAAGGGTTTGTTTCTAAAAAAGATACTA
>CALUPM010000008.1 GCA_944322665.1 Candidatus Gastranaerophilales bacterium | reverse complement strand
CCCTTGCGGAAAAGATTAGTCGGTTTTGGTAATCTTTGATTACAGAAACATTTATGTTGCGGCAAATTAAAATTTACCACAACATATGGACTTTCTGTTATTAATTACATCGCATTAACAGTCACTATTTGTTTAGAGATTTTGTTCGCTAGCGAGGAGTTAATAAAATTTGCATAAGTATTATTAAAGTTTTAATAAATACGGATATATTTTTAATCTTTGCTATTTACTTTTTTCCCCTTTAGATTTATTATTATTGTATGAGTGAATGGAAAAAAGTATTACTTAACTTATATTTGATTTTTAAATTTGTTATTTTTATACTTTGGATTATCGTAGGAACTGCCTTGTATTTGTTTTTGCTGATGTTTGTTTCAACTAATACTGGTAAGGAATTCCTGTCAGAAGCGTTAGGATTATATATTTTGCTTACTTTAATATATATTGCAGTAAATATCCTGTTTGTAATTTCCATAAAATCAGTTAAAAAACTAATTGAGTCCAAAAAGCTTTCTGTTATTAATTACATCGCATTAACAGTCACTATTTGTTTAGAGATTTTGTTCGCTAGCGGAGGTTTGACAAAATTATAAGAAAATAAAGTTATATAGTTCTTCTTTGGGTATTACAATTGTATTTATTGTATAGAAATTTGTTATCAAACCGTTTTCCTGAACATTGTGCGCCCATTCAACCGCCCAGTTATCGTCATCTTTATTGAAAAATATGAAATTTCCGTCCCTATCTATGCGGTCATTGTATCTTAATAAAAACAGGCAGGAAAATCCTGCCTGACTTAACGAAGTATTAAGTTTCAATAAATTCGGATATATTTTTAATATTTACTATTTACTTTTGTGCCCTTTATGCTTATTATTTTTATATGAATGAACGTAAGAAAAAATGGCTTAATGCTTATTTGATTTTTAATTATGCCATGCTTGCAGGCTGGATTTTTGGTGGTACAGGATTGTATTTAGCAGTAATATTTTTTATTATTCCTGATGATTATACCTCCTCTCCATTTCATAGCAGTCCTGAAAATTTTATGTGTATATTTCCGCAGATTACGTTTATATACATTGTTATTTTGCTGGCTGCTATATATTCTGTAAAAGCTGTTCATAAACTGCTTCAAGAAAAACCATTGAATATTATTAATTACATTGCTTTAACTATTATGACACTTTTAGAAATTTTACCTTTCATTAATATTTTTTGTAAATAAAATAATAGAGCTGACTTTTGGGAATGACAATTATATTTATTGTATAGAAATTCGTTATCAAACCGTTTTCCTGAACATTGTACGCCCATTCAACCGCCCAGTTATCGTCATCTTTATTGAAAAATATGAAATTTCCATCCCTATCTATGCGGGCATTGTATCTTTATAAAAACAGGCAGGAAAGCCCTGCCTGACTTAACGAAGTATTAAGTTTTAATAAATACGGATATATTTTTAATATTTACTATTTACTTTTACGCCCTTTATGTTTATTATTTTTATATGAATGAACGTAAAAAAAAATGGCTTAATGCTTATTTGATTTTTAAAGATCTTATACTTATCGGATGGCTTTTGGGCGGAGCTCCTGCGTATATATACATGATTATTTTTTCCTTTTCTACGATTTTTGTAGACGGCTTTATGCACACTTCCTGGGATGAGTTTATAAAAACTTTTATTCCTTTGACTTTAGCCTATGGATGCGGCACTTTTTTACTGTGCAATGCATGGAAAGCTTTAAATAAAATTATTAAAAATCAGCATCTTTCTTTTATTAACATTCTTTCTTTTGTTACGGTCGCTATAGTTGAATGTATTTTATTTTTATACATAGGCTTAAGTTTTATCTTCGCATTATTTTTTCCAGAGCTGTATATGGGATAACTATTATGTTTATTGTATAAAAATTTGTTATAAGACCATTCCTTTGAACATTTTGGGCTATTTCTACACGCCAGTCCGGATCTGCTTTGTTAAAGTCGTAAGTATCAATAATTAAAGCTCTGAAATTTCCATCCATATCTATGCGGGCATTGTAAATATCTACATGCCCTAAAGCAAGTTTTAAATTCGTCGTACTGCCTAAGTAAACGCTTGAGTTTATACTATGCCCGCTTAGCAATTTGGGAATGTTTCCTTTTATAAAATTTTCTAGTTCAACACTTTGAGTCACGGCTTGTGATAAAGTGCTGTCAGGCTTAAATAAAATTCCTTTTGCTTCTCGTCTGCCAAGTTGCTGTTCCAGTTTATTTCTTACAAAATCCCGAACATCAGGTTCTAAATAAGAAGTAGATTCTAATAGATATCCGTTTTGCTTAATATATGCATCACTCTGTTTGAAATTGTATGCCGCTGCTTTCCACAACTCATTCGCATCATAAGCATTTTCTTTGCCATATCGGTTCATCCTTTTGGTTATTCCTATTTTTTGTATATAAGGATGCTCGTGTAACCCTCCTCTAAGTATTGATTCAAATATTGTTTTAAACAGAGGATTCTCTTTTTGTGCTACTTTAAATCCGTCCAGCATCGCCTTAAGCGCCATTGTTTTATTAGTAACTTGATGGTTGTTTATACTCCAATTGACATTATTAAAAGTCAGCATTAAAACTTCTTGTATAACTTTCTGCAAATCTTTGGATTCAACAGTATCATATAAATTTGGAGTAACAAAAGCTGGCAATCTTGTCCAATTTTCAAGATTACTTTTCTGCATATTTTGATATTCCTTTAGATGTGTCACAGTATCCTCATAATTCCGATTTCTGACAGAGTATTCAATGCCGGTGACGAGTGGCTTTGTAAGCCGGTTCTGCGCCCGCTGCTGCTGATATGTGTGATAAAGATTTGCGTATTCTGTTTTGTCTTTAGTTGAAATTAGTTTTTGCAGGGTGGATTGCGCTGATTTTTCGGCTTCTTCCTGCGCTTCTGCCATCCTTAATACAGCATCGTCTAATTGCGGTTCAAATCCTGTCAATGCATTTGAAGGCATTACTTCATGATATTTGCGGATAAGTTCTACCGTGTTGAGCGCGTCTGAAGTTGCGTTCAGAGATTTCGCAACGAAGTTTCCGGTTTCGGTTCCGATTGATTTTGCACTCTGTGCTAAGCCGGAGGGTTGAAACGCTGTATTTTTTTTGTCAGCTTGGTTTTCCGGCTGAAATCCCGCCTCAAAAATCAAATTATACAAGCTCTGCATCACTGCTTCTACAACAAAATCAAACGTCATTTCAGCATTCTCAGCCACCCCGCCGAACAAAGTCTACGCAGAAGTTTCTTCTGCAGGTCTTAGTTTAAACGGAATATCCTCCCCGCTTGTTTGTGCGGGAGTTTCGCCCTCCAAAATCCCGTTCCCGCCGCCGCTTGATGGAAGCCCTCTGTAATGTTCCCTTACATAAGTTCCGTCATCCTTTACATACTCGTTTACGTGTACAGGTTTGTTTGCCATAGTCTTTTCCCTTTCTGACTGTTATATTTCTGTCTAACCAACCTTTCTATTTTGAAGTATTTTTAATACTTCCGCAAGTCCGTATTTTTACGTAAGTAAATTTACGTACGTATTTTTACGGACAGGGAAAAGCATGTTTTTATGGCTCTGATTGAATTATAAGGATGTCTTAATTATTGATTTTTGCTGCTTTTTATAAACGTGTAAGTGCCGGCGCCTAACGCTAAAACACTGTTTATAAACAGCGAATTTTTCATCGGAGATTTGAAAACCGAAATTTTCCGGCACACCATATCCAGCGCAACCCCGAACCCCAGCCATGCACCTGCTGTTTCAAGACTCTTTTTATATGGCGCGGAAACTCTGCTTTTCGGGATATTTGTATAAATTTTTCTGTTGTTGTGTGTAAACTGTATATTTTGAACTTTCATATTTATGGATTTTGTTTAATATTCCGACTCACAATTATGTATTTTATTATAAAACTTTTAAATTGCAACAGACAAAAAGCGGGATTTATATAGCAAATTCCGCCAAAAATTTTCAAAACTACGTCATACTGAGCGTTAGCGAAGTATCTAAATAAATGAGATTCTTCGGGCTAAAGCCCTCAGAATGACGGGATTTTAATATTGTCTGTGGAATTTGCTGCATAAGTTCCCAAAAAGTAAATTTATTTGTGATAACATTTAAATTATGGACAAAGTTTTTTCAAATGAGATGAATGTGCTTAAGGCACTTGCTATATTGCTTGTTGTTTCGGGACATCTTGAGTTTTCGTTACTTGGAATTTTCCCTCCGTATTCATTCCAGCTTGCATTATTTTTCTTTATATCCGGATGTCTGTTCAAGGATAAATACCTGAATGATGTTTCCGCTTTTGTTGAAAGACGGATTAAAAGCCTTCTGGTACCTTATTTCTGGTATAATTTGTTTTATTTAGGCGTTACCTGTCTGATTGCAAAGTTGACCGGAAAATTCTGGGGTATGCCGGTTAGTTTAAAAAACTTTTTTATAACACCGTTTTTAAACGGACACCAATTTGATTTGTCCTGTCCGTTGTGGTTTGTAACTCAATTGTTCATGACAATGATTACTTTTTTGTTTTTATTCAGAGGATTAAATTCCCTTACCAAAAACAAATTTATTCATCTCGGGTTTTTCGGGATTTTCGGCATTCTTGCAATTCCGTTTTACAAAATATTTTCGTTTACTCAGTTGATGCTGATTGTCATAAGAACCATGTTTTCACTGTTTTTTGTGTATCTCGGTTATTTTTACACACATTATATAAAAGACAATTACAATATTTTCACCCCGAAGTGGTTCGGGGCAGTATTTGTTTTGCAGTCGATTTTGTGGATGTTTAACAGGGATTACGATCCGGAACACGGGATAGGTTTGAGTTATGTTCTTGTATGGGCAAGGTTTGACGAGCAGCTTTTTGTACCGGTAATTACAGCTCTCACCGGAATCTGGGCGTCTTTATTCACAGTAAAAATTCTCTATCCTTACGTTAAAGATATCAAATTTGTTCAGGATATGGGAAAAGTTACCTATCATATTATGGCAAACCATCTTCTTGTTATGTATATAATTACTGCAATATTCATGCACATAAACGGCGTGCCGGTTGAAGAGAGGGCAAATCATGACATTTACTGGATTTACAATCCGGTTCAGACAACTTATCTGTATTTTGTCCTGACAATGGTCATAACAACATATACCGGAATAGGTCAGAAAAAATTATACAATTTTTTATTTCAGGAAAGAAAGCCGCAGGAAGTAAAAAAGTAAAAAATTAACCGGATTTTGTCTGTAATCTTTCGAGAAAAATTTTACCTGCCGGCGAAAATACCTGATTTTTCTTCCAGACAATATCAAGCCCTGACTCAAGTTTCGGACTAAGCGGACGGAAAATTATTCCGTCGGATTTTGAAGTGTTAATAAGTTTGTCTAAAGTGACGGCATAACCGATTCCGGCTTTTACCATAATAGCCGCATTGTAGACAAGATTGTATGTTGCCGTGATATTCAGCTTTTCAAAATCCTCTCCGAACCAGTCTAGGAATCCGCTGTCTGCGGAATATTTTTTAGACATCTGTCTGGAAGCAATAATCGGAAGATTTTTTAAATCTTCCATAGTAACGGATTTCTTGACGGCAAGCGGGCTGTCCTCTCTCATAATCACACCCCAGACATCTTTTGCGGGAAGCGTAAGGTTATCATATTTTGAAAGGTCAATCGGCTGGATTAAAACCCCGAAATCAAGAAGTCCTCTGTCGAGTTTTTCAATAACATCCTCCGCATTCCCGCTGAAAATGTGAAATTTTACATCCGGATAATCCGTCTGCATATCTTTCATAACCTCTGCAATATATTTCATTGAATCTGTTTCGCCCGAACCTATATAAATATCTCCGCAGATTACATCCCTGATTGATTTAAACTCTGCTTCTGTTTTTTCAACCATTTCAACAATTTCTCCGGCGCGTTTTCTGAGCATCAACCCTTCCTGCGTCAGCGAAATCCTGTGCTTGCCGCGGATAAAAAGCTGCTGTCCGAGTTCTTTTTCAAGTTCCTGAAGCTGGCGGGTTAAAGTCGGCTGTGTAAGGTGAAGCGAGTTTGCCGCTCCTGTTATGCTTCCTTCTCTTGCAACCGCAAGAAAATATTTTAAAACTCTGATTTCCATAAAATTATAATAATCAATCTTACTATGCCTGTCAAGCATTATTTATTATGTAATATAAGTATTTGCTATTTAATGCAAAGTGATAAATAATAAAAAATAAGGAGATTAAAATAAAATGGAAATTTTAAGAGTCGCTACCCCGCGCGGGCTTGAACTTAAAGGCGCAATATACGGTGACAACATTATGGATACCGTTGTTATAATGCTTACCGGAATTTGCTCAAACGTATTTCAAAATGACCTTCTTGACGCAACAGGAAAAATTTTAAGCCGGAATAATATTGCCTGCATTATTGCGCATACGATGGATTCATTTTCATGTTTTGCGTATTCCGACTTTTCAATTCACAAACAGCGCAATACAGGGGTTGTTTTTGACGACTTTGACGCTGTTTATGAGGACGTTGAAGCTTACGTAAAATTTGCAAAACAAAAAGGCTGGAAAAACATAATTCTTGCCGGACATTCGCTCGGCTCAAACAAACTTATACACTATCTCGGAAATACTCCGGATGATTTTGTGGATTATTTTATAGTAAGTTCACCGATAGACCTTGCTTACTGGTGGAGCATAATCCCGCAGAAAGATACCTACCTTAAAATGGCGCAGGAATTCATTGCCGAAGGACGGGAAAATGATATTATGCCGTTTTTGTTCGGCGGATTTTCTCCGATGAGTGCAAAAACTGTGCTTGGATTTTATAACGCGGAAAATCTTAAAAATTGCCCTGTCTTAAGCCGCGACGGCGAAACAAATTCACTGTATTCAATCCGCCCGAACGGCTCGTTTATAATCGGGTCAAAAGACAGTGTTGTCGGAGATGACGCCGGAGAATTTATTATGAAGATAAATTCCTGCTGCAAACACCCGGGCAAAAATCAGGTAATAGTTGTGCCTGACGCTTCTCACATATTCTACGGCAAACACGACGAATACGCCGCTACCGTTCTAAAATGCCTTCAAAACCATTTTGCGCCGGAAGCAGGTAATAACGTGAAGAGTGAAGCGTGAAGAGTGAAGAGTGAAGGGGGTTGAATGGGTGAATGGTTGAAAAGTTGAAGGGTTGGTTACGTAAAATAATCTCCTCTCCCCTTGTGGGAGAGGGTTAGGGTGAGGGGGCAGACGGAAAGTGAGGTGTGAGGAGTGAAGAGTGAGGAGAGTTGAGAGGTTGAAGAGTTGAACGGGTGAATGGTTTACTCCAAAACAATTCCCTCGCCCCTTGTGGGAGAGGGAAGAATTTCTTAATAAGCGTAGCGAATTTAGAAATTCGGGTGAGGGGTCTGATAAGTGAAGAGTGAAGTGTGAAGGGTGAGGAGAGTTGAGGAAGGCGATAAGTTCTTATCAGAGTGAAGGGTGAAGGGTGAAGTGAGTTGAATGGTTGAAGGGTTTGTTTCTGAATAGGATACTAAGGCGCTAGGGCGCTAAGGCACTAAGAGGTTTCGTTTTGAAAATCGTTAAGACGTTAGGACGTAAAGACGTTAAGTTCGTTACGTTAAATATTTTCCCTCGCCCCTTGTGAGAGAGGGTAGAATTTGTTAGTGAGCAAATGTGAACTTACAAATTCGGGTGAGGGGTCTGATAAGTGAAGAGTGAAGGGTGAAGGGTGAGGAGGGTTGAGGAAGGCGATAAGTTCTTATCAGAGTGAAGAGTGAAGGGTGAAGCGTGAGGAGAGGTGAGGAAGGCGATAAGAAATCGCTCCATTTTGTCATAGCATGTCATCCTGAGCCGCAGGCGAAGGATCTCCTGAAAATCGCCATCAGATTCTTCGGTCGTTACACTCCCTCAGAATGACATGCAGCGCGCGATGGAATTCTTCGCTCTGCTCAGAATGACGTAATAGTAGGACGTCATCCTGAGCCACACGGGCAGAGAGTCAAAGGTATGCCGTACCCGTTTACTGCGAGTGCGAAAAACCGGAGGATCCCCTTAAAAAATCAATGGGATTCTTCGGACTAGCGTCCTCAGAATGACGTAGAGTAGCACGATAAGATTCTTCGTCCTCTTACAAAACGATACTTAAGCGTTTTGTTCGGCAGAGCGCTAAGAATGACAAGGTGGCGTGAGGAGATTCTTCGGGCTTCGCCCTCAGAATGACATGACAAGGGCAGGGGGATTCCTCAGAGATAGTCCTCAGAATGACGTTAAGTAGTGCAATGAGATTTTTCGGTCGCAAGACTCCCGCAATGACATGTGGAACGGCAAGTGGATTCTCCTGTCACTACGCTTCCTCAGAATGGCAGGAGTAGTGCGGCGGAATTCTTCGCTCCGCTCAGAATGACATGCAGCGCGCAAGGGGATTCTTCAAACCGGCGTCCTCAAATAGTATGTCATTCCGGGCTGCAGGTGTTCTTGCAAATTCAGGTAATTGGTCGAATAAGGCCGATATATTACGCTATAAGTTAATCCCATAAAAAGTTCCCTCTTCCGGAAAGAGGGGATTATTTTGCGAAATTAACTTTACGTTTTTAACTACTCCATAAGGTGTTCTAAAATCTGTGCGTTGTTCTGAGCCTGCTGAATCTGCCGGTCAGAATATCTTCTCATATAACTTCTCAGAGCTTCCCGTATAAGTTCACTTCTTGTTCTTTGCTCATTGTTTGCCAGACCATCTACTCTGCTTAAAAATTCATCAGGCATCGTTACTAAAATTTTTGCCATTTTCACTAACCCTCCATGCTATAATTGTAACATATATTTTAAAGTTTTACAAGATTGCTGAAAAGCATTAACCCGATTGTGCTATGGACATAACAAAACCGTTTGCAATATTATTACTTTGTTAGAATAAGAAAGGAGTTTTGTAAATGGACGAAAACAATTACGAAAACAGGCATGAACACAAATCTGACGACTGTTTTATGTGCGGACATCCTGTAATGAGGCATATTCTTGCCGGAATATTAACGTTTTTAGGCGCTTTTGCTGCATTTTATGTAGTCACTGACTGGCATTACAAAAGAATGCTGGATCCGATGGTGCAGATGCGCAAAATGGACAGAATGATGATGAAAGAAGCACGTATGGCTGAAAAATCTGCCCAGAGAGATTTTGCAAGGGCAGATCTTCTTGAAAACAAAGCCGGTCAAATCATCCACATTGATAAAACAGATGACGTCTACAAAATTATCATCAACCTCAAACCCTTTGACAACGACGAAAAAAACGTTGAAGTAACAACCGAAGGCAATAAAATGACGATTACGGCGGCAGGCGAAACAAAAAAGCACAACAAAAATGCGATAATCCGTTTCACGCAAAGTTTTATTTTCCCTGACAATGCACTTATCGGCGAGATGAGCAAGTTTAAAGACGGCAGCAAATATATAATAGTCGTTCCGCTTGAAGACTAATCTTTACTTAAAGCCTCCGCAATTCATAACTTAATTTTAAAACCGGACATCAGTCCGGTTTTTTTAAATTAAAGTTTATAGATTAATAATTCTAATTTTAATATTAATCGATAAATTTTCCGGTACTTTCTTGTGCCGACAAGAAAGTACCGCAAAGAAGCTCCCGACCTGTTGCTTCGTTCGCTAATCAATTGTAACCGTTTCTTATTAAGCAAGCTGACTTGTGCTTCGCACTCAAACAAAGCTTGCTCTGTTGTCAAGAAACGGAACATTGATTGCTCACTGCGCAGAGGTCGGATTATATAATTTAAATATAAGATTTTATGGTAAAATAAATTTTATGAAAATACTTATAACAGACGACTCAAGCGGGTGGATAGAATATCATACAAAAGTTCTTGAAAGCATGCTTCCGCCGGAGGCGGAAATTGATACCGCAAAAAGCGCAAAAGAAGGGCTTGATAAGATTACGCTTAATATTGATTCACCCTATGATGTAATTTTGACCGATATGCAGATGGAAGGGGATTTTCT
Organism: Candidatus Gastranaerophilales bacterium; assembly: GCA_944322665.1. Taxonomy (GTDB): domain Bacteria; phylum Cyanobacteriota; class Vampirovibrionia; order Gastranaerophilales; family Gastranaerophilaceae; genus Scatenecus. The sequence goes on along the minus strand of CALUPM010000008.1, from coordinate 33,185 downwards.
GCCGCTTTATGCCGGAGAATGGTTTATCCGGCAGATTAAGACCTTTCCGCAGTATGACAGGACAAAAATAGTCATAATCTCTGCCGCCCCGAACATTAAATCAATCGCCGGAAAATACAATGTCGAATACCTGCCAAAGCCTATGTGCCAGCTTAAAAGCAATTACGGCAAAATTTTTGAATAAAAAGGATTTAACCGGAAGTTATGAAAACGTTTTATGATTACGACACTAAAATAGGGAAAATTTTTATAGAAGCGGATGGTGGCAGCCTTACCCGAATTTCATTCCTCGAAATTTCCGGCACAAAGCTTGAAACCCCTTTGATTAAACGGACATTTCTGGAACTGGAGGAATATTTTGACGGAAAACGAAAAAGTTTTGATATTTCTCTTAAAATTGAAGGCACGAAATTTCAAAAATCTGTCTGGAACGCTTTGATGACAATACCTTACGGCGAAACAATGTCCTACAAAGATATTGCAAAACTCATTGGAAACGAAAAGGCCTCAAGAGCTGTCGGGATGGCAAACAACAAAAACAAACTTCCAATCATAATCCCCTGCCACAGAGTAATTGCCTCAAACGGCGATTTGACAGGGTATGCAGGCGGAATTGAAATTAAAGAAAAATTGCTGAATCTTGAAAAAGCCTTCTCTTCTTCAATTTAATTCGCCGTCAGCGTCGCTGCAGTCTTTTGTAAACAAAGTTCTGATTTTGTTTTTGAAAGAGCGCTGTTCGTTTAAATTTTCCAGATACTGCGGCTGGCTGATTCCATAACCGAAAGGTCTTAAATCAGAAGGTTTTCTGCCGTGTTTGTCAATTTTTTTCATTTTTTCAAGATCATCAAACCGGAGTTTTTGCACCATTTTGTATTTGTTTTTTTGCTCCTTGTTTAAAAGTTCTTCAAAGCATTTGTCGTATTTTTTGCAAATTTTTCTGACCTGTTTTTCTATTTTGTCAGACTGCCTGCAAAGCGAATTGATTTCCCGCTTTGAAGTTCCAGACCGGCTGAGTTCTCTGATTTGTTTCCGGATAATCAAAAGTTCATCAACAAGAGGGGTAATTTCTTCAAACCTTTGCTGTTCTATCTCCCGTGTTTTGCAAATCTGGTCAGGTGTGAGGTTAAGAACATTATAAATAGTATTTCTGTCTTTTCTGATACGGTTCATAAGAGTATAAGCCTCGGCGGGTTTTTCAACCTGAATAACTTCGTCTTCTATGCTTTGCGGGGAGAGTATAGTTTCCGCAAAGCAGATGTTTGCAGATAAAATCCCTGCCAAAATCGCAATTAATATTCTTTTACACATAAAATTCCCCTCTCATATAAAGAAATTTTTGCATGGATAAAAGGATTTTTCAATATATTTAATTTAGGATTTATATAGCAAATTCAACAAATATTATAAAAAGCATGTCATTCTAAGGGCTTTAGCCCGAAGAGTCTCCTTACGTTTTCAGGGGATCCTTCGCCTTCGCACTCGCGGTAAACGGGTGTGGCTAACGCCTTTCACCCTCTGTTCGTGCGGCTCAGGATGACATCATTGGTTTTACTTCATTCTGAGGACGCCAGTCCGAAGAATCCCCTTGTGGTTTAAGGGTGTCTTTGCTTGCGGCTCAGGATGACGCTGTTTTGAAATTTTTTGTGGAATTTCCTATATTAGTCCCTTTAATTTTGTTGTAAAATAAGGCTATGGAAGAAATTAACTTAAGAAATTATGCATACTTAGGCGATGCAGTCTGGGAACTTTTGATAAGGGAAAAGACAATCCTTATGACAAACAACGCCCGAAAACTCCACGAAATAACAACAGCAAAAGTTAAAGGGAGTTTTCAGGCGGAACTTCTTTCAAAACTTGAAGATACATTGACGGAAGAAGAAAAAGACCTTGCCCGCCGCGCACGAAACCTCCCCATACCTGTCGGCAGACGTTCATGCCAGAGTGAATACAGACAGGCAACCGCGTTTGAAACTCTAATCGGATTCTGGTTTAAAAACGACAAAAAAAGGTTTGATTACATAATTTCTCTGCTGGAAAAAGTTTTATCTGCTTAAACCCAAATTAAAAAGGATTTATATAGCAAATTCCACAAATATTATAAAACTCACGTCATTCTGAGGACTTTAGCCCGAAGAATCTTCTTACGTTTTAATGGGATCCTTCGCTTTCGCACCCGCGATAAACGGGTACGGCTAACACCTTTCACCCTCTGCTCGTGCTGCTCAGGACGACGCTGTTTTGAAATTTTTTGTGGAATTTCCTATAAAGTTCAAATTAAAAGGCGCTTCATTTAAAAGCGCCTGAAATTTGTGTGAGTAAATGTAGATTTATAAGTTGTGAAAATGAAAATAAAAATGTGATACGGTATTCCCTCCGCAAAAGACAGTTATCTTTTGCAGTTAGTTAAACCTTTTTATTATGCAAATTCTTCAATAGCTTCAAGGTTTGCCATAATGTTAGCTGCAAAGCCGCCGATACGTCCCGGAACTCCCGGTTTATTCAGTTCTTTTTGAAGAGCAGCCATTTCTTTGCCAGAAAGACCTTTTGTAAAGGCTTTATCAATTGAAGAATCTGTTGATAATGTCAGAGCTTTGCCGTATGCTGAACCTGTGTTCAGAGACAATAAGTCACGACCTAATTCTTTGTTGTCATGTTTGCCGAAATTGATTACCTCATTAGGTGCAGCTTCGGTCTTTTTTACTTCGGCATTTTGTGTGTTGTTCGGCTGGTGAATGCCGTTGTTTTTAAATCCGTAATCTCCGTAAATACCTGTCATCGCATTTCTCCTTTTCTTTTTCTTTTTCTTAATTACTCACATACATACAATCGGTACATGTATTAATAATCTTTAGTGTTTAATCAAGTTTTTTTACATTTGTTTACAATCATATATTTTTATACTCGTTCCTATTAAATACTCTTAATCATCTCTTGTATATATAAAGTATTTTTTGATATACAAATTGCGTCAAACATATATATTTTTCAATATTTGTAACATTTGTTTACAATTTACGGAAAAACTTTTTCCGCAACATCAAGCATATCAAGCGCTTTCGATAAAAAATTAGACTTGTGGCTAATATGAATACGGTTATGTTTTGGTAGTATAAATTTATTATCGGTTAATAGTAAGGAGAGAAACTAAGCTGTGCAGGAAAATGATGATATGGAAGAGATTCATTTAACAAATAGGCAGAAAGAAGTATTAAAATACGTTATAAGCGGGGACAGCAACCCTGTAATTGCAAAGAAATTATCTATCTCATTATCAACTGTAAAAGCTCACGTCAGCGCTATCATTGACAAATTTGAAGTTGAGAGCAGAATTGACGTAACACGTGAGGCTATGAAAAGAGGGTTTGATATTTAATCAATATTAATCCTCATCAAGACTAAGAACAGCCATAAAGGCTTCCTGCGGGACTTCTACGCGCCCGACGGATTTCATACGCTTTTTACCTTTTTTCTGTTTTTCAAGGAGTTTGCGTTTTCGTGAAATGTCGCCGCCGTAGCATTTGTCAAGAACGTTTTTGCGCATGGCTTTTATGTTGGTTCTTGCGATTACTCTTCCGCCTATTGCTGCCTGTATCGGAACTTCAAAAAGCTGCCGCGGAATTATTTCTTTAAGTTTGGCGGTTAATTTCTGACCTATGTAATATGCACTGTCCTCGTGGCAGATGACAGAAAGCGCGTCTACGACCTCGCCGGCAAGCATTATATCCAGCTTAACAAGTTTAGAGCGTTTGTAGTCGCAGAATTCATAGTCCATGCTGGCGTAACCTTTTGAACGGGATTTCAGCTGATCGTAGAAGTCTGTAATGACTTCACTTAATGGAATTTGATATTCAAGGCTTGCACGGACTTTGTCAAGGTAGTGCATATTTATAAAAATTCCGCGTTTTGTCTGAGAAAGCTCCATCAAAGTTCCGACGTAATCGTTGGGGGTAATAATCTGCACTCTGACATAAGGTTCTTCTATGTAATCTCTGTACTGTGCCGGCGGAAGGTTTGCGGGGTTGTCGATTTCAACCATTTCACCGTTTGTTTTGTAAACGTGGTAGACAACAGAAGGCGCTGTTGTGACAAGAGAAAGGTTGTATTCTCTTTCCAGCCTTTCCTGCGCGATTTCCATGTGAAGCATGCCAAGAAAACCGCACCGGAACCCGAACCCGAGAGCACTTGATGTTTCCGGTTCAAAAGTAATGCTGCTGTCGTTCAGTTTAAGTTTTTCAAGCGCTTCTTTGAGGTCATGATAATCGTCATTATCCACCGGATACATACCGGAAAACACCATCGGCAAAGCTTCTTTGTAACCCGGAAGCGGTTCTTTTGCGGGATTTTCAACTGTTGTAACAGTGTCCCCGACAAAGCGCGTCAACTCTTTAATCGACCCTGCAAAATATCCTACATCCCCGCAGACAAGCTCATCTACCTGAACTCTTGAAGGTGTGAGATACCCCAGTTCCACAATTTCGTATTCTTTGCCCGTAGCCATAAATTTTACTTTGTCGCCGAGCCGCATTTTGCCGTCCATAATCTTGAAAAAGCAAAGGGTGCCAAGATACTGGTCGTAAGCGCTGTCAAAAACAAGCGCCCTTAATGGCTTATCTGACGTGTCTGCAGGCGGCGGAATTAAATCCACAACCGCTTCAAGAACATCTTCAATCCCGATTCCCGCCTTTGCGCTTACAGGAATTGCGTAAGAAGCGTCAATTCCTAAGACTTCCTCTATTTCTCCCTTAACACGTTCAACATCAGCGGATGGAAGGTCGATTTTATTAATTACCGGAATAATTTCAAGGTTTTGTTCAATTGCAAGGTAGACGTTCGCAAGAGTTTGTGCTTCAACCCCCTGTGTGGCGTCAACGATAAGCAAAGCGCCTTCACACGCGGCAAGGGAGCGTGATACTTCATAAGAAAAATCAACATGACCGGGGGTGTCGATTAAATTCAAAACATAATCTTTGCCGTCTTTTGCCCTGTAATTCATCCGCGCAGCATTAAGCTTTATAGTAATACCTCTTTCGCGCTCAATATCCATACTGTCAAGAATTTGATCCTGCATATCACGCTGTGCGACTGTTCCGGTAAATTCCAGCAGTCTGTCGGCAAGTGTTGATTTTCCGTGGTCTATGTGGGCAATAATACAAAAATTGCGCACGTTATCTCTATATTTCATAACTTTATTATATTGAGAAAATCCCGAACTGCAAGAGCGGCAATCCGAACGCTAAAAATCAATAATATTTCCTTTTAATCTTGACCCGAAACGATTATTTTCATATAATAAGGCTAAGGGCAAGCCCTGATTCACATTAACTTTTCCGGAAAGCGCAAACTATAAATTTGTCAAACTTTTCAGGAAAGGGGGTGATAAAGTTGGTAATAAATCAAATAGAGCTAGTTATTATCCTTGCGATAATACTAGCCCTAAAAAACAACTAACGGGGCTTTTAAAGAGAGGACGGCAATCCTCTCGCCCTTATTTTTTATTATAACCTATTTCAGCAAAATTTCAACCCTGCTAACGAAAGCTCTGATTTTGAGGAGGGGATAGCAATAAAAAGTTTACAAATCCGGATTTATTTTAATAATATTTCCATTAATCTTGACCATAATCTTAAATTTTTGTATTATAACACCATAGGGCAAGCCCTGATTCACATTAACTTTTCCGGAAAGCGCAAACTATAAATTTGTCAAACTTTTCAGGAAAGGGGGTGATAAAGTTGGTTTTCACGATAAGTGAAAAAGCGCTAATCATAATCTTGTTGATTATCCTAGCGCTCAAACTAACATAAATCGGGGCTTTTAAAGAGAGGACGGCAATCCTCTCGCCCTTATTTTTATTATAACTTATTTCAGCAAAATTTCAACCCTGCTAATTTGGGACTTATGCAGCAAATTCCGCTAATATTATAAAAAGCACATCATTCTGAGGCGTACGAGCAGAGGCTGAAAGGCGTCACCGTACCCGTTTACTGCGAGTGCGAAAAGCCGGAGGTTCCCCTTAAAATGCCATCAGATTCTTCGGTCGCTGCGCTCCCTCAGAATGATGTAATAGCAGGACGTCATCCTGAGGCGTCAGCCGAAGGATCTCCTTAAAATCGCAAGGGGATTCTTCGTCCTCTTACAAAACGATACTTAAGCGTTTAGTTCGGCAGAGTGCTAAGAATGACAAGGTGGAGTGAGGAGATTCTTCGGGCTTCGCCCTCAGAATGACATGAAAAAAGAGACGTCATCCTGAGGCGCAGGAGCAGAGAGTCAAAGGCGTCAGCCGTACCCGTTTACTGCGAGTGCGAAAAGCCGAAGGATCCCCTTAAAATCCGGTGGGATTCTTCGGACTAGCGTCCTTAGAATGACGGAAAGATAAAAGGGATAATGTGTAAATATAACGAAATGTAAAGATGAATTTAAAAATGCCTGAAACCCTGTTATAATCTGCGGTATGGTATGGTATGGTATGGTATGGTCGGTCGGGGTCGTGTCAATTTTTTGCGCCGAAAATATTTTATATAAATATGACTCAAAAGACTATGACACGAAAGGAACGGAGTATCCATGGCAATCACGGTCGGAGATATTTATACTCAGTTTCCGGGGTTTAACCCGAAAGATATGATAGCTTTAATGAACGGAAGGACTGACTTTGACGGCAGCGACACGGTTTCGCTTTCCAACATCGCCTCATATAACGGCGGGTTTGCAAGCGAACTGTCTATTTTTGTTGCAGGAAGAGAAGGCAAAAGTTTTACCAATCTTCTGCCCAAAAATAAACGTGTAAGCGTGAACAAAGAGGCTGGAATCAGCGAAAAACCAAATTCAAACGATAAACAATCAAAACCGGCTTCCGCGGGTTCAATCCCGATAGACACAAGCGTCTGGGATATCGCAGATAAAAATCAAGGTAAAAAAATGGCATAAAATCTAATCAGAGGAGTATAAAATAATGACAGAAATAAACCCGTTAAACAGGGGCAATGTTAATTCCAATCCCAGCCAAAAATCTTCCGTATCAGCTAAACAGACAAAAGAAAGCCTTTTTACAAAGCTTGACAAAGACAAAAACGGAATGATTTCGACACGGGAGTTGTACGAAGCAGGTTATAGAGGCAGTGACCTGACAGCTATGCAGGATGCAATATTTAAGGCGGAGCGAAACGTCAACAAATGGATGAGAATTGACGCTGACCGTAACGGTTCAACAGATAATATTGAGCAAGCAATGTGGGACAACCACAACGAAAACGGCGGGCATCTTGACGGCGACCTGACTGCTGAAGAATTTGCAAAAAAATATAATCTTAAAAAATCCCCAGAATATGAAGGGATGAATTTTGAAGAATGGTGCAGGCACTGGATTGAAGATGAAAATCCGATGGTCGGGATAAAAGAGGGTGTCAAAAAACAATTCGGCAAAGATTTGACGGAAGAAGAGACGCAGCTTCTTTATGACGCGATGAAAATGCAGGCAAACAGATGGCTGTTTAAAGAAAATTCCCTGTACGGGAGATTAAATCTGGATGCCTATACACGGCTTGCAACGCCTGAACAGGCTGATTCCTGCTGCGGCGGTGATATTTCAAAACCGCCGATGGCAGATAAAAATTCCTGTGCTCTTGTTTTTCCGGCGTTAATAAAAGAAGGGGACACCAACAGCGCAGAACAAGTTAAAAACAGGCTTGCCTGGGCTGCTTTTAAGGCCCTGCCGCAGGAGGAGGTCGACGCTATGCCGCAGTTATTATACAGAAAATATCAGGAGGACTGGCATGAGATGCGAAATATGACAGCGGCGGATTTCAGGGCGCTTTTAAAGCCGGAAAACAGTGCAGCACGCGAGAAATTTGAACAAACTTCCAATATGACGGTAAGACAGATTACGGATTACATTGATATTGTGGAACACGCAACAGGCAAAAGTTTCGACGGCAATGACTGGTCAATAGATACAGAAACTTTCCACGACAAAATTATGGACGAATTAAACGGCACCGGAGAGGATGATACGCTTCTTGAAGGCAAAACCCGCGCTGATATTCCGCCGGAAAAACAGGAATGGCTCAAATATCTTGAAGAGCACGGAATGCTGCTTGAGCAGTTCAAAGATTGAAGAAAATCAATATGACTTTAAGGCGGCAATAAACCTCCCGAAATTTTGTTATGTACTGAACTTCTTCAATTTAATTAAGAACGTGACGTATTTTTATCGTTCTATATTTTCATTGCGCGGAGAATGTCGTCCATATTTGAGGACGTCTTTTTAACGTCAGCATTTGAATATTTTATCGCATTGTCAGGGTCTTTAAGTCCGTTGCCGGTTAAAATACAAACGATTTTTGAGCCTTCTTTTACCTTCTCTTTAACCTTAATCAAACCTGCGACTGATGCGGCGCTTGCGGGTTCTGCAAGAACTCCTTCGGTTGAGGCGATAAGTTTGTAGGCTTTTACGATTTCATCATCGGTTACAAAATTAATCATGCCGTTGCTTTCATCACGTGCGGCTTCTGCCTGCTTCCAGCTTGCAGGATTGCCGATACGGATTGCTGTTGCAAGGGTTTCGGGTTTCAAAATCCTTTCACCTTTTACAATTGCGGCGGCACCTTCTGCTTCAAATCCCATCATTTTGGGAGCTTTAGAAATCTTGCCTAAGTTAAGCCATTCCTTGTAGCCTTTCCAGTAAGCCGTGATGTTTCCTGCGTTTCCGACAGGGATAAAGTGATAATCCGGAGCCTGACCGAGTGCATTAATTATTTCAAAGGCGCCGGTTTTCTGACCTTCAATTCTGTAAGGATTTACGGAATTGACAAGCGTAATCGGGTATTTATCTGCGATTTTGCGGACAAGTTCTAAGGCTTCATCAAAATTTCCCTGAATTGCAATTATCTCTGCGCCGTACATCATTGCCTGCGAAAGTTTTCCCAGCGCAATGTAGCCGTCAGGAATCAGCACAAACGTTTTCAGTCCTGCTTTTGCACCGTAAGCTGCAGCAGAAGCCGAGGTGTTTCCGGTTGAAGCGCAGATGATTGCACCCGAGCCTGCTTCTTTTGCCTTTGAAACAGCCATTGTCATCCCGCGGTCTTTAAAGCTTCCGGTCGGATTGCAGCCTTCAAATTTCAAATAAATTTCAGCATCAAGCCCGATTTTTTTTGCAAGATTGTCTGCTTTGATAAGCGGTGTGTTGCCTTCATTAAGCGTTACAACCGGAGTTTTATCCGTTACCGGAAGATATTCTCTGAACGTGTTGATTAATCCCTGATAGTACATTTGTTTGATACCTCTTTTGTTAATTCTTGTAAATTTTACACCTGAACTCTAATCAGGCTGTTGACTTTGTTTATGAATTTGTTTTTTTCAAAAGCATCGACAGCGCGGCGCATGTTTTTTTCTAATGCAAGTTCTGTAATTACCGTAATATTTGCGGTGTTGTCTTCATCTACTCCTCTTTGGACAATACTTTGAAGGCTTATATCATTTTCCGCGCAAATCTTGCCGATTGTTCCGATTACGCCTTTGTTGTTTTTGGCATTAATCGAGAGGTAGTATTTGTTCATTGTGTCTTTAATATTTACACAATCTGCGGTTTCGTCATGGCGGCAGCGCATCATCGGAAGAAGATAATCAGTTTTTCCGAGCTCTGCGGCGATTGCAAGAATGTCGCCGACAACCGAGCTTGCGGTCGGAAATTCTCCGGCTCCGGGGCCTGAAAGTGTAATATCCCCTATCGGATGCCCTGAAAGGCTCACGGCATTTGTTACATAATCAATATGCGCCAGAGTTGATTTCTTTGAAATCAGCATCGGATGAACCCTTACATCGGCCTTGCCTTCGTCATCAATTGAGGCTGAAGCTATGAGTTTAATTTTGTAGCCTAAATCGTTTGCGGCATGCATATCCTGCGCGCGGATTTTCGTAATCCCTTCTCGGTAAACATTATCAAGCTTAATTCGTTTTCTGAACGCAATCGTTGCTAAAGTCGTGATTTTGTAAGCGGCATCAAAACCTTCGACATCTCCTGTCGGGTCTGTTTCGGCATAACCTAATTCCTGCGCTTCCTTTAAAACATCCTCATAAGACGCGCCCTGAACATCCATTTTTGTCAGTATATAATTTGTTGTTCCGTTCAAAATTGCTTCTATCTTATTGATTTTGTTGCCTGCCATAATCGTTTTGATAGGCATTATCAACGGAATTCCGCCTGCTATTGCGGCTTCATAGAGAACAACTTTGTTATATTTTTCGGCAAAGTTGAAAAGTTCTTCTCCGTGTTTTGCAAGAAGTTCTTTGTTTGCCGTCACGATATGTTTGCCGTTTTTGATTGCGGTTTTGATAAGGTCAAATGCCGGCTGGACACCGCCTATCAATTCGCAGACAATGTCAATTTCAGGATCCGCTGCAACTTCATAACTGTCCTCAGTCAGAATTGACCTGTCGAAATTTTCAATATTGCGGGGTTTGTTTATGTTTTTAACCCCGATTTTTGTAATTTCTATATCTTCAAAAGGCGCAAGAGTCTTGTAAACACCTGTTCCGACCGTGCCTAACCCGATTAATCCGATTTTAATTTTCTTCTTTTCCATAAGAAAATTCTAGCACAAAAATAACCGGAAACTTAATGCGCAAAAACACGTTTAATTTTTACGTACAGTTTCAACAAAAACTTTTTCAGACTGAAACGATATTCTTCCGGAATTTCGATTTCCTTGCGGCTCACAAATACGTCGGCTTCCTGTTTTTTGTCAAAAATGCTTTCATCAAGTAAAAATTTCTTTTCTTTTTCTTCATCCTGTCTTTCGCGCTGCATATAACCGAGATTTCCGCCTCCGCCGTCGTTGTTCATATTTGCGGCTTCTCTGATTACGGGCTTTACGCTGAGGACATTTGCATCGAAACTCATTTTTCCACCTGAGTTTACGATTTCCCGGATTCCGTTTGTCGGATTAATCCGGACTTTCGTAATCCTTTCATATTTTTTCCCTTATATATATAAAGTATTTTTCATGAAGAAATGTTACAAAAACTGAAAATTCTTTACATTTCTTAACACGCTATTTTAAAGGCGGCAGGTTTAGCATTATCAGATTAAAAAGTTTACACTCTCTGCAGAAACTCCGGTATCTTATTTTGGCTACTGTTAATCCGAATAATTTATATTTTTTTTCTTTATGGTAGTGCGCAGGTAAATTCAGACTTCTGGATTTTAAAAATTCAATCATTCTGTTCCAAACATGCTTGCTGTCCTGTTTCATTTTTTCATTGTTGCTTTTTACTATTGAATTTACATTTGCCCTTTCGTAGTTGTAATAAGTTTCAGGCACAACAGCAAGTTTTTTCATACAGTATAAAGCTTCTACGGTAAAGCACACATCCTCATAATAAACTCCAACCTCAAATTCAAGATGGTGTTTTTTGAGTTCGGAAGTTTTGTAGATACGGTTCCATACGTTGCAGGTTTCCGGAAAGTCGGAAAGATAAAATTTTCTGTTTAAATCTTCACTGCATTCTTCTTTTTCGTACTTTAACATAACCCCGTTCCGGTTATGTTTTCGCCATGTTTTTATACAGCCTGCGGTGATATCAGCGTCGTATTTTTTCGCTGCCGTGTAAAGTTTTTCATAAAAATCCAAATCAATCCAATCATCAGAATCAACAAATCCTATGTATTCACCCGAGGCAGCAGACATCCCGTTATTTCTTGCTGCGGAAAGACCCGCATTTTCCTGATTTATGACTTTTATTCTGGAATCTTTTTTTGCATATTCTTCCAGTATCTCAAGCGAATTGTCCGGAGAACCATCATTTATGCAAATTATTTCTATGTCCTTTAATGTCTGGTTTATCAAACTGTCCAAACATCTTGGCAAATATCTTTCGACATTGTAAACAGGAACTATAACACTGATTGCAGGCATCTCAATTAACTCTCCGTTTTTCCTTTTTGAGAGTATATAGCAGAACCTCTTATTTGTCAATTAAAGTGTTTTTGCGTCTGTTAGGAAGATTAAATTTTATTATATTAAAAAGTTTGCATTCCCTTCTGGTTTTGAAATATTTAATCTTTAATAAAGTTATCCCAAACAGTTTGTATTTCTTTAAATCATAATGATGTTCAATATTAATATTATTTTTATCAAAAATCTCAAACACTTTTTTATCCGCGTAATCTGAATCAGATTTTTTCTTTTTTGATTTAGATGTTGTCTTAACAATAGAGTTGCTGTTTAATCTGTTGTAATAGTAAAAAGTTCCCGGTACGACAACCAGCTTTTTCAAATACAGTAAAGCTTCACAGCTAAAAGGCATATCCTCATAATAAATATCCGGTACAAACTGTAAATTTTGTTTTTTCATCTCAGAAGTTCTATAAATTTTGTTCCAGATATAACATTTATCAGGAATGTTGCAAAGTATATATTTTTTGTAAGTATCTTCCGTACATTCAATTGTTTCAAAGTTTAAATAATTTATATTTCCTTTAAATCTCTTTGACTTTATAATCCCTGCAGCAGCAATATCAGCATCGTATTTTTTTGCAGCAGCGTAAAGTTTTTCGTAAAAATCCGAATCAATCCAGTCGTCAGAATCAACAAATCCTATGTATTCACCCGAGGCAGCTGCCATCCCTTTATTTCTTGCGACGGAAGGGCCGGCATTTTTTTGATTAATAATTTTTATTCTGGAATCTTTTTTTGCGTATTCTTCCAGTATTTTAAGCGAATTGTCCGGAGATCCGTCGTTTATGCAGATAATTTCTATGTCTTTTAAGGTTTGATTTATTAAACTCTCAAGACATTTTGGCAGAAATTTTTCCACCTTATAAACCGGAACTATTACACTGATTTTTGGCATTTTCTTGTCCTTATATTGAAAATATGTAACAAATTCATTTTTATATCATGAAATTCTATATAATTAATAGAAAAAAGTCAAGAAAATTCTATAAATAAGTTTGTAAAGCCTTTGTGTTTTTACAAATACACTATTATTTATGAGAACTAACAGCTTCAAAAATAGTTTTGCGAAAAAGTTAAAAGAATTAAGAAAATCAAGAAAACTTACTCAAGAACAGCTTGCAGAAATTGTAGGTGTTGATTTCCGCCATATTTCGCTGATAGAAAATGCAAAAAGTTTTCCTTCGTGCGATTTGATTGAAAAACTCGCTAATGCCCTCAACGTAAGCTATTCCGAGTTATTCTACTTTGAAGAAAATGTCACAAGAGATGACATTGAATTTAAGCTGAAAAAACTTGTACCGCTGCTTGACGATAAAAGCCTTACCACTCTATATAAAATAGCAAAGGAACTTGTGTAAAGCCGTTTTTTAAAACGGCTTTAAGTTTTTCTGTTTTAGTGGAATAATTTCAACCATGGAACATCTTTTTACAAAAACTGCGGACAATGTAAAAATCGCTTTTGACTTATACAACACAGGACACAAAAGCGTCATAATAATATGTCCCGGATGGTTTATGACAAAGGACAGCCGGGCATTTTCTGCGCTAGCTCTTTCTTTGTCCGAAAAATATGACGTAATAGTCATGGATTTTCGCGGACACGGCAAAAGCGGAGGTTTTTATACTTTTACCTCAAAAGAAATTCTTGACCTTGAGGCAGTTGTAGAATTTGCACGTAAAAATTATGAAAAAATAAACCTTGCGGGATTTTCTCTGGGCGGAGCAATCGTACTGATTTACGGCGCAGGAAATGACGATATAAATAAAATAATCGCAGTATCGCCCCCGTGTGATTTTTACAAAATTGAAAACAAAATGTGGCATCCGAATGCCTGGATTCCGACTTTTAAAAAGTTTGAACCTGAAAGGTGGATTTCAGTAAGGCCTTCTCCTGTTATCAGAAGAAAAATAAAACCTCTTGATATAGCAGATAAAATCAAAGCCCCGACACTTTTTGCGGCAGGCAGGCATGATGTAACAGTCTGTCCGTGGCACACTGAAAAGCTTTACGAAAAAGCAGTCTGCCCCAAAAAACTTGAAATTTTTGAGGATGGAATTCATGCGGAAGATCTGTTTCTTGCAGAGCCTGAGAGGTTTTTAAAAATGTGCTTTGACTGGCTGGAGGAAGATTTCAGACGGGTTTAAGAATACAGTTTAAATCTAATACACGGTTTATTCATCAAACTTCAGCACCGACTGTGTTTTAAAGCCGATTTCAAACAAATCGCGCTTGCGGATTGCGGAAGTCAAATCGGGATAATAATCGGGAGTGTTCGGCGTAATGAGGAATTCTGCAATGTTATATTTTGAATTGTAATTAATCTTAACTTTTTTTATAAGTGCAAGATGCGCCCTGTCCAGCCCGTCCGCAAGCCTTAAAATTCCGCCGAGTCGTTTTACTGTTTTGCGTTCTTTTTTGTCAAAATCGGAATAAATTTCATGCTTTTCCTTATCGGGAAGGCTGCCTCTGTGATAGCGGCAAATGCAGGCTGCAAGTTCGGTTTCTCTGCGGCTGAACCCTGCAAGTCCGTATTCCAGAACAAGTTTCTGGCTGTGTTTGTTATGATTTTTGCATTCTATATGGTAGCCGATATCATGTAAAATTGCTGCCGCTTCAAGGAGTTTTCTGTCTGAAGCCGGCATACAAAAAAGCTTGTCCGACGCTTCATCAAAAATCATCATCGCAATCCGTCTGACCTCAAACGGATGAGCCGTGCTGTTTGAAAACTTTTCCAGTAATTCTTCCGCTGATAATTTCATATAAGGAATTTTATCAAAAACATGACAAGCATTCAAATTTTATGATATAATATTTCAGGAGAAGGAATTTTTTATGGACAATTTTCAGGGACAGGGTTTCGACTTATCTCCGGAACTTCTGGATCAAATACAGAGTAATATAGAAGAAGTAATAAAGAGTTTTCCTATTTCGGAGACCAATAAAAAGGATGTCCTGAAAAAAATAAACTTTATGTATTCACAGACAAGACACATGTCCGTGACAGACGCACTTACGGGATTATTTAACCGCAGGCATTTTGAAACAACGCTAGATCGGGAATTTTTGCGTGCCAAAAGGTATTCAAGCGATTTAAGCCTTGCGGTTTTCGACATAGATTATTTCAAAAAAATCAACGACACTTACGGGCACCTGTGCGGGGATTATGTTTTGAAAGAGATTGCGTATATTGCGCTTGAAACTTTCCGCAAAACAGATATTCTGTTCCGTTACGGCGGAGAAGAGTTTGTTGTTGTATTAACCGAAACTCCGATTGATAAAGCGGTTATTCCTCTTGAAAGGTTTCGCAAAACGATTGAAAGATATCCGTTTTTCTATGACAATAACGGGTTTAATGTAACAATCAGCATTGGCGTGGAAACTTTAAATTCCGAAACATACACATCCTCCGACATATTTTCAAATGCGGACAAAGCTTTGTATAAAGCAAAGGAAGACGGAAGAAACAAAATAGTTACAAGCTCTAATTTATAAGTTTAATTATCGGTTGTCTTTTTAAACACAGTTTTGCATGCCGGTTTGAACCAGCATTCTACAAGGGGCGAGGGAAAATATTTAACGTAACGACCTAACGTCTTATCGTCTTAGTATCCTACCATTCATCCGTTCAACTTTTCAACCTTTCAACTCACTTCACACTTCACGCTTCACACCTCACTCTGATAAGAACTTATCGCCTTATCGCCTTGCAGTCTTATCGCCTTCCTCAACTCTCCTCACCCTTCACTCTTCACCCTTCACTTTGTAGCATCGCCTTTTCTAATTCCTGCTTTCGGGCAATGTTTTTTTAAAAACGAAATTTTATAATGATACAAAAAGGAGTTTTATATGTTTTTATTCTTAAGATGGGTCGGTTTTGCATTCGTAATAATGTTTATCGCATGGGTTGTACCCGGAATTTCGGTTGCGAATTTTCTGACGGCTATGATAGCGGCTTTTGTGATTGCGCTTGTGAATGTTTTCATCAAACCCGCGCTTATTCTTGTAACTCTTCCGATTAATATTGTGACTCTCGGGCTTTTCACGCTTGTGATTAATGCGTTTTTATTTATGTTTGCGGGGTATGTGGCGCCGGGGTTTGAAGTGGAAAATTTCCTGAGCGCGTTTATCGGTGCACTTTTGCTGTCAATTTTAAGTATCGGTTTAAACAGTATCGGCCCTGACAATTAGCCTGACAGAATACCGGAGCCGTAAGAACAGAATTCCGGCAGAGGTATTTTTGTGTAATATTACTTAAAAAAATCTTGAAGTTTTATTAACATGGATAATATAATAAAAATGCAGGAATTGGAGTGAAATTTAAGATTTTTACTCACAAACAATCACCAAGCTGGTGGCAGAAAGGATGAAAATGGTATTAGAAATAGCTTCCGGGCAGTTGGAACGCGCAATCAATCCGACTCATGATATTAAACTTTTTGCGGGACGTTCAAACACAAAGCTGGCTCAGGAAATAGCCGATTATTTAGGCACATCAATCGGTCCTATGGTTGTTAAAAATTTTGCTGACGGAGAAATTTACGTTCAGGTTAAAGAAAGCGTCCGCGGCGATGATGTTTTCATTATCCAGCCTCTGTGCAATCCGGTTAATGAAAACCTTATGGAACTTTTGATTATAATTGACGCATTCAAACGTGCAAGCGCAAAAACGATTACAGCCGTAATCCCTTATTACGGATACGCAAGACAGGACAGAAAAACTTCCGGCCGTGAAGCAATTACCGCAAAACTCGTTGCGGATTTGCTTACAACTGCCGGCGCCAACAGAGTTCTTGCAATGGATCTTCACACAGGCCAGATTCAAGGATTCTTCAACATTCTTGTTGACCATATTTTTGCAACTCCGATTCTGGTAAATTACATCAAGAGTCTTAATTTCAACCCTGATGATATGGTTGCTGTAAGCCCTGACACAGGCGGAGTTCAGCGCACAAGACATTTTTCAAAAGCAATCGGCTGTTCGCTTGCAATTATCGACAAACGCCGCGACAAACATAATGAAGCTATCGCCTCTCACGTAATCGGCGATGTAAAAGACAAAATCTGTATTATGTTTGACGATATAATCGACACGGCAGGCACAATCTGCGAAGCTTCCAAACTTCTGGTCAGAGAAGGCGCAAAAGAAGTTTATGTCTGTGCTGCGCACCCTGTATTCTCAGGCCCTGCAATTGAAAGGCTTGCAAATGCTCCTATCAAGGAATGTATTGTAACAAATACAATCCCGCTTGATATGGACAAAATGCCTCCGAATATTAAACAGCTTTCAGTCGCACCGCTTCTCGGGCAGGCAATTTCAAGGATTCATGATGACGAAAGCGTAAGTTCTCTGTTCGGATTTGAAAAAGATATTCAGGTAACTTAATAATTGATAATAACAATAAATCTAAAAATACCGCTCCGGAATCAGGGCGGTATTTTTAGCGCAGATGAAAATTTAAGATTTGTTAAAAAAAGCTTTTTTAAAAACCTTGCTTAAGGTATGCTTTGCATGAATACAGGGAGAAAACACCATGCCAAAATTTAATTTGATGTCATATATTCTTCCGCCAGAGGACAAGATGTTTTTTACATACTTTCAGGACAGCGCGGAAATCTGCCAGAAAACGGCAAGATTATATGATGAGATTATGCACAACAGCCTGACTGATGAGTATAAAGAAAAAGCGCTTAAGTATAAAAAGAAAGGCAAACTTTCTTACAAGGCGATTTTGAAGCAGTTAAACAAAAGCTTTATAACACCAATTGAACGTGAAGACATCCAGATTATTGCCGTTCAGTTGAACAAAATTAACAAAAAAATTGCAAAAGCCTGTTTGAATCTGGAAGTGTACAGATTAAGCACCTACACTCAGGAGATGAAAGAACAGGCTTTAACACTTGTTCAGGCAACGGAAAAGCTCGGAGAGATTATCAAGAAATTCAAGAAGGTTTCCGATGTTGAAAAAATAACAAAACTGAACATTGAGATGAAAGAGATTGAAGCGCAGGGGGATGAAATCCACAGACGCGCAATGAGAAATCTTTTCTCCGGCAGCTATGAGGCTCTTGAGGTTATCAAACTTAGAGATATTTACAAGGAAATCGAAAACGCCTTTGACGCGTGTTTTTATGTCACAGACACAATTTTGAACGTTGTATTGAAGCAGTCGTAGGTATGATATGTCAATAACGATTTTGATTTTAATAGCAGTAATACTTGCGGCACTGGCTTTTGAATTTATAAACGGTTTTCATGACTGTGCAAATGCGATTGCAACGGTAGTTTCGACAAAAGTATTATCGCCGAAGCAG
The DNA here is from genome assembly GCA_944322665.1 of Candidatus Gastranaerophilales bacterium. Lineage (GTDB taxonomy): Bacteria > Cyanobacteriota > Vampirovibrionia > Gastranaerophilales > Gastranaerophilaceae > Scatenecus. The sequence goes on along the minus strand of CALUPM010000008.1, from coordinate 14,918 downwards.
GCGGTGCTGTTCGGTGCAAGCCTTGAATTTATCGGGGCTTTGACAGGAACGCACGTTGCAAAAACAATTGGTGCGGGAATTGTAAACGGAGAAATGGTTACATTAACCGTAATTTTTTGTGCACTTTTTGCGGCTGTTTTGTGGAACCTTCTTACGTGGTGGCTCGGGCTGCCTTCCAGTTCTTCGCATGCACTGATAGGCGGGCTTCTGGGGGCAACAATAGTTAAGGCAGGAGTGAGCGCGGTGCACGTAAAAACTTTGATGGATAAAGTTATAATTCCGATGTTTACCTCTCCTGTTCTCGGGTTTTGCGCCGGATTTATGCTTATGCTTATTCTCGCGTGGGTAATCCTCATTACAAGAGCGCATCCGGATTCTGTAAATAAAAAATTCCGTAAACTCCAGCTTTTGTCATCGGGCTTGATGGCATTGAGCCACGGCTCAAACGATGCTCAAAAAACTATGGGTATAATTACTCTTGCCCTGCTTGCGGGCGGAGTTCTCCACAAAAGCCCGACAGGGGATTTTGAAATCCCGATTTATGTAATCATTGCCTGCGCTTTGACTATGGCGGCAGGTACAATGAACGGCGGATGGAAAATCATCAAAACTATGGGGCATAAAATTATTAAACTTAAACCAATCCATGGTTTTGCGGCTGAAACTTCGGCTGCGGGGTTGATTTTAACCGCTTCGCACTTCGGAATTCCGCTGAGTACAACGCATGTAATTTCAACGGCGATTATGGGTGTCGGCTCAACTTTACACGCTCATGCCGTCAAGTGGAAAATTGTCGGAAATATCGTAACAGCATGGGTTTTGACAATTCCTGCCTGCATGCTTTTGTCCGCTGCGATTTATTATGTGATTTACAAAATTTTTTAATAAAGGAATACACACATGCCGGTACAGCCTGTCGGAAATAAAATTACAACATCCTCACACAAAATCAAACTCAATCCCGTAACGGCAACGGGTTACGTGGCGCTTGCCGCCGGAACTCTGAGCGTTATTGCGGCTTCTAACAAAAAAATGAAAACCCATAAAATTTCAGGCTATATCGCAGGCGCGCTTGCTTTTATCCATACAGGAATAGTTCTGGGCGGGAGAATGGCGGCAAAAAGAACTACAATAAAACAGCCGGAAAATCCCCCAATTAAAGTTCAGAACGGCTAGACAAGCGCCAGTTCTTCTGTTTCGTCCTCAAGAAGCGCTTTCTGGAATAGAGTGCATTCTTCCGCCATATCCATTACAAGAGCGAATTTTGAATTGTGCAGAATTCCGTCCAAATTTGAAATCCCGTTGAATTTGATAATGTAATGGCCGTTTGCTTTTTCAAGAATTTCAATAAATCCCGCTTCTTCAAACAGGTCAAACATCATTTCAATAAGCCTTACGGATTTTCCGAGGTGGCTTGCGCAGCGGAGAAGTTCAACCCTGCCGCCCGTGTTATTTGAAGCAAATTTCAGCATGCCCGCAAACGTCTTTAAAAATTCCTGATCGTCAAAGTATTTGATTTCGTAGTTCATCAAATGCACGCACTTTGGGTTCGTTTCTTCCATAATTTTATTAAGAGTTTCCCTGTCTGCCGGATAATCAAAAAACATAACCGCATCGCACGGGTGAAGATTTTCCCTTGAAACGCACCTTTCAATTAAAGCCTCATAAGGTTTGAGTTTGTCCCGAACAGCCTTGCTTTCGGCAAAGACAAGAATATTCTGCTTTGAGGTTTTGACGTAATCATTTACCTGCGGGAGAATATCGTTTTTTTTGCGGTGGTCGTAGATTTTGAACTTTGCCTGTTCTTGTTCTTCTGTTTCGTCTTTTAAATAAGGAGAATGGATATCGTCTACAATAAGCTGTACTGTAGTGTTTCCCTGATATTCGTTAATCTGCGGGTGAAACGCAACATCAAACGGATCGCCTTTTGCAAGCGAAATATCTCCCTCGCTCCAGCGGATACAGTTAAATTCTTTGTTTGCGGCAGAGGCGGTAATCCTTAAATGGTCTTTGTTTTCGCCCATAAGCCGCTTTTCTTTTACACATAAATTTTTCAATGCAAAAACAGGAGCGGGGTTTGATGCGCCGAAAGGTTCTAGCTTTGAAATTTCTTCGACCAGATCGACCGTAATGTCATCGGGTGTAACCTCTAAATCTATGTTAATAAAAGGTTTCAAATCTTTTCCGGCGCTCATTTCTTTGATTATGCCGTTAAGATTTTCTTTGACAAGTTTAAACGGCGTTTTTTCGGGCGAAAACGACAGCCCTGCTGCCATTGCATGTCCGCCAAAGCCGTCAAGGATCTCCCCGATTGCGCTTATTGCGTCATAAAGATGAACCCCTTCAATACTTCTAGCAGAGCAGCGGATTTGTTTGGCTTCTTCGTAATACGTCATCAAAAACGCGGGTTTGTAATACTTTTCAACAAGCTTGGAGGCAACGATCCCGATAATTCCGACTTTCCACTCCGGATTAAACAGAATAATCGCAGGGTTCTTGTTTCCTTCTCTTTTAACCATTTCGTCCGCCTGCATAAAGGTTTCCTGACAGAGAGTCTGGCGGATTTTGTTAAATTCGTTAAGGCTGATTACTGCCATCTCGATTTCCTGCGGATTGTCGGAGAGCATAACTTTCAATGCCGCCTCGACAGTATCAAGCCGTCCGGATGCGTTAATCCTCGGCGCAACCCCGAAGGCTATCTGCTCCGAAGTCACCCCGTTTGAAGGATTATAGCCGGCACTTTCAAGAAGCCTCTTAAGCCCCTGATGTCTGCCTTTTGAAATCAAATCAAGCCCTTTAAGAACAATATGCCTGTTTTCTCCGATAAGCGGCACAATATCCGCAACTGTTCCGACTGCGGCATAAGGAAGAATGTCCTGTATAAATTCTGATTTTTCAAATCTGTTTAACAGTGCCTGCGAAACTTTAAACGCAACCCCGACACCTGCAAGAGATGTCAGACTTTCAATTTCTTTTGCGGAAAGATTTTCATCCAGCGCTTCAGGTGCTTTCGGGTTGACTATTGCGTAAGCTTTCGGGAGTTCCTCAGGCGCTTCGTGGTGGTCTGTGATGATTATGTCTATCTTGAAACTGTTTATAAAATTTACTGCCTCAACATCGCTTATCCCGCAGTCGACAGTTATAATGACTTTAGGCTTAACTGTTGTCATCAATTTTACAAGCGCTTTTGTATCAAGCCCGTGCCCCTGCTTTTCCCTGTCAGGGATAAAATAATTGACGTCCGCACCAAGATATGAAAGAGTTCTGTATAAAAGTGAAGTTGATGTGACTCCGTCAGCGTCAAAGTCGCCCCAGATAACGATTTTTTCCTGATTTTCAATTGCTGCTGCTAATCTGTCAACAGCTTTTTGCATATCTTTAAACACATAAGGGTCGGAAAGCCTTGTTAAAAGCGGATTTAAAAATTCTTCAATCTCATTTTCGCCCTTAACCCCGCGCGTTGAAAGCAGCCGTCCGATTAAGGAAGTCTGATTTGTGTCACAATCTTTTATAATCCACTCTTTATGCATATTCCCCTCCGGTAATTAAATCATAGCATGAAAATTTAGTGTAACAATTTAACGCTATTACTTTACAAAAGTTTACAATTATGTTATAATACTTATGTCCGTGCGGCGCAAGAGTTTTCAGCTTTTGCAATTTAAAAAATCGGAAATTAAATTTAAATTCTATTCAAGATTTATTTAAATTCTGCCGTAAACGGGTATATAGATAGTAAGTATATAGTATCAGGAAGGATTCTTGAAATGTCGATTGACCCCATTGACAACAAAAGTGTCTCTGGTATTAATCCCGCAGATCAAAATACAGAATTACCTGAATTTGGTCTGGCAGAGATTGACTTTGAGGCTATTGAAAAAAAAGCCAGTATTTTTGTTAAAGATACGAAATTCGTACCGGTTGACGAGCAGGTTAAGCTTGTCAGCGTCGAAAAAAACGGAATTATTTATGACGAAAACGGTAAAATGCAGCTTGCAAACAGTCAGACTGAACTTGCCGAAAACAAATTGGACGATGATTTTAATCTTTCCGGATTTTTTGGCGGATTTTTCGGGAAGAAAAGTATGTTTAGCAAAAAGCAAGACAACATTGTCTAAATTTCATGAAAAATTTGAAAGAAGCGCCGGTTTTTATAAAAACCGGCGCTTGGTGTTTGTTTTGGCATATAAAACTTATTAATTTTTTTCAAAAATCGCTATTTAACGCATTCAAAGCAGAAATGTTCAACAGCCGTAGCCCAGCCGTCATTGTCAACGGTGTCCGTTACGTAATCCGCGCATTCTCTTAAGGCAGGGGTTGAATTTCCCATCGCAATCTTAATCCCGCCGGCTTTTAATAGTTCAATATCATTGTCCTGATCGCCTATTGAGAGAATTTCTTCCTGTTTAATTCCCCACAATTTCTGCAGGAATTTTACGGCATTGCCTTTTGTTGCCTCCTTATTTGCAATTTCGCAGAAATACGGGGTCGATTTTACTGTATATAAATCAGGAAACATTTTGCCTAAATCATTCACCCAGCCGGTCACTCTGTCCGGATCGTCAAAGTCTATTGCAAGAATTTTGTTTACATTCCGTATTTTAAGTTTGTCGAATTTGCAGATGTGATAGTCGATAAACCTTGCGTCAGTATATTTACGGATTGTTTCGGAATCTCTTTCAACATAAAGAACATCATCCATATAAAGATTTATGTGAATATCATTTTCTCTTGCCCAGTCGATAATTTCTAAAGCCCTTTCGCTGTCCATGTCCTTTCTGTACAAAACTCTGTCTGACTTGCTGAATTCTTTAATCATTCCGCCCTGATAAGAAACAATCGGTTCTTTAATCCCTAGTTCTTTAGCTATACCGGTTGCGGCACAGTGCATTCTGCCGGTCACAAGAACAACTTTTATACCCGCTTCCTGAAGTTTTTTTATTGTGTCTTTAACATAGGGGCTGTATTCGTAACTCCACTTCAAAAGGGTTCCGTCAATATCTGTTGCGACCATTTTTATCATACTTCCAGCCCCCGCATAACGGCGCAGATTGTCTTTGCGTCAGTAATTTTGTTGTTTTTAATCATATTCTTAAGTTCATCCGGTGTATATTCGTATTCTATAAGAATTTCGCCGTCATCAGGGCATTCTCCGACAAATTCAAGGTCTGTTGCTTTATAAAGATAAAGTTTTTCGTCGCTGTAACCGGGAGAAGTAAAGATATAACCTAAATCCTGCCAGTTTTTGGCGATATAACCGGTTTCTTCCGTTAATTCACGCTTTGCAGCCTCAAGGGGGTCTTCTCCTTTTTCAAGCTTGCCTGCAGGAAGCTCAAGAATTGCGTCTTTCAGAGGATATCTGAATTGTTTTACCATCAAAATCTTATCAACACCGTCTTTTTTACAAATTGCAAGAATAACAACCCCGCCTGAATGTTTAACGACTTCCCGGCATGAAGTTTTGCCGGTTGACAGTTCAACACCGTCTTTAAAAACGGTTATTATTTTCCCGTTATAAACAACTTTGCTGTCTAAAGTTTTTTCGATTAATTCCATACGTACCTTCTTTTCTAAAATTTTAGCATAAAAAGTCAAAGGTGTTTAGCAATTAATTTGGGGATTTATATAGCAAATTTTACCAAAAATTTTCAAAACTACGTCATCCTGAGGCGCACGAGCAGAGGGTGAAAGGCGTTAGCCGTACCCGTTTACTGCGAGTGCGAAAAGCCGAAGGATCTTCCGGAAACGCAAGAAGATTCTTCGGTCGTTTCACTCCCTCAGAATGAAATGACTTAGACAAAATGGGGCGATTTTTTATCGCCTTCCTCAACTCTCCTCACCCTTCACACTTCACTCTTCACTTTGATAAGAACTTATCGCCTTGCAGACTTATCGCCTTTATCCCGAAACCTCCTAGTGCCTTAGTGTCTTTCCCGAAACAAACCTTTCACCCGTTCAACTCTTCTCACTCTTCACCCTTCACTCTTCACTTTATTAACATAATGTCCCGGTTTACTTGAAAAATAGTTCCGGTTTTGTTAAGTTTAAGGTTATAAGAGAGAAATCAGCTGAAATATAACTACAGACCGATTTTTTAGAACGGCAATATACTCCGGAGGACTGAAATATGACAAACCCTGCAGCAGAACAGTGGCAACCTTCAAGAAACCCGTGGATAGTAATGATACCGGTTATGCTTTCGGTGTTTATGTTTGCGCTGGATGAAACCATTTCTAACGTTGCGCTTCCATATATGGCAGGGAGTTTTTCCGTCAGCCACAATGAATCAACGTGGATTATTACAAGTTATCTTGTCGCATCTGGTGTTATAATTCCGGCGGTTGATTTCTTCTCCAAGCTTCTTGGAAGAAAAGCTTACTTTCTAATAAGTATCGTAATATTTACAATCGCCTCAATTCTTTGCGGACTGTCAAATTCAATGTCGATGATGCTTTTATCAAGAGTTTTGCAGGGAATCGGGGGCGGAGGGATTATGCCGATTTCGCAGGCGATTATTTTTGAAATTTTTCCGAAAGAAAAAAGAGCTGCCGCAATGGCAATATTCGGACTCGGGGTTGTCATGGCGCCGATTATGGGGCCGGCTCTCGGGGGATATTTGACCGAAACATGGTCGTGGCCGTTTATTTATTTTATAAACGTTCCGTTCGGAATTATAGCATTTCATCTTACCAAAATGCTTGTTGACGATCCGCCTTATGCAAAAAAACAGAAAAATGTCACGATGGATTATTCCGGATTTTTCTTTCTGACCGTGTGGCTTTTGACTTTGCAGATTGTTCTTGATAAAGGTAATGACGCAGACTGGTTCGGGGCGGCGTGGATTTGCAAAACCTTTGCAATTTCAATGATGGCAATGGTTGCCTTCTTTACAATTCAGGTTAAAAAAGAAAAACCGCTGATTGATTTGTCAGTTTTAAAAGACGGAAATTTCTTTTTCGGAACAATAGTTTTGATGGTGTTAATGGGTGTTATGATGGCATCAGCCGCGATTTTGCCGTCAATGCTCCAGCAGCTGATGGGATATACGTCGTTTTTAAGCGGTATTTCTATGGTGCCGAGAGGTGCAGGTTGTCTGCTTGCGACCGTAATCTGCGGGGTTCTGACACCTAAAATCGGTACTAAACCTTTGATTATAACGGGTCTGATAATTCTTGGAATCGGCGGGCTTATGTTCGGGGAAATTAATACACAGATTGCGCTTGTTGATATTGCGCTTCCGAACTGTGTGTTCGGATTGGGGATGATTATGGCGATGGTTCCGATGATGAACCTTTCTTGCAGTACTCTTACAAACGCGCAGCAGACCAATGCGGCCGGTGTCCAGAACCTTCTTAAAAATATCGGTGCTGCTATCGGAACTTCAATTGCAACAACAATGATTTCAAGATTTGCGCAGGCGCACCAGATGATGATGGTCGGACATTTGAACTATTCAAGCGATACTTTTATGGCAAAAGCAAGTGCGCTTGCCGGAAGTCTTTCGTCAATTACAGATATGTCGACGGCTATGGAGATGGCGCATTATCAAATTTACCACCAGCTTCTGCAGCAGGCAAGTCTGTGGGGGTATGTTGAAACATTCAGATATTTCGGGCTTATGGCATTTATAATAATCCCGTTTGTCCTGATTATCCGGCAGAAAAAAGTTTGATGATATGATATCGCCTGTCAGGCGTATAGAAATATCCGTTAAAACGTTTTAACTTAAAAACGTAAAGTTTTTTAAGGAGATATTTTATGTTTTACAATGTATTAAAAGCAAAAGAACTGGTAAATCTTGACGGAGAAAAATTTGAAAAGAAAACCCTGCTTGAAAAAGACGAAAGCTGTTTCAGTATTATAGCGTTGAAAAAAGAAGAAATCATAGACACCCACACTTCCGCCTGTGATGCTGCGGTTTATGTACTTGAGGGAGAACTTGAGCTTCATTTTGATGCGGAAAAATTTACAGCCGGCAAAGGTGAAATTTTGATGTTCAAAAAAGACGAACAGCATAAGGTTCTGGCAAACAAAGACAGCAAATTTTTTCTGATTAAGATTTAAAAAAGCGGGCAGAGGATTCTCTGCCCCTGCTGCGCATTATGAGAGTTTGCCGGATTTACCGGTCATGTCATTCTGAGCGAAGCGAAGAATACACTTAAACATTCAACTGAATTTTCCGGACTTACGTCCTCAGGGGATGACTTTTATTTTTAGCATAATTATTAATAATATTTTTCAACCTGTTTGGCTGTTATGTATCCGTTCACAATAACGTTTTCACAGACAGTCAATTATGCCCGCTGTCATTTTACTCACCAGTCACCTCTTTCATCTTTGCAGTCTGCCTTTTCAGCCACTCCATAATAATTCCGACAAGATAATCCTGCTGTTTTTGAGTCAGCGGAACCCCTTTTGGAAATTTGTGCCATTTGTTTATACATCCTCTGCAGCAGCAGGCTGTCGCATGCTGGGCGGTGAAAACCGGATGACCTTTTGTCGGGGTTTGTTTACCGTCGTTTGGAGGATTAGCCGGCGCTATGCGTTTTGCTATAAAATCACGCGCGTGGCTTTCAATCACCGCAAACCCCTTATTTAAAAGATATTCTCGGTCTTTTTCTTTTAGCTTAAATCTGCTCCGGAATTCGGAATTTTTCAGTCTGTCAAAGATTTCGTCATACATACCCACAGATTAGCACAAAATTTGTAAAAAATTTTAAATATTTACGCAAAAAATATTTTCAGGAGATTTAATAGAAATATAAAATTTAAGCAGAAAGGAAATTGATGAAAATTAATTTTACAGGGATAAAATCTCCTTCTTATAAAGAATCCTCCCGTATTGATAAACAACGCAGCGGCTGCGGAGAAAAATTTGAGACAGTTGATACAAAAACTTTGACGGTTAGATTAACTGATGATAACAAAGGTTCTCATCTTTCAAACTTCAAAAAAGCTCTTAAGCATTCAGGACTGTCATTCCGCGATTACGGAAACGGAGATTTAGTAAAAATTGTTGTTCAGACTGAAACTTCTGGCGCGGGAATTAAAAATGATGAGGAAGTTTATAAAGATATCTTTCTGAATAATAAACAGTTAATAATTTCGCAAAAAACACAGCCTGTTTTTTCTTTTATTTCCCGTTTACTTGATGAAATAGCACTAAAACAAACGACAGGAAATTCAAGAAATTTTAAAAATCCTTTTGCAATAAGTGATGGAGTTGCAAAATTACAGGAGGAGATAAGTTCGCAGATATATGATTATAAAGCTTAAAACGGAGATTTAATATGGAACCGACATTTACCGGAGTAAGAAATATCGGATTTTTAAAAACGGCATTTGACCATAGCAAAATAAATTTAATAAAAAGAGATGACCTTGGCTGGCAGAAATTGCAGCAGATGCCGGGGCCTGATTTTCAGATTGAGGAAGGATTCCTTTTAAATATGCAGCTTACGGACGATTATTTCGGAAAGCATTATACAGATTTTAAGAATGCGCTCGAAAAGTCACGGCTGCCGTATTTTAAATTTAAAAATCCGATAAATAAAAACTTTTTGAATATTTTTATAAACCGCGAGTTATACAAGGAAAAAGGTATCACGCAGAAAGAAACAACCTTTTTTATAAATGACAGAGGGTTGGTTCTTGAAGATAAAAATCTTCCGTTTTTTACATATCTTGCAAAACTTGTAAGAGAAATTGCGCACAAACCCGTTAAAGATTTTGTTGTGAATAACGATTATCTGGAAAGCGAAGACCTGAGCCGCGGAATGTGCATAGGTGAAGATATGATAGGTATTTTCGGGAAAAATTTTTATGATGAAGCCCGAGCAATGCACGAACCCTCAAGTGTTAAAATTTTTGCAGACGAAATGGACAACGTTATAGAGTCAGAAATGATGGATTATTTTAATAAATAATAAACAGGCACATCCGGTTAGCTGAAAGTGTAATTTTTTCTTTTACAAAATATGTTTCAATGGTTATGTAGGAAGGAAAAATTATCATGAAAAATGTCTTTAATATTTTATCGCTTTCTCTTCTGGTGTCGCTTGCCTGCATTTACGGAGCCGAGGCAAACGAGATTACCTTTGACAACAAAAGTTTCATCCTCAGGGCGACAGCGCAGTCGCTTAATCTGCCAAACGCCATGAATGAATACTTTCCCTCAGGCGAAAACCACGACCGCTGGACAAAAATGATAGGGGTTTACCATCTTCCGGAAAACAAAGACCCGATTGAATATGCAAAAGATATTGATAAAGATATAGAAAACAACGAAACCTGCCTTCTTCTGAAATTTGCACAGAACAAGAAAACAGATCAGGCGGTTATCAGCTATCTTGAAAACGGAAACGAAAACGGCAAAAATTTCTTTACATACAATGTTTACAAGTACGAAAAAAATCCTGTTGAAGGAATAACTGAATTCCGCTATGCGGTCAAATATTTCTTCAAAAACAATGAAGAAATTTTCAAACTGGCGGACAAGATTAAAGCCGACAATGACAAATACATGACAATGCTTATCACATCACCAATTCCGCCGATTGTTGAAAAGGAACTTACTCCCTAAAAAGGCATTCCGTACATTCCCTGCATGCTGTTCTGCATCATAAACATCTGCTGGCTGCTGTCGTAATTCTGCGGGAACTGGTCATAACTCATCGGTGCTGTTTTCATTCTTCCGTCAGAATTTTTCTTAATCTCGTGCGGTTCGCGTTTTGCGGCAGCTTCTTCTTTGTTGCGCTGGAAAAATTTCGGGACGGGCATTGCGTAATCATCCGCATCATCCTGCGCTTCGCTGTTTTTGTAATCCATATACATAAAACTGTTCAAATCCTGACCGTAGCCTTCCGGCGGAACGTAATTATTGGAGTTTCCTCTGCCTTCCGCAAAAACAGCAGGCGCCATCAGTGTAAGACATATTGCCAATCCGAAAACTTTTTTTATCATTAACCCTCCGTTAGAGATTTTGACTAACATTTTTATTACCTACATTATAGCAGAAATTATTTTCAAGACAATCTTAATAATTCGCGACTTACATAGCAAATTCCACAGATATTATAAAAAGCACGTCATTCTGAGGGAGCGAAGCGACTGAAGAATCCCCTTGCACATTTTCAAGATATCCTTCGGCTTTCGCGCCCGCAATAAACGGGCACAGTTTATGCCTTTTACCCTTTACCCGTGCGCCTCAGGATGACAGTGTTTTGAAATTTTTAATGGAATTTGTTATATAAGTTCAAATAATTCTACAGAAAAGTTGCAATATTACAAAATTTTTGCTATAATTGTAGCAGCGATAAAAGGTTAGGAGTTTAGTTTTATGATTGGTGCGGTCAGAATGTATGCAAACAATTACGCTCAGGCTCATAATCAGGCTCGTCAGGACATGATAAGCCAGAGATATAACGAAATTTACAATCACGAACTTGCACACAAAAGAGCAGGCGGCGCCCTTGCCGGCGGCATTGTTATTGAAAAAGATGAAAACGGCATCCCGACAGGCGGGTACGTTCCGATAAAAATGCCTTCTCTTGACAAAAACAATCCTGATAAAACAATTAAAGATGCCAATACAGTAATAAATTCCGCCCTTGCTCCGTCTGACCCTTCCGGTCAGGACTTGAAGGTCGCAGGCGAGGCAAGAAAAATTAAATCTCAGGCGGAAAATTATAAAAAATCCCATCCCGAAACCGGTAAAAATTTAAATTTGATTGCATAAGGTATGAAAAAATTTCTAAGTGTATTTTTGTTATTAATTTTTACAGCGTTTACTTTTTCATCACCTGTATTTGCAGAAGATGTAATTTTTAATACAGAGTCAAAAAAGGTTCATAAAGTAACCTGCCCTTCCGCAAAAAAATGTACTAAAAATTGTGTGAAAATCGAACGCAAAGACGCCTACAGTCATGGCGGCAAACCCTGCAAATTATGCGGCGGCTGAAAGTTTTGATTGCTAAGGGGCGGCGGGGTGAATTTCACCCCGCCGCCCCTCAACCTATTTTTCCGCTTTTTTCTCTGCTTTTTCAGCTTTCTTTTCGGCTTCTTCTTCTTTTTTCAGGGCATGTTTAACTTTCATTTCATCAGTTTTTTCTTCTATTTTTTCCTTAACATGCTCTGCTCCTTTTTTGATGTTTTCCTTAACATCGTTTGCTTTTTCTTTAATGTTTTCAGCCGTGCGTTCGGCTTTTTCCTTTAAGGTTTCTTTGTCCTTATCAATTGTTTTTGCGTCTTTCATTTTTTCATCTCCCGTAATTTTAAGTACAAACCGCTATTCACAAACTGATTATAAATTATTTTTCACATAGTTTAATCGGAAGAAAGTCTAAGCGGTGAAGAAATTGATTGTATTTTCTGATATTATATAATCGGGTTAAAAGGTAAGGAGATAATTGATGAAGGCTCTTGTTTATAACAAAAATTTTGACGGATGTATAAAGCTCTGCGACAGAGATAAGCCTGAAATTATTAATTCAAAAGATGCGATTGTGAAGGTTAAATTGTCAGCGATTTGCACAAGCGACCTTCATATAAAAAATGGATTTGTGCCTGCGGCAAAAAATGACATAATCCTCGGGCATGAATTTGTCGGTGAAGTTGTTGCAACAGGTTCGGATGTCAAAAAACTTTCCGCCGGCGACAGGGTCTGCGCAAACTGTGAAACTTTCTGCGGGGAATGTTATTTTTGCAAAAGAGGCTTTATAAACAACTGTCAATGCGGCGGCTGGGAACTTGGCTGTAAAATTGACGGCTGCCAGACGGAATATGTGAGGGTTCCTTATGCGGACAACGGACTTACAAAACTTCCTGATAACGTAAGTTTTGAAAATGCTTTGTTTGTCGGAGATATTTTATCAAGCGGATATTTCGGGGCGGAAATGTGCGAAATAAAATCCGGCGACACAATCGTTGTAATCGGAGCAGGCCCTGTTGGTTTGTGTGCTATGATGTGTGCAAAATATACAGGGGCAGGAAAAATTATCGCGGTTGATATTGATGAAACCAGACTAAAAATTGCTTCCGAACGGGGGCTTGCAGATTATACATTTAACCCTTCAAAATGCGATATTGAAAAAGAAATTAAATCGCTTACGGAAAACCGCGGGGCAGACGGGGTTATAGAATGCGCAGGCACAAAAGAAACCTTTGAAATGTCCTGGAAAATTGCCCGTCCGAATGCAATCATCGGGATTGTTGCGATGTACGAAGAAGATATGACCCTTCCGCTCCCTTCAATGTACGGCAAAAATCTTACCTTCAAAACCGGCGGAGTAGACGCCGTTCACTGTGAAAAACTTGTTAATCTTATATCAGAAGGAAAGATTTCAACAGACTTTTTAATTACTCAAAAATTCAAATTAAGCGAAATAGAAAAAGCCTGTAAATTTTTTGAGGAAAAGCCTGCCGGATGTTTGAAAGTAACTGTCGAACCGGATTAGCTCTTATAAAAAAGCTTACAAATAAAGCCACAGAATAAGCCGCGCATACTTTGCTATAAGCACCAGAAGGTAACTTAAGATAAAATCATATATTATCTTAACCCCGCTTTGCGCCAGTATCCAGCCGGTCGTAAACATTAAACCTTCATGTCTGATTCCGGCGACAAGAAGCATGTATAATATTCCGATTATATGAATTGTGAATATTCCTGTAAATACGGCTTTGCCGGCATTTTTGTAGGTAAAACCTGATTTAAGAATAGTTCCGGTCAAAAATACAGCCGGAATGTACGCCAGAATATATCCGAAACCGTATTCTCCGAAATATTTCCATCCTCCGCCCAGTGCAAATACCGGCAGGATAAAAAGTCCGGTCAATATATATATTAAAACGCTTGCAAGCCCGAATTTTCTTCCTAAAAGTGCAGCTATAAACATAACGGCAGGAACCTGCGGGATAAGATTAAATGTGTGAATGTAATCCTGTATCTTTAAATGCTGACCCGAAAAAAATTCTGCAGGAATTGAAAAATGTATTATATTAAGCTGCATAAAAGTTGAAATTACAAGTAAAAAAGAACAAAATATTATTAATACCAGACTGCTGAAACTGAATTTCAGCCCGGAACCGGACTTTGTATTGTTACCGCGGGTTGTCTTTACGCGGGGTTGTACGGCTTCTTCTGTCATAATTTATATGTAATCCCTGCTTTTTCGTTTAAAATTTTAAGATTTTGTTCGTATATACTCTTAAATTTATCGTAAAATATATTTTCTGTCCACATTATTAAGGCATCTTCATCATTGTCCTGATAGTATCCTTTGCGGACTCCAAGTGACGTAAAGCCGTATTTTTCATAGAGTTTAATCGCCGGAGTGTTGGAAACTCTGACTTCAAGGGTAATATATTTAACCATGGCTTTGCGGCAGGATTCAATTAAAACTGTCAAAAGCGCTTCAGCGATATGCTGCCGTCTGAAATCCGGTGAAACCGCAATGTTTGTAATATGAGCTTCTTCAAGAATTTGCCAGCAGCCGGCATACCCTGTCAATTCTCCTTTTTCGTTAAATGCGCAGTAATATTTTGCAAGCTCGCTGTTTAATTCGTTAAAAAAAGATTCTTTAGACCAGTGATGCGGACCGTAAGCTTTTTCTTCCACGGTTATTACATCGTCAAGATAATCCCTTTGCATAGGTTCAATTTTGATTTGACTTTTTATCATACAAGAATTTTATCACGGCAACAATTTAGGGGCAACGGGTAATTTTTGACAGGCTGGAATAAACCAGAACCTCAGGGCGATAAAAAGTGAGGAGTGAAGAGTGAAGGGTGAAGTGAGTTGAATGGGTGAAATGTTGAACGGGTGAATGGTTTGCTGCAAAACAATTCCCTCGCCCCTTGTGGGAGAGGGTAGAATTTCTTAATGAGCGCAGCGAATTTAGAAATTCGGGTGAGGGGTCTGA
>CALUPM010000007.1 GCA_944322665.1 Candidatus Gastranaerophilales bacterium | reverse complement strand
TGTTCTTTAATTAAATCAACGGTTTTGTATATGGTTGTGAGGTTTCGAAGCCCCAGAAAGTCCATTTTTAAAAGGCTTAAGACTTCCGTAACGTCATGCGGCGGGTAACCTGTTTGAACTATTCCGTCTTTTGAAGGCTGAACAGGAAGTATGTGATCAAGAGGTTCCGGTGCTATGATTACGCCTGCTGCGTGCGTGCCGGTGTTGTTCTTAATCCCCTCAATACCTATTGCAAGATCTACAATCTTTTTTACCCCGACTGTTTTTCCATCCATCGGGTCGCCTGAGGGAAGCTGTTCGTCTTTGTCGTAAAGAGTTTTCAGTTCTGAACCGTCATATTGCATTGCATCTTTTAAAGTTTTTGCTTTCGGGTTTGTTGCCTGTGCAATTTCTATTGCCGGCTCAATTAGGCCTGCAAGCTTGTTGCTTTCCGAAAACGGAACTTTTAAAATTCTGCAAATCCCTTTTAGTGCGGCTTTTGCAGCATAAGTACCAAATGTGATAATCTGGCAGACTTTATCTTCGCCGTATTTTTTCGTTACATAATCAATTACCTCGCCTCTGCGTTCAATGCAGAAGTCAATATCAATATCAGGCATGGTGAAACGTTCCGGATTTAAAAATCTTTCAAACAACAGTTTATGTTTAATCGGGTCAAGGTCTGTGATTTCAAGAGAATACGCAACAACAGAGCCGGCTGCCGAACCTCTTCCGGGGCCGACCGGAATTCCATGGGTCTTTGCATAATGTATGAAATCCCATGTAATTAAAAAGTATGCGGCAAATCCCATTTGATTGATTACGCCAAGTTCGTAATCCGTACGTTCTTTTAAGTCTTTTGTAATTTCTCCGTAACGTTTTTTCAAGCCGTCATAAACAAGATGTTCAAGATAAGATTCAATTGTGTATCCCTGCGGAACTTTGTAATCAGGAAGCGGACTTTTTCCGAGTTCAAGTATCAGATGGCATTTGTCTGCAATATCAACTGTATTTTTTATGCACTGATTAAAAGTTTCAGAATCCATCCATTTGAACGCATCTCTGAGTTGTTCTGCCGTTTTGACATAGAATTCGTTGCCCGGAAAGTGAAATCTGTTCGGGTCATCTTTGTCGCTGTTTGTCTGCATGCAAAGAAGGGTATCATGCATGTCGGCGTCTTCTTTTCTCAAATAGTGAGAGTCATTTGTTATGACCATTTTTATATCAAGTTCTTTTGCCAGCCTGATTAGTTCCGGATTTGTACGTTTTTGCTCGTCAATGCCATGGTCTTGAAGTTCAATGTAATAATCTTCTCCAAACAAATCTTTGTATTTTTTGGCACACGCTTTTGCCGCATCATAGTCCCCTTTTAAGAGCATCTGGAGAACTTCTCCGCCTAAGCATGCCGAAAGACATATTAAACCTTCGGAATGTTCCTGAAGCAATTCAAAGTTTATACGCGGATGTACATAGCGGCCTTTGCACCAGGCAGTGGAGGTGAGCTTAATAAGGTTTTGATAGCCGGCTTTGTTTTTTGCAAGTAACACAAGGTGGTAACACGGGTTGTGAAGTTTATTCTTTTCTTCTATATCTCCGTCGTGTACGTAAAATTCGCAGCCTAAAATTGGTTTTATACCGTTTTCCTTGGCTGTTGTATAAAGTTCCATATCCCCGTACATTACGCCGTGATCGGTCAGGGCAACTGCCGGCATGCCTGCTTCTTTTGCAAAATCTATCAGGTCTTTTATTCTTATTGCCCCGTCCAGTAGAGAATATTCACTGTGCAAATGCAGCGGTACGTATGCTTGTTGTGTGCTCATGATTTAAGAATAATACATCCGGATTTTAATGAAAACTCTTTGTTAATTTTTATTATCCGTAATTTTTCAAAGTGTCGTCAATTGCAGTAATCATGCTTTCTCTGAAGGTTTTTGGCGAAACTACAACACAGTTGCTTCCGTATCTCAGAAGTCTTTTTAAAAGTACGTCGAAATCTTCATTGTGGTTTACGATAGTAAGCCAGCCGTTTTTGTCCGGGGTGCCGTCGCAGGTTTCCCATTCTTTCAGACAATAAGATTTAGCAAGGTCATTGCCTATTTTATAAACTACTGTTACTGAAACTTCATTGCCTTTTGAAATTACCGGCATCTGCCTCATTGATGTTATTGTATCTACCGCAATATCAAAAATCTGTCTGCTTAAATGGTTGAATACTGATAAATAAGCCTTGCCGTTTTTGAAGGTTAGTTCCCGGGGACTGCATATTACTTTGTAATCTTTATTGTCCTGCCTGAAACTTAATTCTAATTTCTGGTTTTCGTAACAGCAAACTTCACATTTTGAGATTATATCTCTGTATTTGTTCAGATATTCGGTGCTGTTTATTTTAGCTAATTCCAGATTTTCTGTGTCAACCATTTCTTTGGATGTTTTTGTAAGCCTCATTTCTATGCTTTTTAAAAATTTGTCAAAGATTTCCTGCTGCTTTGGACTGGTAAGGTAATCTTTTGCCGAATTCAGCAGGCAAAAGATTTTTGCATCATTTTCGTCCAGATTAATTGAGAAAAATGAGTTTTGAAGATAGTAAACATTTTTGCTTTTATAGATGTTTATGCCGAAAATTTTCAGAGTATTCAGATATTTGTTAAGTATTACGTTCGCTGCAGCATTTTCTGATTTTTCGCTGCTTGTAAACAGTTCTATAATATCTCTGTATCTGGCTGTTCCGTTAGAGAGCAGTTTCAGCATGTCAAATACCTTTATACAGGCTTCATTATATTTATCGCTTATTTTTTTCATGATTGATATTCCGCCCTCATATTTCTAAGTATGGTAACAATTTCGTCCCTGAATTCTGCAGGTTCTAAAACTTTACAGGCACTTCCAAAAGATAGAATCCTTTGTTTAAGTGCAAATTGGTTTGAAGATTTTGCCTCTATTAAAGTTTTTTCATTGTTGACTGATATTATTTTTTCGTTTTCCCTTAGTTGAAGTTCCTGTGAATTTGCATTTACTTCAAATAAAACTTTAATTTCTTTAATATTCAAATCCTTATCTTTATGCAGTTTTATCTCACGAATATTTACAATTCTGTTTACCTGCAGGTAAGCTGACTGTTCATAATCAATACTTGTGCCGTAAATGTAAAGTTTGTTGTTTTCAAAATCCATCTTGTCGCATATAATTTCAAGCGCTTTAATTCCGGAGCGGGGAGAGTTGTAATCCAGAACAATCTGATTTTTATTTTTGCAATACTTAAGAAGATCTTCAAGCATGGCAACATCATAACCTGTCAGCGGGGAGGCTTTTTCCAATGCCTGCTGAAATTCCGGATTTTTTATACTTCCGCACAGTTTGCGTAAAAACTTTTCCAGCATAATTAGTTCTTCTATGCTGATGTTTTTAGAGAGTGTTTTGTATATTTTAGTGAATACCCGTATCTGTTCCGGCGGAATTTCAAGTTCAAACGGGTGCGAAATAAGAACAAATTTTGAACCTTCCGCACGTTTTGTTTTTTCTATTACGCAGCCTGCCATGCGTAAAGAATTTATGTATACCCTTGCTGTATCAACTGAGATTGTTTCGTTGATATAGTCATGGTTTTTGAAGTATTCTATAATATCCTCATAAGATCTTGGCGCTTCCAATAATAATGAGAATATCAAAAGTGTTTTGAATGCCGTAAATGACATTAAATTGTAGGTTATTTTATTATTTTTAATAAACTCTTTCATTTTCTATCCCGATAAAACTGTTAAACTTTTAAATAATATTATATATCCAAAAATAAAACTTTTTCAAACTATTTTTTCCAACACCATGATTATACAACAAAAATAAAAATAAGTTTCTATAAATTTTTTTTGTCAATTAAACCTGTATGCAAATTTTACGTAAATTCATTAAATTTTCTTCATTAAGATTTAAGAACTTGAATTTTTGCTTACTAACTCAAAGGGCATGGGCAATTGTAAAAATTAATTAATTTTTTTTTACTTGTCAAACTTTTAACTTAAAGTTACATTTAGAAAGTCGGAAATGAAATCGACTAAATTTAAAACTTAATAGTTCGACTACCGGAACGATAACGGAGGAAGCTTTAATAAAAAGCATCGGGAGAAGATAGTAAGGACAGTGAAAGAAAAAGAGGTGATGGCAAAAGTCCTGTATTAAGACGAGATTATTTAAACACAAAAGCTAAAGGAAGTTTTAATAAAGATGAGGTGTTTATAAACTGGAAATGATTAGGGATATTTTTATAATGGGGCTGAGTTGTTAATTTAAAAGTGTAAGAAAAATTTTTGAAAGTGGATATTTGGGGAGTAAATTGTTACTTTTGTTTGTAACAGTATTTTAAAAAGTATTGCCTGCAAATGTTATGTTTTAATAAAATAGAATTTATAATGCAGGAATTGGAAAGTAAAAAGATAATAGCTTTAATGTCCGGCACATCCTGTGACAGCATAGATGCCGGACTTTGTATTGTTTCGCCGGATTTAAGCTGTAAACTTATTCACGGAATAAATTACAAATATCCGGAACACATCAGAGCGAAATTGTTTAATCTTTTCAGCGGTAATGCGACAGTAAAAGATTTATGCCAGATGAATTTCGCCGTCGGAAAATGTTTTGCGGAAGCATGTAATATTATCATCTCGGAGCATGGAAAACCTGATTTTATTTCAAGTCACGGTCAGACAATTTATCATTTTCCGTTTGATGAAAAAATAGACGGAATTTCTTTGAAAAGTACATTGCAAATCGGCGAAAGTGCTGTTATTGCGAAAGAAACAGGCTGTATGACAATTTCAAATTTCAGAGAAGCTGATATTGCATGCGGAGGAGAAGGCGCCCCGCTTGTGTGTTTTGCTGATGAAAAATGGTTCAAGCCGTTAAAGAAGAATTTCTGTATCCAGAATATCGGCGGAATTTCAAATGTTACGGTCGTATCAAAAGAAAATGCAACCTTCGGATTTGACACAGGCCCCGGAAATATGATGATAGATTATTGTATGCAAAAGTTTTTCGGCATGCCCTATGATGAAAACGGTGATGTTGCAAACTCCGGAACAATTTCAGAAAGCTGGCTGGAGTGCCTTCTGCAGGATGAATATTACTTTAGAAATCCGCCCAAAACGACTGGAAGAGAATATTTTTCAAAGGAATATACCGAAAACGCACTCCGTTTTGCTCCGCATGAACCGAAAGATGTTATTGCAACGCTGACTGCTCTTACCGCAAAGTCAATTATTCAAGCTTATGAAAGGTTTGTTTATCCGTCTGTTGATATCAACGAAGTCGTAATCGGCGGCGGCGGGGCTTACAACCAGACTTTGATGAAATACCTCCGCCATTATCTGCCGAAGCACATTGATTTAAAAACACATGAAAATTATGGCATTTCCAACAATTTTAAAGAAGTCATGGCTTTTGCACTTCTCGGCTACTGTGCTTATTATAATATTCCAAACAACCTTCCTGACTGTACAGGCGCAAGATGCAGGACTGTATTAGGTAAGGTGGCTAATTGTTAAATCATCTTAAAGTGTTAGATTAACATTTGTAAACTAAATTCGGTCAGGATAGCAATTTTTATTTTTTTGAGTTATTAATATGAGTAACCAAAAGAAAATATATTGTTACCCCGACTAATTTAAAATCAAAGGAGAAAAAGATGATTTCAAGAATTCAAAATGTTTCGTTTACCGGAGCAAGAACACGTGTTGCAAACAAAGTTGCTAAAGATTTTCAGGAAGCTTATGTTTCGGCTTCTTCAAATCTTGAAGGCACTGTTAATGATAAATTAGCAGCAAGACAACTAAGAGATGCTAAAATCGCACATGATAAAGACAATTTTATCGGTCGTATAGCTTCATTCCTCTCAACAAAGAAAAATATCTCGGCTGATAAAGTTAAACCGGTAAAAGAAGCTCCGATGCCGACACCTGAAGAAGTTGCTGAAATGCAAGGTATCAGCAATAAAAAAGGCGAAGGCGCATTTAACTTCTTCGGTTAATTCAGAAGTTTTTTAAAAGCACAAGAAATGTACCTGATCTGATCGTTTGCAAGAACCGCAAACTCGGTCAGGTCATTTTTTGCATATTCGCCGGCAAGACTGTGAATATATACGCCGGTTTTTGCAGCATTAAATTCATCCAGCCCTTGCGCAGAAAGTCCTGCAATAATACCGGCCAGAACATCGCCGCTGCCGGCTTTAGCAAGAGCACTGTTCTGTTTTTTGTTGTGGTAAATCCTTAAATCTTTTCCGCAGACAACGGTTTCGCTGGATTTTAAAACCGTTGTACAGTCGAATTTTTCAGTAATTTTTTTTGCATAAAATTCCATATCTGCAGAAATTTTTTCAGAAGCTGTCTGCAAAAGTCTTGAGGCTTCCTTTATATGCGGCGTCAGAATTAATTTTTCAGGAAGCCTAATTTCGTCACACTCGGATAAAATATTAAGTCCGTCAGCGTCAATGATTACAGGAATGTTTTTAACCGATTTCAGGGTATCAAAAAATATTTGTTTAGCTTTTTTGCCGGTAGAAAGTCCGCAGCCGATGAGAAGGACGTCCGCAGTTTGAAGCAGAGTTTCTATATCTGAAATCTGGGCAAATACTACATTTTGTGTCTGCGCTGCAACGGCATTAATCACTCTTTCTTCAGATGCCAGAAAAACATACCCGCATCCGGCTTTCAACGTGGCAACACTTGATAAATAAGCTGCACCCGGCATATAATCGGAGCCTGCTATATTTAAAACTCTGCCAAAAGTGCCTTTGTTTGAATTTTCATTGCGTAAAGGAAGTTCAAAGTCCATTTTGCCTTATAACCTCATAGGCGACTATTGCAACGGAATTCGAAAGATTTAAGCTTCTCTGACCTTCTTTCATCGGAATAGTGAGAGCATTTTTGTCTTTTACGTAAATATCCGGAAGCCCCCTTGTTTCCGGGCCGAATACAATAAAATCACCGTCTTTAAATTGTACATCAGTATATTTGCGTTTTGTTTTTGTTGTCAGATAATAAAAGTTAGCGTCTTTGTTTGCGGAAATCAATTCTTCCATTGACTCAATTTTGTGCAAATCTACACTGTCCCAGTAATCAAGTCCGGCACGTTTTGTATATTTGCTTGACAATGAAAATCCGAGTTTCCCGACAAGATACAGAGATGCTCCTGTGCAGGCGCAAAGACGTGCAATGTTTCCGGTATTTTGCGGAATTTCGGGTTCATAAAGCACAATATTAATTTTTGCCATTTTCAAACAGCTTTCCGCTTTCGGCAACAACCGGAATTGCCCTTACAACACAGAATATAATCGCAATCCATGCAAGAATTTCGGCAATAAATCTTATACCGTCAGCAAGGTTGAAGTTGATATCGGGAGTGTATGCTGCAATCAAAAGTACAAATGCCGCAACTTTAGCAACAGCATAACTTATTCTCATAAATTTAGAAGCGCAGATGAATTTGCCCCATTTTGTAGTCTGCATAGATTTGTCGCCAAAGGCGGTCATGCCTTTTGAGAGAGCAACGCTTCTGATGCTGTCTGTTGTGAAAGCTCTTGTTATACAAACAATCGGAAACAGCGCCGGAAGCCAGCCCATAACCGCAAAAATTATCCAGTAAGAAGCTTCAACGATTCTGTCGCCCATAATGTCAAGCACCGAGCCGAGTTCGGAGGACTGGTTGTATTTTCTTGCAATGTAACCGTCAACACCGTCCATGCTGAAGGCGATTATTGTCAGAAGAAGCGACCATAGATAAGCCGCACGTGAATCCATATATAAAAGCCCGATTGCAGCAAATGCTACAAAAATTCTGCTTATTGAAACGATGTTTGCTGTGTTGTTTTTAATATCCATTTTGATGTCCTTTTACTTTAAATTATTGTTATTTTTTCATTCTGGAAAGCGCAAAGTTTACTGAATCAAGATTTTTAACTCTTTCTCCAAGCATAATTTTTTCGGCTTCTTCTAAGATTTGCGTCACCATAAATCCGTTATCTCCGTCAGAGCGGGCTTTTTTGCCGGTTTCGCAGCAGCTTATGAAGTGCTGGCATTCAAGTTTCAGCGGTTCAATTTCCAGAACATCAGGTGTTGTAATATGCTGGGTGGTATTTTGTTCAAAATTGTCATAAACTACAAGTTTATTTTCCGGAACGGTATCATCAAGAATTGCTGTGGCTTTAGTGCCTCTGACAAGGAGAGTTACGTGTTTTTTGGGAGTAATCCAGCTGTCTGAAATGTGTCCTATAACTCCGTCTTCAAACTGAATTCCGATATGGGTTATATCCATAATATCTGTTCTGTCTGAAGAGCAGCCGATTGCTGAAATTACTCTTAACGGAGTTTTTCCGGTGACGTAGCTTATCATGGAAACATCATGAGGTGCCAGATCCCACATAACGCTTCTGTCGTTTTTGTGGAAGTTTACGTTGAGCCTGTCGCTTTGAGCATAAACGATTTCTCCGAGAACGCCGTCTTCAATAAGCATTTTAAGCCTGTTTACGGCTGGATGATAAAGCAGAAGGTGTCCGACCATAAGAACAAGACCTTTTTGATGGGCAAGTTCAGATAAATCTCTTGCTTCCTGTGCAACTGTTGAAATAGGTTTTTCAACGTAAACGTTTTTCCCTGCTTCAAGCATAGCTTTGACGAGTTTGAAATGCGTGTGGCTCGGGGTTACGACAACAACTGACGTAATATTTTTGTTATTTAAAACTTCATTAAAATCTTTGGTTGTTTTGACTTCCGGATATTGTTCTCTTACTTTTTTTAGGTTTTCGTCATCAATATCGCAAACAGTATCAAGAACGTTAAGGTTATAAAAATTGCGGACGATATTTCTGCCCCACATACCGCAGCCAATTACGGCTATTCTTTGTTCAGTCATTTCCAATCCTTTAAAATTAAATGTGCTTATCTTAATTCCATTATATTACAGGCACAATTTTTTTTGCAAATATTTAAAGAAAATAAAAAAGTAAATTTTTGTTAACTAAATATTAAAACTCCTAAAGTTTCAAAGTTAAAAGTCCGATAACCGGATTAAAGGACTTAGAGGAATATGCAGATAAATCAAAAATTACTGACTGTTGTAGCAAGAGCGCAGACCGCAGAAGTACAAAAACAGGTAACAGAAGAAGTTGAAAAAGCGGCTGCAAATGCAGGCGTATCTGCGAATGCCATTGATACAGCGAGCATTGTAGATGAAATTCTTGCAGCTAACAAAGATGCCACTATTTATTCTATTGCAAACGAGGCGGTGCAGAAGAATGAATCAGTAAAAAATATATCTCTCAAGCTGCCAACAACAGCTTCTATTGTCAGAGAAGTAAATTATTGGATTGCACCGCAGCTTGAACCTTCCTCGGCTACTATCGGCGGTAATATTAATTTTAAACCAACAGGAGAATTGTTGCCGTCAGATACGACTGTAGAAGACAGATACTCTGTTTCTGTTTTAGACAAGTCTGCGTCAGAAATAGCAAATATAAAACAGATAATTTACGATCTGCATCATAAAAAGACTGAAACTGGTGATGATGATGACGATACTACTGTCGGCGGCGGAGACGACGATGACGACACCACGGTATCAGGCGACGACGATGATGACACCACTGTCGGCGGCGATGATGACGATGAAGAGGAACCTGATGTTCCCAAAGAATCTTTTATTGAAGAATTTGACGATGTAGAAAGTATGTTTGAATATATGAGCACTATTGATCCGTCAATTTCTGCGGATAAAGGAATTACCCGCGCACAGCTTATTGCTTTAACGCAGAATGACGACTGGGAAGATTCAAACTATGACTTTTTCGGTTCTCTAAACAGGGTTTTTGATGTCCTTGATAAGGATGATAACGGCGTTTTGACAGTTGAAGAAATAAAAGAGCTGATAAGCGATGAACTGGGATCATCTTTCAGTGATTATAAGTCCAAAGTTGAAACTTTTGCAGCAGAACTTCAGGCAGAATTTGACAAATTGGACGCTCAGGGCAAACTTGAATATGCTATTGAAATGACAAGAGAATATCTGGTAGCAGCAGGACTTACGGATCAGGTGAAAGCTCTAGACAGGCTCACGTCAGGTACGGATGAATATAATGAAATTCATGTCGGGCAAATCGCTCTTGCTGATTTGAACACTCCGGAGAGAAATCCTAATTACGAGACACAAACAGTTTTAGGAGCTTATTCTTATTTCCCCTGTCAGATTATATATAACGGATTTACCGTTTCAATTCCTTTCAGTGAAGACGACGCAACTGGAACTTATACTGACGCAAACGGAGTACAGCATAATTATACGGCAAGCACAGGCGACTGCGGTCTTACTCTTGATTTGAATACTTATGCAAACGGTGATCTGTTTGAATTTATAGATACTCTGGTGCATGAACTGACACATGCTACAGCCGCTTATAATTCTCATATCTGGGGAGGTTCTTTTCAAGATGTTGATCAGAGTACAATTGACAAGATGTATGAAGCAGGAGCTTTGACAGAAGAGGAATATGATTATTATTCAGCAAACCTCAACACTCTTATAGATGAAGCCTGGGCTAACAACGAATATCTTGATGATGAAGGTTACCTCCGTTCTGTATTTGAATTCAGCAATGAGAAACTAGCAAGGTTTTATTATTTAGCCGCAACGATGTGGGGAGAATACAGAGCATACCAGACGGATGCGGATTATGTTGACAGTATCGGCGGAGATGTCTATGACAAGGGTGAGATGTCTACAGCGGTTGACGGTTCACAAGAAAAGGACACAATAGCCAACCATATTAATACTCTATATAATGATAACGAT
Organism: Candidatus Gastranaerophilales bacterium; assembly: GCA_944322665.1. GTDB lineage: Bacteria > Cyanobacteriota > Vampirovibrionia > Gastranaerophilales > Gastranaerophilaceae > Scatenecus. Next base: position 32,779 of record CALUPM010000007.1, on the reverse strand, counting down.
TATACGGAGCCCGAACCTGACTGGAAGTGGTGGACGTACGCATAGTAAAAGATACTAAGACAGCAGGATGTTAAGATACTAGGAGAATACAAAGTTCATTACTAATATTATTATTTGATATAGCGCCATTTTTGATAATATTTGAGGGCAAATGTTACAATTTCGTTACAAAATGCCTCTAAATATTAAAGTTTACTGACATTTCTGCCGTATATCTGAATAATGGAACTAAACGGAAAGGAAAAAGCCAGTTATGGGAATGGCAGCTTCACAAGCTAGATTCTTAGGTTTGACAGCCAGAAAGACTAATCTGGAGTTCGAAGGCCAGCAGATTAACCAGCAGCGAACTTCTTTAGCCAATCAGTCTGCAAACTACTATAATGACTTGCTCGGTATGTCTGTACCGGTGCCTCCTTCTGTTGACAGTTTTACAAAAACCGTTTACACATTTGATGACGGCGCTTTGACAAACGAAATTACTGCAATGATTGCAACAGGCGGAACTTATACACTGAGTTATCTTTCAAAGTGGCAGGACGATTATGTTCCGGTTGCAGCTTCCACAAGCATTATTAACGTTCAGGACGGAAAATACTACGTCGGCGCAACCGTCTTAAGAGAACTCGGAAAAGCTGACACTATTCCTGTCGTAGGTAATTCTATCAATATTGATGGGGTTGACTATACCGTAAGACAGGAAGGCGAAGATTATGTTATTGATAAAATAACCAGAACGCCCGGTATTGTTCCCTGTACGGAAGAAGATATCGCTAACTTTGAATATTCTTTAATCGGAACAGGGTTGGAAGATTCCGAACTCGTTTACAAAGATGAAGACGGCTCCTTCTATACACTTGACGATGAAGGTAATAAAGTTGAGAGGGATGACCTTACTGAGGATATGCTGGTTATCTATCTCTGGGATGAAACAGCAACCGATCCCGATGAAGCGGTTACTCTTGTTCAGACGGATGAAAACGGCAATTACGTCAAAGAAGGCATTATTGAAGAAACTGAGCCTTATACATTGTCTGATGCCGAAGTTGCAAGCATTACAACCTATCCCGGACTTGAAGATGACCCGTATTTCGGCGGACTGACAAGCGGTGAAATTGCGGATGCTCTCAGAGAAGAAGCCGCATGGGCTGCTCAGCTTGAACAAAAATACGGTACAAACGAATGGTATGTCAGATATGTAACAAATACTACAACAGGCGAAGCTGTTCCTTACTTCTATAAAAAGTCGGAATTGGACGAAAATGCAGCTAATACCGATGAAAACGGCAATATCCTGACCAATATCAACTGCTACACAATCGGCAGTGATGTTAAGGTTAAAGAAGTCAAAGGGGTTCCCGGATGCCGCGTAGAAAGAGATTCGTCCGGAAGATTCATCTCAATATCAATCCCGAATCCGGAGGGCGACGGTTATTCAACTTACGCTCTGACAACCTCTACTGTAACCGATCAGGATGCTTATAATGACGCTATGAATGAATACGAACACGAAAAATACTTATACGATCAGGCAATAGACCAGATTAACGCAAAAATTGAAATCATTCAGGCACAGGATAAAAACCTTGAACTCCGCCTTCAGCAGCTTGATACCGAACAAAACGCAATACAAACGGAAATGGATTCGGTAGAAAAAGTCATAGAAAAGAACGTTGAAGGTACATTCAAAACATTCGGCTAACCGGCAGACTTAAACAATAATAAGATGCCGGTTTTTTAATGCTTTTTTTAGTACCGCCGCATGTGTTTTAAATCTGTAGATTGCCGTCAGCCTCTGTACTGCTGAAGTCTGAGCTGGTGCATTTCTTCACAGCGCTCAAAAAATAAATCTCTGTCGTCAGGTGAAAAATAATCCGCAAGTTTTCCAAGAAGTTCCGGCGGAAATTCCGAGTATAATACCATTCCTTCTATAATTTCGTCATTAAGCGGGTACAGTGTGCGGAAATTCTTGTGGAAAATTAATCTTGTTTCGTTTATGCACTGATCGCCGTTTTCGTAAGTCTTCTGGCTTAATTTGTATGTCGTAAAGTTGGTTTCAAAAAATATGCCTTTGCGTCTTTTCATCAGAAGTCTGATAATCAAATCCATATCTGACATAATTTTGAATTTTTCATCAAAATACCGCTCTTCTTCAAGCATTGCGCGTCTGAAAATCATACCCTGTCGTGCGCATGGAACAACCTGAAAAGCATTATACATAGCAGGCATGAAAAGGTATGTATATCCTTCAGGGTGTCTGCAATAGGCAGGAGAAAATAAAAAATCTGCTTTTTCATTTTCCATCGCCGCGACAGCATCGCTGAGTGCGGTTATGTCGTGGTAAAAGTCATCACAGCTTATGAATGCGATATATTTTCCTTTTGCGCGCATTATACCTTTGTTAAGTGCGTGATATTTGCCGGTGTCCTTTTCAGTAAAAAAGTTTATGTAGCCTTTATTTTTGTAATCTTTCAGAAGGTCAATAGTTTCGTCAGTGGAGGAGCCGTCTATTACAATATGTTCAATTCTCGGGTATGTTTGAAGTTCCAGAAGTGTGACCAGCAGATTGAATTCGTCTGCGTGTTCATTTTCAACTATATTAAGAGTCGGTGTAATTATGCTTAATAACGGTTCCATTGATGTTTCTCCATTTATTATTATATCATATATTTGTGTACTTTTCAGGATTGTAACAACTTGTAAAAAAATCTCGAAAAATTCCACAAAAATTTAAATTATGAGTAATAATGTATATGGTAGTTTTAGTGTGGTTTACATTAATGAGGAATATAGGAGTGTCGGTATGGGTTCAAATACGGTTTCTGTATCTCCGTGCGGAGTTGGTGCAATATCATCAGGGTTAGGACTTGGTGCAGGGTATATTCTGGCGCCGAGAAAATTTACGCTTGAAAGATTGTTAATGCAAAATGACGATGCTTTCAACAGAATTTTTTCGCAAAAAGTTATGCAAAATGCAACAAAAGCCGAGATTAAGGCTGTTGATTCTCTAAAAAATGCCGCTAAAGAATACAGGCTGTCCGGTAAATCCATTACCGACGAAAAAATTAAACCTGAAGCAAATCTCTGGAATCAAATGGTTAAGGAGGTCAATGTAGATGACAGGTTCGTCAAACAGGTTGCAGAAACAAAAACTGTCTATCAACAGGCTTTAAAAGATGCACGATATGCCGAATTGAAAAATTCACTCGATTCTGCCGCTAAAAATGTCGCTGCAAATCCGAAAGATACCAATTTGTATCTTGTAATGAAAGCTTCGGCAAGAGAATTTGCTGACGCTCAGCTTGCTGTTGAAAAACCTCTTAAAGACTATAAAAATGCCCGTAATTCCTTCCGTGCGGCAAGAGATGAAGCAATACTTAATCTTCCGGATAAAGGTAAAGCAATAAGCGAACAGTGGGCAAAAGTTATGAGGGCGATTTCGGAACGCGCAAATGTTATGTATGAAAAGCTTGCTACGCTGTCTGCCAAGGACTCACTTAAAAATGATTATTCTGCAGTCAAAAAATATATACCAAAATCCAGAACTTATTCTTCACTTATGGGCGGAATAATAGCCGGTATCGGAGGTGTTATTGCCGGTGTGTATTCCTTAAATAAAATAAAAAGTGCATAATTCCTATTCTGTGTATTCTACATCCGCTTTGTCCGTTTAATATTTATTGTAAATTGCCCGGATTATCTGTTCTTCTGCCGCTTTCTTGTCAGAAGAACTTAACTTTGCGTCATTTATCATAATGTCAAAAGCTACAAGGTTTCCGCTGCGGGTTTTTATGTAACCGCATATTGCGCTAATCCCTGACAGGGTTCCGGTTTTTGCGTAAAGAATATCTTTGAAATAAAGCATTCTGTCAGCCAGTGTTCCCTCTCCTGCGGTCGGAAGCATTTTCATAAAATTATCGAAATCAGCTCTTTTTGTTTGTAATAACAGAAAATCCGTCATAAAATCAGCTGTCATAAGGTTGTTTTTTGAAACGCCGCTTCCGTCCGTGATGGTTATGTTGTCGCGGTTAAGTCCGTTTTTTTGGCAGTATTCATCAAACATTTTTAAAGCACTTTTAATTGAACCGGTATTGTTGACGAATTTGCCGCCTGCAACTTTAAATACAGTTTCAGCCATCATATTGTTGCTTGATTTGTAAATGATTTTAAGAACAGCAGAGAGCGGGTGTTTTATTTCAGAAACGAGAGTAACACCTGACGGGGGCATTTTCTTTTGCGGAAAATCTCCGTAATATTCAAGTTTTGCTGCACTTATTGCTTCTTCAAGTTTTATAATAAAGTATCTTTTGGGTGAATTAACCGGAAATTTGTACTGAACTCTTGAATTAACTTCTCCGCTTACAGTGATTACATCAGGGGCAATGTGGTTATTTCTTGCAATCTTTACTGAATTTTTGTCTGAAGAAACAGTGAGGTTCATAAAAGTAACCGGATAAAATGTCGAAAGTCTGACAGAAGCCGGAGCGCCTTTCTTTTTAGGGTCGATAGTAACGGTCAGAAGGTTCCCGTCAAGATTATAGGAGCTGAATTTCGGCATAAGCGGGTTTAAATCGTCATCCCACTGCCAGCCTTCGCCCCATTCAACTCCGTCAATGACGTAATCATCAATATAAAACATTTTTGGCTCAAGGATATTTTTTGATTTGGCTTCTTTCATAAGAGTTTCAAGATTCCCTTTGTTAAATAGAGGATCTGCAGCCAGTTTCAAATACAATACATTATCAGAGGTTTTGTAAAGTTGAGTTTTAAATTCGTAATTGTTTCCGAGAGTGTCTGCCGCAACAGCAGCTGTGACTGTTTTAAGTGTAGATGCCGGTGGAATCGGAGTATTTTCTTTGTGTTCATAGAGGGTTTTTCCGTCGCTTGCATTTTTAACAGAAATAGACACAGCGTCTTTATTGATACCTGATTCGGAAATTGCCGCATCTATTGAGGATGGTACAGCCTGAACAGAGAGTCCTGTCAGTAGAATTATAAATGTCAAAAGAAGTTTTTTCATTTAATTATTACCTCGTAATTGCTTTTCAAATCTTTTAAAACAGTACATTCATTTCTGTAGGTTTCCATTTTGGAAAAATCAATTTGAGCAGTCATAAATCCCTCTTTCTGGTCTTTAATTTCTGCAATTGTATTACCGAGAAAGTCGATTATTCTGGAATGACCTATATTACAATTTTTAACATCAATCGGTCCGCACTGGGTAAGCGCAACCATATAAGCCTGATTTTCAACGGCTCTTGCTTTAGTGAGAACCTCCCACGGAATTGGTTTTTCAATTCCCCATGCTGCCATATTAACAAGAAGCTGAGCGCCGTATTTACGGTATTCTCTGAAAATTTCAGGAAACCTTATATCATAGCAGATTGTAATACCGGTTTTAATCCCGTCAATATCAATCATCAAAGCCTTTTCTCCGGGAGTGATAAAGCTTCCTTCCCTGCAGCCGCAGTATGAATAAAGATGGTTTTTATCATAAACCTCAACAAGATTTCCGCCTCTGTCAAAGACAGGGCAGCTGTTGTACAAAAGACCATTTTCGGCTTTTCTGATAAAACTTCCGCCTAAAATCCACATATTGTATTTTTTTGCTAATGAAGACAGGAGAGAAAATACCGGACTGTTTTCAGCAAGAGTTTCTCCGCTTTTGGAGAATTCTTCGCATGCCCAGCCGACAGTCCAAACTTCCGGTAAAATCAAAACATCTGTATCTGCGGGAAGATTTTGCGAAACAAGTTTGTTGACTTTTTCAAGATTAGCCTGTTTATTACCTGTTACGGAATTCAGTTGTAGCGCGGATAATTTAAGTCCAGATTTAGTTTCCATGGAATTTTGTGTTTTACCTCCTTGTATATTTGAGGAGCTTTTGCTTCTAAGTTTATCAGTGATTCTTTTAATTTTTCCTGATATTTTTTTTCTGTTTCAGAATCAAGATCTTCTTGAATGTATATCGGCGTTCCGTAAATGTTAATAAGCCTTGTGTATAAAATCGGGGAAGTAAGGCTGTCCCAGCTGGGAAGTTTAACAAAATTAAACTGAGGGGAATACCAGTGGACAGGCACAATCGGAACTTGAGCCATGTGTGCGATTTTGAAAATTCCGCCTTTAACTTTTTTGGCGGGGCCTTTCGGGCCGTCAACCATAATTGCCGCGGATTCCCCGTTTTTCAAGGCGTCAAGAATCTGCATTGTACCGCCGACAGCACCTCTTCTTGCTGTAGAACCCCTGATTGTCTTAAGCCCCAGGTTCCCGACGCAGTAAGAAATTATATCTCCGTCCATTGATGTGCTGACAAGAACATTAACCTTGCCGCTGGTTCTGTTCGGAAGCCCGTAGACACAAAACTGGTTTCCGTGCCACATGGCATAAATACAAGGGCCAACGTCCGGCGGGTCAACACTTTTAATTATTGTAAAAATCTCCTGTGTCTTTAATATCCCGTTTAAAAGTTTTTTCAGATAAATTACGTTGTCCGCATTAATCAGTCTGACCATACAGATTAAGCTAGCACATAAATTTCTATTTTGCAAGCGTGTTCTTTTCTTTAATATATCCTATTTCCGGTGGACTTGCACAAAAAGTTTTTTGGGGTATAATTCAAAAAGAAATAAGATTAATCAGTAAAAGGAAAAAGTTATGAAATTTGCAGTAGAAAAAGAACACGACAACATCTATAAAATAGATATTACAATCCCCGCAAAAGATGCGGCAAAAGCTTATGATGAAGCAGTAAGAAGAATTGCTCAGTATGTAAATGTAGACGGTTTTAGAAAAGGCAAAGCTCCACGTTCTGTTATTGAAAGACAGGTCGGAACTGAAAGAATTAAGCATGAGGCGCTGGACAGGCTTATGCCTTCTGCAATCTCGCAGGCCGTAAAAGAAAATAATCTTGATGTGATTACACAGCCGTATATAACAAAATTTGATTTTACACTAGGGCAGGATTTGACAGTTGAAGTTAAAGTTGAAACAAGACCGGATGTTATTCTCGGTGCTTATAAAGATTTGAAGATTGATGTTGAAAGTACAGAAATTCCTGAAGATGCTTTTGATAAAGCTCTCCAGAATGTTCTTAATCAGTATTCAACTCAGGAACTTGTCGTTGACAGGCCGGCAAAAGATACTGATATTGCAGTGATTGACTTTGAAGGTTTTGTAAACGGCGAAAAAATTGAAGGCGGCGATGCTAAAAATTATCCGCTGGATCTCGGACATTCAAATTTTATTCCCGGATTTGCCGAACAGATTTCCGGCAAAAATATCGGAGATGAGTTTGAAATAAAAGTTACCTTCCCTGAAAACTATCATGATGAAAAACTTAAAGGTCAGCCGGCAACTTTTAAAATTAAACTTAATGAAATTAAAGAAAGAAAAGTCCCTGAATTGAACGATGATTTCGCTCAGAAAGTCGGCCCCTTCAAGACTGTTGATGAGTTAAAAGCAGATATTCAGAAATATCTCGACAATCAGAAAGAAACTTCAGACAAACAAAAATCTGAAAACGCAATTTTTGAAAAAGTCGTAGAAGCTGCAAGTGTAGAAATTCCGCAGACAATGATTGACAGAGAAGCTGAATCCCTAACGCAGGATTACAAACAGAGATTGCAGGCACAGGGCTTAAGCTGGGATGCGGTTGAAAAGACCGAAGGCAGCGAAAAGCTTTCCGAAACAATTAAAGAAGATGCTAAAATCAGAATCAAAAACTCTTTAGTTATCGGCAAAATTGCTCAGGAAGAAAATATTAAGCTGGAGCCTGCCGATATCAATGCCAAATTGAGCCAGATAAGCGCCGCTTACGGAATGAGCCAGACTGATTTGATGAAACAGCTCGGCAAAAATCCTGAAATTATTACGTCGCTTTCACAGCAGGCTCTTAATGACAAAGTCAGAGATTTTCTGATGGAGAAGAATTCCGTAAACTTTGTAAAACCTAAAAAACAAAAAGTAGAATCAAAATAGTAAAAATATTATAATGAAATAAGAAAGGAACCAGAATATGAGCTTTGTACCTGTTGTAATAGAACAATCAAGCAGAGGCGAACGTTCTTTTGATATTTTTTCAAGATTGTTAAGAGAACGTATAATTTTCCTCGGAACGCCGATAGACGACATGGTTGCAAATTTGATTGTTGCGCAGTTGTTGCTGCTTGACAGCGAAAATCCCGAAAAAGACATTATGCTTTATATAAACAGTCCGGGAGGAAGCGTTACGGCAGGACTTGCGATTTATGATACAATGCAGCATATAAGAGCTGATGTTTCAACTATATGCCTCGGTCAGGCAGCTTCTATGGGTGCATTCCTTCTTGCCGCCGGCAAAAAGGGCAAGAGAATGGCTCTTCCGCATTCAAGAGTGCTTATTCACCAGCCTCTTGGCGGAGCGCAAGGGCAGGCAACCGATATAGAAATTCAGGCCGCTGAAATTATCAGAATTAAGAAAACCTTGAATGAAATTCTTGCAAACAATACAGGACAGTCATTAAAGAAAATTGAAAAAGATACCGATAGAGATTATATAATGACTCCGGCGGAAGCGTTAGAGTACGGTATGATTGATAAGGTAGTAACACGTGACGGTGTTAAAGGCTAATTAAAGGAGATAAAATGCCTAAACATGATGACAGCAGATTAAAATGTTCGTTTTGCGGCAAGTCGCAGGATCAGGTTAAGAAACTGATTGCGGGGCCGGAAGTGTATATTTGCGACGAGTGCGTCGAGCTCTGTAATGAAATCCTTGATGAAGAATTCTTTGAAAATAAAGAAAAAGAAGGCGTAGAGGAAGAAGCAAAAGAAGAAAAACCAATTCCAAAACCGCACGAAATTAAAGAATATCTAGATCAGTATATTATCGGGCAGGATGACGCCAAAAAAGTTCTTGCTGTTGCTGTTTACAATCATTACAAACGTTTAAAACACAACAAATCTACAAACTTGAAGGATAATGTTGAAATTCAAAAATCAAACATTCTTCTGGTCGGGCCGACAGGGAGCGGTAAAACCTTGCTGGCGCAGACTCTGGCAAAGATGCTTGATGTTCCGTTTGCTGTTGCAGATGCAACAACATTGACAGAAGCCGGTTATGTCGGTGATGACGTTGAAAATATTCTTCTCAGATTATATCAGAATGCCGACTTTGACAGTGCAAAAGCGGAACGAGGTATTATTTATATTGATGAAATAGACAAAATTTCAAGAAAATCCGAAAATACGTCAATTACCAGAGATGTTTCAGGCGAAGGCGTTCAGCAGGCGCTGTTAAAAATGATAGAAGGCACGGTTGCACACGTTCCTCCGCAGGGCGGCAGAAAACATCCGCATCAGGAATTTATTGAAATTGATACAAGTAACATATTGTTTATTGTCGGCGGAGCGTTTGTCGGGCTTGAAAAAATTATAGAACGCCGTACAAATGACGGTTCTACTATCGGATTCGGCGCAAAAGCACCTCTTTCTCAGGCTGACAAAGAAGCAAATGCTGTCAAATTGCTGAAAAAACTTCAGCCGGATGATCTGGTTAAATTCGGGTTAATTCCTGAATTTATCGGTCGAGTTCCTATCTATGCTGTTCTTGACCAGCTGAATGAAAAAGCTTTGAAAAATATTCTGACCGAACCTAAGAACGCTGTTTTAAAACAGTACAAGTGTTTGATGGAAATGGACGGTGTTGATCTTGAATTCGAGCCGGAAGCTGTTGATTTGATTGCACAGGAAGCTTTGAAACGCAACACCGGAGCAAGAGCTTTAAGGTCAATTGTTGAAGAAATTATGCTTGATGTTATGTATGATGTTCCGACAAAAGGAAACATTGAAAAATTTGTAATTACTGCTGACATGGTTAAAAACCGCAACAAGGCTGAATTAATCCAGCTTCCGACCAAAAACAACGGTAATGATGACAAAGAAATCAGTGCATAATATTTTTTAACCGGTTATTTTATGTTGGGAGAAGTGTATGGGAAATGAAAAGACGCTAATTTTAATAGACGGTCATGCGCTTGCATTCCGGCAGTACTATGCGCTTGAGCGCACCAACATGAAAACAACGGACGGAATCCCGAGCTGGGCTGTTTACGGATTTTTTAAGTCGGTGTTTGATTTGTTAAAAAACAAAGATTTAAATCCTGATGCAATAGCGGTTGCGTTTGACGTAAGCCACCATACATTCAGGGTAGATAGGTATCCGGAGTATAAATCAAATCGTGAAGCAATGCCGGATCCGATGAAAATCCAGATGGATTTGATTTATGAAGGTTTAAAGGCGTTTAATATTCCGATTTATACAAAAGAAGGCTTTGAGGCGGATGATGTAATCGGAACTATTTCCAAAAAGGCATGCGAACTCGGTCATAAAGTTTTGATTTTGACCGGCGATCAGGACGCTTTTCAGCTTGTTGACGAAAAAGGCTGCGTAAAGGTTATCCTGCCCTCAAAAGGAGAACTTGTTGAATATGATTGGAACAAAATTCACGAAAAATTAGGCGTTTATCCGGATCAGGTTATTGATTACAAAGCTTTAAGAGGAGATACTTCGGATTGCATTCCCGGAATTAAAGGTATAGGTGAAAAAACAGCCTGCAAACTTCTTGAAAAGTTTAAAACTCTCGATAATATTTTATCTCATACGGATGAAATTACGGAAAAATCGGTGCGGGAAAAGATTGTAAACGGCGTTGAGATTGCAAAATTAAGTCAGTATCTTGCTACAATTGTCAGAGATTTAGATATAGATTTTGATTTTACGCTTGCGGATATTGAACTTCCGGATGTTAAGGCTGTTACTGAATTCTTGACAAAACTTCAGTTTTACAGTTTTTTGAGAAATATCAACGAAATTTTTGCTTCATTTAACAGAAATGCAGAGCAGATACAGATTTCAGATTCTAATACAGTGCCGGTATCAGGCAGCCAGCAGCTGGGGCTTTTCGGCGAAGCTGTCAGAAATGAGATTAACAAGTTTGAAATAAAATACGACACAAAACAAATTCTGAATTTAGAAGATTTAAAAAGTATGACATCGGAACTTTCAGCCTCCGGTGTGTTCTCGATAAAATCAACCGGTGAGGTTAAAAGTGCGGTTGAGTCAAATCTTCGCGGAATTGCTTTTGCGGTAAATAAAAATATTTCTTATAACGTCGGTCTGCATTTTGCTGATGATGAAAACATAAAAACACAGACTTTTTTCATTCCGTTTGGAAGTCCGGACGGGCTGAGTCAGGATGTGATTTTATCTGAACTTACTCCGTTATTGGAGAATGAAAATTATAAAAAGCTTACTTATGACGTGAAGAATGAGTTTAATGTTTTCCGCAGTCTCGGGGCTGCACTTAAAGGTGTTGTTTTTGATGTAATGCTTGCAAGTTATATCAAAGAGCCGGCAAGAAATCATGAACTCGGAGTTCAGGCAATAGAGCGGATAAACCATATAATGACTGAATTTGCACCATTTGAAGCAAGCCGGAAAAAGAGAACAGGGATAATGGAAGCCTCTGCGGAAGGTGTTTTTGCCTATGCTTCGGATGTTGCGGCGACAATTAGTGACCTGACAGAATTCTGGTATAAACGGCTTGATGAAAAAGAACTTCAATTGCTTGAAAAAATTGAACTTCCGCTTTCATTTGTGCTTGCGGATATGGAATACAACGGAGTTTCGGTTGATGTGGATTATTTGAAAAATTTGTCGCAGTCAATGGAAAATTCTACGCACAGGCTGGAGCGAAAAATTTACGACCTTGCAGGCGAAGGTTTTAATCTTAATTCTCCCCGTCAGGTCGGCGAGATTTTGTTTGATAAACTTCAAATTCCAAATCCCAAAAAACGTAAAAATAAAAAATATTCGACAAGTGCGGAAATTCTGGAAGAGCTTGCTGAAAATTACGAAATCGCGGATTTGATTTTGCAATACAGAAAATATACAAAACTAAAGTCGACTTATACTGACGCGCTTCCTTCTTTGATAAATCCTTATGACGGAAGAATTCACACCACCTTCAACCAGACAATAACAGCAACAGGAAGGCTTTCATCATCAAATCCGAATTTGCAGAATATTCCTGTTCGCACGGAAGAAGGAAACAAAATTCGAAACGCTTTTGTGCCGTCAGACAGAGAAAATTATCTTATAATGTCAGCGGATTATTCGCAGATAGAATTGAGGCTTCTGGCGCACATTTCAGGCGACAAACGTTTGATAGAGGCGTTTAAGTCGGGAGTGGATGTTCACACGCTGACTGCTTCAAAAGTATTCGACGTTCCTGTTGAAGAAGTTACAAAAGAGATGCGCTACAAATCAAAAGCTGTTAATTTCGGGATAATTTACGGACAGAGCAAGTACGGGCTGGCTAAGGCGCTTGATATAAGCTGGGAAGAAGCGGAAGATTTTATAAACAAGTATTTCAAAACCTACCCCGGGGTAAAAAAATATATGCATGAAATTGTGACTCTTGCCGAAAAACAGGGGTATGTTGAATCAATTTACGGACGCAAGCGTCATCTGGAAAGTGAACTTTCAAGTTCAAACACTCAGATAAGAGAGTTCGGCAAGCGTGCTGCTATTAATCATCCTATGCAGGGTACGGCTGCGGATTTGATTAAGCTTGCAATGATTGAATTAAATAACAAACTGAAAAGCGGCAATCTCGAGTCAAAAATGATATTGCAGGTTCACGACGAACTTGTTCTTGAGGTTAAAAAATCAGAGTTTGAACAGGTAAAATCTCTTGTGTTGGAGGCGATGGAACTCGGTCAGCCGTTTGAAGTTCCTCTTCTTGTGGATGTAAGTGCAGGGGGATCATGGAAAGAATGAAAAATATAATTTTAATATTAGTTTTAACGTTGATAATTTCAGTTCTGCCGGCGGCGGCGGAAGAAGCAACAGCTGAAGCTGAACAGCAGACGCAGCAGACGCAGGAAATACCCCAGTTTCAGCCGCAAAATCTAAGCACACTGGTTACTCCGCAAAATGTGTCTTTTGATATGTGCACCAGAACGTTTGCAATGAACAGCGACAGGTTGTTTTATCTGACAATTGCAGCAGTCAATGCAAACAGGTTTGAGATTAAAGAAATTCAATCAAAAACGGGTTATATTTTATTCGGTGCTGTTGGAAAAGAGTTTCTTGCAAGTGTAATTTCTATTGACAAATACCGTTCGATGCTAAAGATTACACCGGCAAACAATAACTACTTTTTCGCTCCCGGAATTGTTTTGAATATGTATAAATATATAGAAGTTAATTCAAATGTGTATCTGCAAAATATCCCTAAAGGCGGTTAGTTTAATTTTTCAAACGCCTCCTCTGCTATTTGCGGGATAAGTTCAGTATTAAACCCTTCTTCATTTTCTGTCGTAATCCACAGAAGATATTCAATGTTCCCGGAAGGGCCTTTGATGGAAGAAAAAGTAAGATCTTTTACTGTATAATCAAGCGACATGGCTTTATCAACAACTTTTTTTATCACAGAAATGTGTACTTTTTTATCTCTTACAACCCCGCCTTTTTCAACAAACTCTTTTCCAGCTTCAAACTGCGGCTTTATAAGAAGTATCATTTCATGGAATTCCGGATTTAATAGTTTTTTCAGGTTATCCAGAACTTTTGTGAGCGAAATAAAAGAAAGGTCGCTTACGAGCAAATCGGCAAGCGGTTCATATTCAGCGTAAATTTCAGAAAATTCGCAGTTTTTAAGGTTTGTCCGCTCAATAACTTTAACTCTGCTGTCCGAGCGTATTTTCCAGTCAAGCTGTCCGTAGCCGACGTCTGCAGAGTAAACGAATTTTGCCCCGTGCTGTAAAAGACAGTCTGTAAAACCGCCTGTAGAAGCTCCTGCATCAAGACAAAATCTGCCTTGAGGATTAACTTCAAAAGTTTCCAGCGCTTTTTGGAGCTTAAAACCGCCTCTTGAAACATAAGGCATTGATTTTATAACAATGTCGTATTCTTTTTCGGGGTTAATCTGAAAACCGGCTTTGGTTATGTATTCGTCGTTAATCTTGACGTGTCCGGCAAGAATTGCCGCCGCAGCTTTGCTTTTGGTTTCAAAGTAGCCTAAATCCGTCAAATATTTGTCCAGTCGTTCTTTCATGATAAATATAAAATATCATGACTGATTTGATTTTACCAGTATTTGATAGTCCAGCCTTCAGACATAATCCTTGCTGCACAAACATAGCCTCCATGAATACTTTTTTTATTGCAGCTGTTTTGTCTTGTTTCAGATTTTAAGTCTGACTGACTCCAGTTATATCCGTAAGGAACTATGTTGTTATCTTTAAATACAAAGAAAAACAGGTCATATCCCGCAATATTAGGACCTCGAGAACTGCCGTTAATATCAATAAAAATATTTTTTTGTTGTGCTCCGCTGCCGATTGAGATATCTGAAGATGTTCCGTTGATACCAACACATGTGCCGTCTGTAAGGCGCATTGAGGCAGTTATATTTCTATATAGCGGATTTCCTATCTCAACGTTATCCATCCAGGCATACTGAAATGTGCTGCCATTAGCGGGCTTCCCGGCATATTCATCTTCATAACACATTATTTTACCCAAATCAGCGTTTGGCGGAAAAACTTTTACATCATTAATAAATGGAGCAAAATAATCTTCAACAAGTGTCTGCGCATCATTCCAGTCAACCCAGTCATTTCCGTCGCCGTACTTTACCTGTGCTGCCAGATATGCCTGGCTTATAACAGAATAAGCCTTTTTTAGGCGGGTTTCCGCCTCTACTTTTTTGTGGTGTTTTATCATCTGCGGAAAAGTAAGCGCGGCAACTATTCCTATAAGACCGAGCGTAATAAGAACCTCCGCCATAGTAAAAGCTTTCTTCATCTATACTCCTTGATATTATATGTGTATCAGTTTGATATAATTAGACAATTTATATCATAGGATATAATTCATAGAATGTCAATGTAATTATAGACAAATTATCACATTAATTTTTATTTTAATAAAATTTATCCTAATTAAAAGGAGATATTTATGAATGTAAAAGAGGCTCTCGGGCAAAGAATTAAAATCCTGAGGCATAAAATCGGATATACACAGGAAAAATTTGCAGAAGCTGCCGGACTTGCGCCAAGACATATCAGCAGAATTGAAAATGGCATAAATACTCCGTCTGTGGAAACCCTTGCCCGAATGGCCGGTATATTTGGGGTTGAAGTTAAAGAATTGTTTGATTTTCCGTATATGGAAGATGAGAAATATTTAAAAGAGGATATTCAAAATATTTTAAACACTCTTGATTATGAAGAATTAAAACTTGTGCATCGTGTTTTAAACGGGATGTTCAGATAGAAAGAATTTTTTCAGCGTTAGCGCTTGTTGTTTGTGCCGTTTCTTCAAAAGAAATTCCTTTTAATTTGGCGATTTCTTCTGCCGTGAATTTTACGTAAGCAGGTTGGTTTTCTTCTCCTCTGTGAGGAACGGGTGTAAGATAAGGCGCATCTGTTTCAAGAAGAAGCTTTTCTAGCGGAACAATTTTTGCGACATCTTTCATTTTTTTTGCATTTTTAAATGTTACAACTCCGCCGAGTGCAATGTACCAGCCTTCTTTAATGCATTCCAGCGCAAACTCCGGACTTCCTGAAAAACAGTGCATTATTACCGCCGAATTTTTGTTGTGTTCTTTTAAAATATCAAAGGTGTCTTTGTGGGCATCTCTGTCATGAATATTCAATGGCAGATTTAATTCATTTGCAAGCTCAATTTGTTTTATAAAAATTTCTTTTTGTAAATCAATATTACTTTTGTCCCAGTAATAATCAAGCCCGATCTCCCCTATTCCGACAACTTTCGGCGAAGCGGCAAGTGTTTTGATTTTTTCTTTATTCTCTCCGCTCCAGTCCTTTGCTTCTTCGGGGTGAATTCCTAAATAGCAATATACATTTTCGTATTTTTGTGCAAGTTCAAAAACGTCATCAATGTCACTGGCGCAGGAAGATGGTACGATAATCTTTTTTACTCCGTTAGAAATCGCATTTTGTAAAACTTCATCCACGGAAATTTTTTCAATCATATAGATATGAGAATGTGTGTCTATTAAATATGTTTCATTCATATTACAAATTATAACACGAAGGAGATTTGTGATATAATCAAGGATATGGAGAAGATAAAAATATCAGTCGGGCATCTTTACCCGAAACAGTTGAATTTATACGGAGATATGGGAAATATCATTACGCTTCGCAAACGTTGCCGGTGGCGCGGAATTGATTTTGAGTATGTCGAAATCAACGGAGAAGATAGAATTCCGGAGTGTGATTTTTATTTTATCGGAGGCGGGCAGGACAGAGAGCAGGTTGAAGTTTCAAAATCTCTGTATAAACAAAAAGATTTTCTGACGGAACAAAGAGATAAAGGGGCTGTGTTTCTCGGTATCTGCGGCGGGTATCAGCTTTTAGGACATTATTACCAGCCTTTTGAAGGAGAAAGGCTCAACGGTGTAAGTCTGCTTGATGCATATACTGTTGCCGGAGAAAAAAGGTTCATCGGCAATGTTACGGCACGCACCGGATTTTTAAGACCTTCAACTCTTGTCGGGTTTGAAAACCATTCAGGATTAACATATATCAAGGGTGACACAAAACCGCTTGCAATTTTGACAACCGGCAACGGCAATAACGGGTATGATAATACAGAAGGCGCAAAATTTTTGAATGTTTTCGGAACGTATCTTCACGGGTCATTGCTTCCGAAGAACCCGCATTTTGCGGATTTTCTGATTACTCTTGCTCTTGAAAAAAGGTATGAAGATGAGATTGAACTTGCACCGCTGGATGACAAGTTAGAGTATATTGCGCACAGGGCTGCTGTCGGAAAAGACTATTAAGAACGAAATTTTCGTTTTTGGGCTGTGCTTGAAGATTGAATACAAAAACAACGGATTTTAAAAATCCGTTGTTTTGTACATGTTTTTTTGTTCTGGAAGCTTTAAATTTTGTTTAAAGAAGGCTCAAGATTATTTTAAACTTTTAACAGCTTCGACGATTTTTTTGACTGCATCTTCCGGAGCAAGCTTCAAAACTTCGTCAGTTGCGCGGACTTTGCATTCAACAAGCCCTTCGGATAACGTTTTTCCTGCGGTAATTCTGAACGGAAATCCTATCAAATCCGCATCTTTGAATTTAACGCCGGCTCTTTCATCCCTGTCGTCAAGAACAACTTCAACGCCTGCTGCGAGAAGTTCCGAGTAAATTTTTTCAGCAACTTCCATCTGCTGTTTATCAAGAATATTAACCGGAACCACAATTGCGTGGTAAGGCGCAATCGCAAGCGGCCATTTGATTCCGTGTTCATCATGGTGCGCTTCGACAGCGGCTGCTGCCGTTCTTGAAATTCCTATTCCGTAGCAGCCCATAATGTACGGGTGTGTTTTACCTTCTATGTCAGTGTAGACGGCATTCATCGGTTTTGAATATTTTGTGCCGAGTTTGAATATGTTGCCGACTTCTATACCTTTTGTGACAAACAACGGTTTGCCGCATTCCGGACAGAGATCCCCGGCTTCTGCAAGGCGGATGTCGGCTTTTATTACGTCAGCTGTAAGAATGTCTTGAAGATTTGCTCCGACAAGATGTTTGTCTGTTTGATTTATGCCGACGACAAAGTTTTTCATATCATAAATTGTTTCGTCAGCAATAATCTTAATCCCTTTCATTCCGTTCGGGCCGATAAAGCCGGCTTCTGCAGTGAATCCTTTTTCTCTCATAATTTCTTCGATTTCGCCGGCTGTTGCAATTCTCACTTCAATTCCGCCTGCAGCGTTCATCAATTTTGTTTCTTCTACGGTTTTATCCGCACGGATAAGCGCGATTACCGGCTTTTTGTCGATTATGTAAATGAGAGATTTTAAAATTAATGTCTGCGGAATCTTTAAAAATTCGCTGAGTTCTTCAATTGTGTGGGTATTGGGAGTATCAAGAATTTTCTTTTCTTTGAAGAATTCTTTTCCGTCTGTGACAGCAGGCTGTAATTTTGATATTGCGTGGTTTGAGTTTGCGCTGTAAGCACATTCGTTGCAGTAGAAAACATCGTTTTCACCGGCATCAGTGTCCGTGATTACCATAAATTCGTGCGATACGCTTCCGCCGATGGCGCCTGAATCTGACTGAACCATTTTTGTGGCAAGCCCGCATCTTTCAAAGATTTTTTTATAAGCCTGCGCCATATTTTGATATTCTTTGTCAAGCCCCTCTTCATCAACATCAAAGCTGTAGGCGTCTTTCATTATAAATTCGCGGCCTCTTAAAAGTCCGTATCTCGGACGGATTTCGTCGCGGAATTTTGACTGGATTTGATAAAGGTTTACCGGCAGTTGTTTGTAAGATTTAAGAGCGTCACGGGCAACAGAGGTTATAATTTCTTCATGAGTCGGCCCCAGGCACATATCTCTGTCGTGGCGGTCTTTCAGGCGCATAAGCTCTTTTCCGTAAACTTCCCATCTTCCGGATTCTTCCCAGAGTTCTTTCGGCTGAACAAATGGCATCAAAAGTTCCTGTGCGCCGGCTCTGTCCATTTCTTCTCTTACTATATTTTCAACTTTCTTTAAAACTCTCCACATCAGGGGCATATATGTGTAAACCCCGGGGGCAAGCTTTTTTATGAATCCAGCGCGTCCGAGCATTTTGTGTGAAACAACTTCAGCGTCCGACGGAAATTCTCTTAGAGTCTGTACAAACAATTTCGACATTTTCATAATGTATTAAATCCTCTTTTGTTTAATCTTTTTCTGCTGTTTTATTTTAACACGAAAAAAATACAAAATAAAATAATTATTGGTGTATTGCTGAACTTGCGCAGCCCTTATTTTCAAATCTTCTTCTAGTATTTTTTTAAAGAATTAATAATTTTATTTGTAATAAGGAAAAATTTTTCAAGTCCTCTTGCAGGGTTTCTTGTTATTTTATTTTTATTTTTGTAATTCAATTGAATTTCTGTAGGGATTGAAACTGGATCTTTAAAAACATAGAATTTCCCGTTTACATCAATCAATCCTGAAAGGAGGGAACCTCTTATTGGCTTTTTATAATCAACTATCTCGCTTTCTTCATCAGGTGCAAGAGTTTTTTTATTTTGGATTATATCCATAATTTCCCGGGCACTTTCTGCTCTCTCTTCCAGCTCATTTTTGTCTTTATAAAACTGGCTCATTCTGCCCAGTCTGCTTGCATATCTCATTCTACCGAATATTTTTTTACCCCAAATTAAGAGATATTTTTCAATGTCTGTTTCGGTTTTAATGTATTTTCTCTCCGTAGAAAAATCGTCTTCGTATAATTTTTCCAATATTCTGATTACCATTTTATCTATTTCATACTGAGCATTTTTGCCATAATATTTTATTTCTTCAATAGTATTTTTATCATTTTCATTTGCAATACACTGAATTACTGTAACCTTATCTGACTCAGCAATTGGAGTAAATGTGTAAAATATATTTGCTATACGATAGGCATATTCAAGTCTTTTGTATAATGCCTTTTCAAAGTCCTTGTTTATTTCAGCGCGTATGGCTTCCTGGTTTAATTTGTCAAAAGGGTTTAAAGAGATGTTTAGTCTAAATAATTCCTGTTGATTTTCAGCGGAAGAAAAATACTTAACAATGTCTTCCGCTCTTTTTTGCAGTTCAGGCTCTTTTCCTGGATCCCAGCCATGAGTATCAATTACACCGGGTTTCTGCGTAACGCTGAATTGCATGTGATTTAGTTGAGCTGCATTGTATTCATTATTATTGTTATCTTTTAGTGTTGTTTTTATGCTGTCAGAATCAAAAAATAGAATAAGCGGCACTGCATTTCTGTTTGATATTATGTTAGTGCCCAAACGTGTGTTAAGCTCTTTTATATCATTTAGAAGTGTTGTAAAATCTTCAAATGCAATCGTGCTTGCATATTTGTCATTATTTTTTTGCGGAGGCAGACTATCAAGAATACAATGAGCACAAAATCTTTCGCAGCCTCTGTTTATGTTAATAGCAATTAAGTCTCTTAATACAAAAAATATTTGCTTAATGTTTAGATTTTCAAAAGTTTTGAGTCCTTCTTGTATGCCGTTTAATTTATCTAAGTCAAGGTCGTTTATATCTTTAATGGTTCCTTTTATTTTTTGAGAATTTAGATAATTAACAGCTTCATAATAATTATTACTATACATTTTATTAGATGAACAAAATGAAACATCGTTGCCAGAATATAATTTTAAAGCTGTATAATACTGGCGGGCAGGTTCTGTATTTTTTTGAGTTTTCGGGTATGTGTTGAATGTGCTTAGTATTTGAATTTTCATATTATATATAAATCATGTAAATATTTTTTTTGCTATTCAAAATAATTTTAAATATGCAGTTTACATATATTTGATTCCAACTTTAGTATAAATTATTCTTTCATCTGGTACATTTATACGATTTTTAAATAGTTGGATAAAGTTTAATATATATATGACGAAAAATTTATTATACATCTTATATGGAGCTCGTAATGTCAGAACAAATTCTTGCACAGCCAGAGTTGGCAACAAATAACAACAATGCCGAAAAAGCCAGAAATTCACTGGAAAAAGCCCGTGTTGCACACGAAAGATATTTAATAAGACAAAATACACACGATCTTAACGAGGCAATAGAATTTTATATAGATGCGGTAAAACTTGATCCGACTATGCCGGAAGCATATTACAGGCTTGCAAGTCTTATGTTTGAGCAGGGGCAGATAAGTCTTGATACAGCAATAGAGCAGTGTAAAACTGCGGTGTCACTCGCTCCTAAAAACATGAATGCGCACATGTACACCGGTTTCTTCATGAAAATGGCCGAGGATTTTAATTCTGCAGAAAAAGAGTTCAAGTCAGCTATTAAGATGGGCAAACTAAATTCAGCACGCCCGAGGCTTATACTTTCTCAGTCAATCCTGCAGAAAATCAATTCAAAATCAGCAAACGCTTCCGACTATTTAAGTTTTTTGTATTATTTTCTATCTGGAACTGTTATGCTGGCGTGGGATAGACCCAGTATAAAAATGTTCTGCAAAAGTATGTCGGATGATTTTTCAGTCTTTACTTATAATACAGTAGGAAAGTTTCTTGAGAAATTCAAGCTTTATCCGATGGCTGAAAATATTTATAAAAAAGCTGTTTCGACTACAAATCACAGTGATATTTTTTATAACAAAATGGGTGATCTTGCTCTTAAAAACAACGAGCTTGATATGGCAGTGGACTGTTACAGGCAGGTGCTTGAAGTTAATCCCTTAAACCGCGACGTGCTTGTAAAGCTTGCAACCGTTCTGCAGACTTACTTCCCCGAAAATACTGACGAAACCATTGACTGCTATGAAAAGCTTCTTTCTTTTGAAGAAAACAAGGCACAGATTTATTACGAACTCGGTCATCTTTATCTGAGAAAAGAGGATAAAATAAATTCAATCAGCGCATTCAAGCTTGCGGTTGACGAATGTCCGGATAATCCTTTCTATAACAATTCTCTGGCTTATGCCTATTCAAAAGCCGAACTTTATGACGATGCCGTGGAACACTACAAACGCGCAATTGAATTAAATCCTGACAGTGAATGGACTTCAATTGTTTGTCAGGCATTGGGCTCAATCTACGGCGAGGTGCAGGGTAATCTTGAAGCCGCAGTTGCAACTTATCAGGCGGGAATTATACTTGACCCTAATAATTATGACATATATCTTGCGCTAGGTGATATTTATATGGCGCAGTATGATCTTGAGAAGGCAATTAAAACATATTGCGACGCAATTACTCTGAATCCGAACGATTACAGAGGTTATTCAAAATGCGGAATTGCTCTATGGGAAAACGATTTTCTTGAAGAAGCTCTTGTTTCATACCACAAAGCGATTGAACTCAATCCGGAAAATGAATTTGCCCATAACAATCTCGGAATTTTATACCTTGACGGACTGATGGACGCAGAAGAAGCTCTGGAATATTTTGAAGAGGCGATTGAACTTAATCCGAGCTACACTCTGGCATACTTCAATGCAGGCCGTGCAAGCCAGCAGATGGGTTTTACTAATGACGCAGCGCATTACTATCAGATGGCGATTGATTTGAATAAAATTACGCAGGATCTCGATGAAGAAGATATTGAAACAAGATTGCGTTCCTTGTTTGAAGTTTAAATTAAAATAAACTCAATTGCTCTTGCTTTGCGAAGTGTTTCTTTAAAAATGAAGGTCTATGATATTTACACATCCCGTATTTATCTATAGCTTGGATGTGTTCTTTTGTCAAATATCCTGCGTTATTTGCCCAGCCGTATTCAGGAAATTCTCTGTCCAGCTCCTCCATATATCTGTCGCGGGACACTTTTGCCAAAATACTTGCCGCCGCAATTGAGGCAGATTGAGAATCCCCTTTTACAACCCATTTTTGCGAACATAAGTCAAAATCTTTTATCCTTTTGTTTCCGTCAACAAGTACAAAGAAGCTTTTGTAATTCAAGCCGGTTTCTCTTGCCGCAAGCTCTAATACATTCTCGACTGCAAGTTTCATAGCTTTTAAGGAGGCGTTAAGTATGTTAATCTTTTCAATCTCATCAACTTCTATGCAAACTGTCGAATTGATTGAATTTTCTTTTATTATGTCATAGAGAAGTTCGCGTTTCTTTTTTGAAAGCTGTTTGCTGTCGTTGAGAATTGATAGTTTTTCGACCAGTTCTCTTGATCGTTTGTTAAAACAAACAGCACTGGCAAAAACTCCGCCTGCAGCAGGGCCTCTGCCGGCTTCGTCCGTGCCGATTATCACATGATTTTTGTAATATACGTCATGTGCAAAAAGTTTTATTATGTGCGAATCTGCTGTTAATTCTGTTTTAACCGTATTTTTCATTTTTGTTTTTCCTGCGCGCTCCGCCGTGTCAAAAATTATTCTTCAATATCGTCAAGCACGAATTTGCCGGTTTTTCCGTCCCTGAAATCTCTTAAAACGTAAATTGCCGTACGCTCCAAATCAAGCTCTCCTCCGGTTTTCAGCCAGTTGCGCGATTGAGAGATGTTTTCAAGAGAAAGTTCTTCGTCTTTAAGATTATAGTAATCTCTTACAACATCGGGATATTTTTCGTTTAATATTTCAAGAAGTTCGCGCGCGACCGCGATATTTGAGTAGGCGTTTTCTGACACCGAATTTACAAAGGCAAGTTTTAGAGCTATAGTTTGATCCTCCTGCTTCATCGGGATAATCCCGGGGGTGTCGAGTAGTTCAAGCTGCGGGTTAATTCTCACCCATTGCTGCTGGCGTGTGACACCTGCTTTTGCGCCGGTTTTGGTCTTTGATGAGCGTGTAAGTTTGTTTATAATGCTTGATTTTCCGACATTCGGCATTCCTACAACCATAACGCGCGCCGGGCGGCGAAGAAGTCCTTTTTGCATTATCGCCTGAATTCGCGGCTCTGACATTTCTACTACTTTTTTTATTATCCGGTTTAAATCTTTAGAGTTTTTGGCATCAGAAAGAATTACCGGAAACCCTGAATCAGCTTCTATTTTTTTTGCAAACGCCTCAAGTTTTGTTTTATCGGCGAGGTCGGATTTGTTGAACAAAATTAAACGGGGCTTGTCTTTCAACAGCCCCGCAATATTTTTGTAACCGCTTGAGAGCGGAATTCTTGCATCAAGTACTTCTATCACTGCATCCACAAGTGACAACTGTTCTTTAAGCTTTTTTTCAGCTTTTGCTATGTGTCCGGGATACCAGTTAATATGAATTTTATCTTTTTTCAATTTTTTCCTTGATACGAGTAGCTTTACCTGAACGTTCTCTTAAGTAGTAGAGTTTAGAACGTCTGACATCACCGCGTCTGAGGAGGGTGATTTTTTCAATTCTGGGTGAGTGCATTAAGAAAACACGTTCAACGCCGACACCCTGAAATACTTTTCTAACAGTAATGGTTTTGTTAATGCCTTCGCCGTGTTTTTTAATAATAGTACCTTCGAAAGCCTGAGTTCTTTCTTTGTTGCCTTCGATAATTCTTACGAAAACTTTAACTGTATCGCCGGGGTTCACATCCGGAACTTCTTTTTCCATGTAAGCTTTTTCTAATTCATCAATAATAGGGTTCATTTCTTTTTCCTTTATAAGTTTATATTTCGTACTTTTTAAATTCCTTAACCGGTGAAGAACGCTTTTTCCACACAAAAACACACCGGCGCACGTTCGCAAATTTAATCGTATCTCAAAGAATAAATTTTTGCAAGCGGCATTTTAAGATTTTGTAATATAATAAAGCTATGTCAGGCGATTACAAAAAATTATTAAATAAGAAAAAGAAAAAATACTGTGACACGCGCACAATGGGCGTAAATATTGACAAAAACGAGTATTACGAAATAATTTTGTCAAATTCAGCCCATCCTGAAAATTTTGGCAAACAAAAACCTTGACAATCAGATGATGTTAGGATATTTTTGAATTAGCGCAATCCTTAAGGATTGATCAAAACTAAATATATGGGCATGTGGTACTCTGCCGAGCAAATTGATTGAGTATCAATTTGCGAGAGGTGGTAGACACGCCTCAATCCTTAAGGATTGATAAAACCTAAATATATGGGCATGTGGTGGAATGGTAGACACGCTAGTCTTAGGAACTAGTGCTAACCGCGTGGGAGTTCGAGTCTCTTCATGCCCAAATAAAAAGGCAGGTTAAAACCTGTCTTTTTTTGTTTCTTATAATAGTCTTTTTTTTGTATTTCAAATGCAACTTTTTCCGTAATTCTCCGTCATTGAAATTGTAGTATTTAGCTGGAAGAGAGGAAAATATTTCAATGAGTTTGAACGTTGAGTTAAGGGAAGATAGTGAAAATTTGTTCAAAGATTTTCAAAATAAATATTTGCAGGAAGATATTACATCCGGTGACGATGAAGAATTAATGAATACCGAGCCGAAAACTTTCAGTTCCATCGCAAATGAGGACGACCTTTTGCAGATGTATCTGAAAGATATCGGGAAAGTTAAACTGCTTTCTTCAAAAGAAGAAAAAGTTTTGGGACGTCAGATTAAGGAGGGCAAGCCTTCTCAGGCTGATATTGCAAAGAGAAAGCTTATTCAGGCAAATTTGCGGCTTGTTGTAAGCATTGCAAAACGCTATATCGGGCAGGGGGTTTTGTTTATGGATCTTGTGCAGGAAGGGTCTTTAGGGCTTATCAAAGCGGCTGAAAAGTTTGATTATTCAAAGAATTTTAAATTCTCGACCTATGCAACGTGGTGGATAAAGCAGACGATTATAAGGGCAATTTCAAACAATTCAAGGACTATCAGGATTCCTGTTCACATGGCGGATAAAATAAGAAAATACAAGAAGGTTTTTACGATGCTTTCATTTGAACTGGGGCGTGAACCGGGCGATCATGAGGTTGCTGAAAAAATGGGGCTTTCACCTAAAAAACTTGCAGCTATCAGAAAATCAATAATTAAAGAGCCGATAAGTCTTGAAACTCCTGTGACTGATGATTTGAATGTCGGGGATTACATTCAGGATAAAAAATACAATTCTCCTGACGAGCAGACAAAAAATAATACTCTGAAAGGTTCTGTCAATCATCTTTTAAAGACGCTTGACGAAAGAGAAAAGAAGATTATAAATTACAGGTTCGGAGTAAACGGCTGTACGCCCATGACGCTGGAGCAGCTCGGGCGTGAGATGGGGTATTCAAAAGAGCGTATCAGACAGCTTGAAGATATTGCTCTTGCTAAAATCAGAGAGAAAAAGGAGTTGTGGCATTTTAAGGATTTTATCGAGGATTGATTATTGTTCGCGGCCGGCTTTTGCCGGTTTTCTTTCTGGTTATTGTGAAGGCGCAAGCCCTCTTTGAGGGCTTGCGCCAAAAAGTCAAATCTTTTGAACCTTAAGCTTCGATTAGGGATTTTGCAAACTCTATAGACTGCTCGTTTATGTCGCCGCCTGCAAGTTCTGCAAGAGCCTTAATCCTGTTGTCGCCGGTGAGAACATAAACTTCAACTTTTGTTTCATCAGCCTGTGATTTTCTGACGTAAAAATGTTTGTCGGCTTTTGAGGCTATTATTGCCTGATGGGTAATCAGGATTATCTGATGGAATTTAGAAAGCTCCAGAATTTCGTCTGCAACGCTCTGGGAGGCTTTGCCGGAAATTCCTGTGTCTATTTCGTCAAATATTACCGTATCAATGTCGTCAGTTTGCGCAAAAATTGATTTTATCGCAAGCATTACTCTGGAAATTTCGCCGCCCGAGGCAACTTTCGCTAGCGGTTTTAAATCCTCGGATACATTTGTTGATATCAAAAATTCAATGTCGTCAATTCCGTCAGGTGATAGCGGCTTTTCTCCTACTGCGATTTCAAATCTGGCTTTCGGCAGTTCAAGTTTTGCAAGACGCTCCTGAATGTAAACTGACAAAACGCTTGCATAATTTTTTCTGTGTTCGCTGATTTCTTTAGCTTTTTCAAAAAGTGTTTTTTCAGCCTTATCTATCAGCCCTTCAAGTTCTTCAATGTTTTTTGTTGAAAATTCGATTGAGGAAAGCTCCTGTGCTAATTTTTGATAAGTTTCAAGAACTGCTTCAAGCGTTCCGCCGTATTTGCGCTTAAGTTTGTCCAGAAGAAACAGCCTTTCCTGAATTTCATTTAATCTTTCCGTGTCGTTGTCAAGATTCTGGCTGTAGTTTCTTAATTCTGCCGACAGGTCATGAAGATTTTCAATACATTCTATCAAATTCTGTTCAACTTCATTCAATTTGCTGTCAAAAGAGGCGGCTTTTGAGATATTTTGTTTGATTTTGCCAAGCCCCTCCAGTATTGAGCCGTCGTCCCCGTTTATTGCCCAGTAAGAAGAGCCTGTAAGTTCTTTCAATTTCTCTGCGTTTTCAAGAACTTCCAGTTCGGAGGTTAAATCTTCATCTTCTGATTGTGATTGAATTTCAGCGTTTTCAATTTCGCTCACCTGAAATTTTAGAAATTCAATCTGGTTTTCCGTGACATCTGCTGAATTTTTAGCTTTTTCAAGCTGTGATTTGAGGGCAGTGTATTCGGAATAAAGTTTTCTATATTCCTCCAGTTTTGCGCCGTAAACCTCTTTTGCATAAGTATCCAGAAGCGTTATGTGGTATTTTGGCTGCAAAAATGAGTAAGTCTGGTGCTGTGAATGTATGTCCAGAAACAGCGTTCTTAAAGTTTTTATAAGATCCTGATTGACAAGCGTTCCGTTCACGCGGGTTCTTACGGCGTTACGGGTAATCTCTTTTGAAAGCGTGATTTCTTCGCCAAAATCATCAATTCCGTTTTCTTCAAAAATCTGTTTTAAGTCGTGTTTTTTATTTTCAATAGTAAGTTCAATAACCGCTTTTTCGCATCCGTTTTTTATGACTTCCTTAGAAATTCTAGGAGCAAACGCAAGGTCAATTGCGCTGATCAGGATACTTTTGCCGGCGCCGGTTTCACCTGTTATGACGTTCAGACCCTGATGAAAATTCGCCGTCAATTCGTCTATTAATATATAATCCTTTATCCTGAGCTGCTTAATCATAACAACAGGATAGCTCAAAGTCTGTTATAGCGCAATATTTTAAATAATTTTTACAAAAAATCAGCCTTTTTCAATCCCGAAAACTCTGAATTCTCCGGGTTCAAGCCTGTCTATTGAAATCGTATTGTCCGTTGTTTTGTATTTGCTTTTTACAAAATCTTCCCCGTCAATAGCAAATTCGGATTTGATTTTGAATTCTCCGGGCAGACAGATTTTTTTATTTTCAACTGGGGTTCCGTGTACGATTTCCGCGTATGAATTTCCGTTGTCATCCTGTTTTGTTATTTTTTCTTCGGGATTTTTGTAATTTGATATTACCAGAAAAGCGTTTTTCATCGGCTCTTTTGAAATTATCCATGCTGCAAAACCGTCCTCTTCCTGCAATATAATCTGCGCTTCGCCGTCTGTTATGATGTTGTGATTTTTTACAAATCTGTCTATTGCGTCAAATTTTTTGTAAAAATCGTAATTGTATCCGCGCGCCATTGAAATTTCTTCTCCGATTACGCTTTCAATTCCGGTTTTCGTGAAGCTTTCATCTCCGTCAACGTATAGAACCGGTCTTTGCGCAAACTTTCCGCCCGGAAGAAATTTGTATTTGAACCATTTATATAATGCTCCTGCTTCTCCGAGCTGTCCGGGATATCGGTCTATGCTTCTGAATTCTCCGTCCTGATTGTTGTAAGTTTTCAGGATTGCAAGTTTGTTTTTGCTTTTCAACTTGACGTTGTAGTTGGAAAGATGGTTGTTATCCTCAAGAATTTGTTCCGGAGTTTTGCTTGACTGGGAAACAATATCATTACCCCATAAAAGGTCAAAGTTCATATCTTCGTGGTATTCTTTCAAAAAGTCATCCCAGAGCATATATTCGGCAAGCGTTCCAAAGTAAGGAATTTTTGCTTTCATTGCGGAGTTGAGTTTGTTCAAAACGTATCTCGGCGCCCTGTAGCTTATGGGTTTGCCGTCTTTTTCCGAAATTCTGTCTACAATATGGTCAATATGATCAACCCTGAAACCGTCAAAGTTGTAGCATTTTTGAAGGTCTTTCATGTAATTTATAAAATAATTAATAACAGGTTCGTTGAAAGTTCCGTTTTCCAGATATGCAAAATAGTAAGGTGTCTGGCAGTCCAGATTTGCAAAATACGAAACATCTTCTCCTTTGTAGTTGTAGTGTTTGAAAACGGGATAATCTCTGCCTTCGCTCATTTTGTCAAAAACAGGCACGCCCGCAGAGCACCATGCGCCTCCGGGGGCCGGCCATAGCCCCTTTTCAATGAGTTTTTGAATAATATCAATTTGTTTTGTTATGTCGTCTTCGTTAAGTTTTGTACCGGCTTTTACATTAAGTGTTTCTGCGACAATTTCAGTTACTCTTTTGTGAATTTTTATCTGAGAATTTTTCTTCAGCATTTCGTCAGACAGCTTCTTCTTGTAAGCGTCGAGGATACTTTCAAAAGCATCGTAAATTTTTTGATAATGTTCGCTGAGTTCTCCTGCCCCTCCGTCAAGCCGCTGTTTATAAATATTTTTTACGACTTCGAGATCTTCTCTGTCACAGTTTGTAATGTTTGATTTTTCAAGCTCTTTAAAAATTTCACCCGAACGGTTTTCAACAAGTGAATCCGTGTATGAGTGAAGATTTTCAAGAAGGTTATTTACATCATACCATCTTGCAATTGAAGGATTTGCAAGAACTGCTTTTGAAAACCTTCCTGTCTGCGGAAGAATATCATAAATCACAGGGTGCCCCGCAAGCTGGGCTAACTTAATAAAAGTTTGGACCTGACCTTTTGCATCCAGCCCCGTAAGCTCAAAAATTTCTTTATCAAAAAGATTTTCACTGACTTCGCTGCTTCTTGGCAGATATGCACAGCCGAATTCTCTCGGATGAAACGGTATTAAATAAATAGTTGTGTTATAAATATCATTTGCAGGATTTCCTGTCGGAAGTATCAAAAGCTGGCGCAGCCAGTCCATAAATTTGCCTGTTTCTTTTGTTTTATTCCCGTCTTTCAAACATGCAAGGTTTATAAGCTTTATGTCATGCCCTTCTTTTTTTATCCAGTTTGAATTTTTAACATTATCGCGTGCAAGCGGGCTTATTTTGTCATTGTCAAAACGAAATCTGCCATCATTAAATATATGATTGTCTATCCATTTGAACTGGAGTGCGTAAAGAATTTCCGCAGGTGTAAGTTCTTCCAGCGCTTTAATGTATGGATAATTTAAATACCCGTTTTTTATCATTATATTTCTAAGGTAATTTTTTCTTTCTGTCGAAATTTTTTCAACACCATAGTGGGATGAAAGTTTAGAGAAAATATCATTTATTTGTTTTTCTCCGGGGATTTTTGTTTCTTTTTTTCCAAATAAAAATTCAAACATGAAAATGCTCTCCGTTTTCTTGTATATATCCCGAGTATAGCACAACAAAATTCAAAAAACATGCCCTGAGATTAATTGTATTTTTTACAATATTAGCTAACAGGGTAATGGATTAATTCTTTTTGTCATTTTTTAATAGTCATGTAGACATCAGGTAAATTTTATTATTAAAAAAGAGAGGTGAAAAATGTCAGTTAAAAATCAAACAGAAGTACAAACAAGTGTTGAAAATACGGTTATTAATATCGTAATCGTAGAAGATTTTAAACTTACGCGGGTAGGCTTAAGATGCGCGCTTAATGAAAATTCTGATTTAAATGTTGTTGCGGAATCCGAAGATGCGGTTGAGGGTCTTAAACTTATTGAAAGATATAAACCTGATGTTGTTTTAATGGATTTAGGGCTTCCCGGAATGAACGGAATCGAAGCCATGATTAAAATTAAAGAGTTCTCGCCTGCAATTAAAATCATAGCTCTGACTTCACATGACAGAGAAGAAGAAGTTGTTGCTGCTTTAAGTTCAGGCGCAAGTGCTTACTGTTTGAAAGACATTGATCCTCAAAAACTTGCGGATGTCGTGAGAGATGTGTCTATAGGCGTCTGCTGGATTGATCCGGTTGTTGCACAGCTAGCCCTCAACGCTTTTCCGAAAGTTGAGAACATCGGATTTCTGCCGAACAAATCCCACGGTGAAGGAAGAGTTCCGCTGACTGAAAGAGAGTTTGAAGTCCTCAAACATCTTGTTACAGGTAAAAGTAATACCGAAATTGCTAAAGAACTTATCGTTAGTGTTCATACTGCAAAAGCTCACGTTTGTTCAATCCTTCAGAAAATGTGCGTAAATGACAGAGTGCAGGCTGCGGTGAAAGCTGTTAAAGAGGGTATGGTGTAGACTTTATTCTATAAAATCAAAAAAGAGGATTTTTAAATCCTCTTTTTTTAGTGGACTAATATATCAAATTCCACAAATAATTTCAAAACAGCGTCATCCTGAGCCGCACGAGCAGCGTGTGAAAGGCGTTAGCTGTACCCGTTTATCGCGAGTGCAAAGGCGAAGGATCCCCAGAAAAAGCAAGGAGATTCTTCGGGCTAAAGCCCTCAGAATGACGCTCTTTTTATAATATTTGTGTAATTTGCTATATAAGTCTCTTTTTTAACAAAAACGTTCAAATTGAAAAGTCTGTCCTATTGGTTCAAACATGTGCGAAATATTATAGCTGTCATCACCCAGCTTTTCATTAATTTTGTTTAATAATTGAGTGCGAAATTCCTTATCCGCCCATTTTTTGTCATATTGTTTCGGAATAAGCTGCAGGGTTTCAAATATTTTCGCAAGAATTCCTGCCTTTTCCTTATCCGATTCTAATGCCATAAAATTAGAAAGCCACTCTTTTGACGGGTATCCGGTTTGCGGTCTTTGAATTATTTCATAAATATGACCTCTTCCAAGTCTGAAAATGTAACGTTTGTTATTCAAATCTTCCACAAGACTCAGTCTGCCTGTATGTTCTTTTGTCATTTCTTCAAAGATTGGACAAACGTTTTTTAGTCCGTTTTTGTATTTTTCGTTGAGTGCACTTACTGCGAATTTCGCGCGGAATGAAATCTGATTGTTTGAGGCAATGTCCATTTATTTCTCCTTTTTGTTTCTTTTTTTTTGAATCAAAAAACAAAAAGCAAAAATGTTGTTATTTAGCAGCGAGAAATTTTACAATTTTTAAAACTTCAGATTTCAAATTTTCATAATCTTCGTTGTTGTCGATTATAAAATCCCAGTCATTAATATGGTCAAGCCCTGTTTCTGTAATGTCGGTTTCTCCGACTAAAGTCCCTCTTTTGCTTCTGGTTGCGTGTGAAGCCTCTACCCTTATTGTAACAGCGCCTGCCGCCTTAAAAACCTCGTATTCATGCGGAACTCTCACATCTGTTACAATAATATTCCCATCCTGCTCCAGAATTTTCTTCAGCCAGTAATCAGGATCCTGTGCTCTCCCCCAATTGCCGAGATTAATCAAATCCTGACGATAGATTGGTTTGTTCTTTTCAATCTCTTCATAAGAAAGATTTTTTTCTTTGCCGTATGTAATCTTTATTATATCGCCCATTGCGCAGCGTCTGTAATCCGGCATTGCCTCCAGCATAATCTTTGCTGCAGTATCTTTTCCCGAATATTGTTTCCCTGAAAAAATAATTATTTTATCAGCCATATTTTCTCCTTTTCTATAAAATACCATGAAGTCGGAAAAGATAAAAGGCGATAAGTTCTTATCAAAGTGAAGGGTGAAGGGTGAGGAGTGAGGGAAGTTGATAAAGGCGATAAGGCGATAAGTTCTTATCAAAGTGAAGGGTGAAGGGTGAGGAGTGAGGGAAGTTGATAAAGGCGATAAGACGATAAGTTCTTATCAAAGTGAAGGGTGAAGGGTGAGGGAAGTTGAAAAGTTGAATGGTTTGTTTCTGAAAAAGACGAAAAGACGTTAGGACGTTAAGACGATAAGTCCTTTACGTAAAATAATCCCCTCTCCCCTTGTGGGAGAGGGTAGAATTTGTTAGTGAGCAAATGCGAACTTACAAATTCGGGTGAGGGGTCTGAAGAGTGAAGTGTGAAGTGTGAGGAGAGTTGAAAGGTTGAAAAGTTGAACGGATGAATGGTTTGTTTCTGGAAAAAGATACTAAGGCTTTAAGGCACTAGGGCGCTAGGAGGTTTCGTTTTGGAAGGCGATAGGACTGCAAGGCGATAAGGCGATAAGTTCTTATCAGAGTGAAGGGTGAAGGGTGAAGAGTGAAGGGGGTTGAAAGGGTGAATGGTTGAAAAGTTGAAGGGTTTGTTTCTAAAAAAAATACT
>CALUPM010000006.1 GCA_944322665.1 Candidatus Gastranaerophilales bacterium | reverse complement strand
TTCGGGAACGACGAGGCTCGAACTCGCGACCTCATGCGTGACAGGCATGCGCTCTAACCAAACTGAGCTACGCTCCCGTATTTTGTTTTCAATTTCTGAATCATATCTTTTCTTTATTTTATAAATCGGCTTCCTTTTTTATTAAATACCGTCTTTATAAATGTTTAGATTAATTCATTTTAACCGCGGCAGATGTCTTATATCAATTAGTGCCGCCAATCCGGTTTTCGTCTGCAGGTTTTCCGGAGCTGGATGTCTTCTTTGCCCCTTTCTGCCCTTTCGACATTTTTTATTATAAAATGCTCAAAAAAAAATTGCAATAGCTCTGGCAAAAAAATATATTTTCTGTTTTAGTATTATTATGGATACTAAATTTACCCCTTCTTTAAATTTTTCAGGACGTGCTTCTATTATTAAAGAGGCTGATAAAATCTGCAGAAATGTGAATTCTAATTTCCCGCATGTATCTCCTTATCTAGCATGGAACCAGTATCATCAGCCGATGGAACATTATCGTGCATTTATTTCATACTGGTCAAAATTAGATGAGTTGAGAGCTGCTACAAGATATACAGATACTGCTTATGATTATTATGATGTGCTTATTAATAAACTAAAAGTCTTGAAAAGTGCTAATTGCGGAGATTTGTCAGATATTGTTTATTTGAAATGCAAAAATAAAAATTTTGATGATGTCAAATTGGTGCAACTTGGCGGTGTGAGCGATATTACCGGAAAAAAAGTTAGGTATGACCATGTTGCTGTTGAATTTAAGCACAACGGTAAAAGTATTTTGATTGATCCGCTTTTCGGGTTTGCGGATTTTGTTCAGAACGGGTTTTTAAAATATAAAGGTATTTTCAAGCGATTTATAAACGGATATAATGAAAATTTTAGACTTACTTTATTTGATACCGATACAGTTAGAATCCAACCGTATGAGCTAGAAAAATTGACATTAAAACATAAAGATTTGATAGGATAGAAGGAGAAAATAATGCAAAATATCAATAATACAATATCATTCGGAGGCTCAAGACAGTTTTTACGAGAGGCTGACTGGGTTTGCCGCAAGGTAAAGTCGGAATTTCCGATGATTTCACCAACACATGTTTATTATTCAAATCCGGAGAGAATATTAAATAACAAAAATTATATGGAATTTTTGATGAACAAATCGTTGCAGCTACAGGAAGATAGGGCAGACAGACATTTTTTGAAGCGGGGTTACAAGTTTTTGAAAGAAGTTTTATATTCGGCAGTTGTTCATAAAGTAGGCAATTGTTCGGAAAGTGTTTCACTGGCTGAAATGATTGCAAAAATGAACGGGGTTAAGAATTGCTACAGACTTTCTTTTGCTGAAGCAAATCCAAAAAGAATAATGTCTGTAGATTCAAGAAACAAGCTGGATCATACGGTTTTAATGGTTTCAAAAAATCCTGTAGATCAAGATGGCATCAAGCCTTCCGAAAGTTTGATAATTGATCCCTGGCTCGGGATTTCCGGCAGAATGAGAGATATTGTAACCAGATATAAAAACGAATTTGCGAAAATATTGAAAATTAATAAGGATACATCGTTAGCTTTTAAATTATCCGAACCTTTAGATTTAAATGAATATGATATTGAAATTCTAAGATTAGGGTATCCGGAGTTAATTTATAAGAAGAAAGACAAATCTGCAGGATTTATAAGATTGGCGTAATTTAAATTTTAAAAAGCTCCCTTTTTGAGGGAGCTTTAAATTTTGTTTAGTTTGTGAGATTTTAGTCGGCATATAAAGGTGCCAGTTTCTTAGATTGCTGCGGAATTACGCCTTCTTCAATCGACTGATAAACCCTGTAATCAATATCAGAGAAGCAGTTGTCGATACTTTCGATTTTCTTAAGTTCGTTGTCGTCGATATTGCCGCTTTCGATCATGTCGCAGATTTTTTCAAACCTGTCGACGTGTTCTCTGAATCTGTCTGTTGCGTAGTCTTTAGCCTGCCATGTTGTAATCAGGAACGGCCAGTCAGAACTTTGCAGGAGCAGATTTTCTCTTGCCATCTGATTTAAGGCTCTATGCAGAAGCTTATCTTCCGGAATTTCAGGATACTGATCCGCAATTCTGTTGATACGTTTTTCGCAGGCATGGATAATAGGCCACATCCATTCAGTCAGGTGGTTGTTCCATACGTAGAAGTGACCGCCCTGCCCCCATGAGCTTTCAGGAATCTGGATAGCTTCTTTGGGCGGGTAGGTGTGAATATATTCGCCTGCAGTCAT
The DNA here is from genome assembly GCA_944322665.1 of Candidatus Gastranaerophilales bacterium. Lineage (GTDB taxonomy): Bacteria > Cyanobacteriota > Vampirovibrionia > Gastranaerophilales > Gastranaerophilaceae > Scatenecus. The sequence continues at coordinate 43,150 of CALUPM010000006.1, read as the reverse complement.
TCTTTCAACTTCCGGAAGGTAAGTTGCGAATTTTTTGATAACCTGTTTGATAAATTCAACGCCTTCAAACCACCAGTGTCCGAAAAGTTCTGTGTCGAAAGATACCATGACTAACCCTTCTTTACCTGTTGCATTTTTGTAATCATTAAGCATGTGATAAATCAGAGTTGTATAGTGGTCGGAATTTTCGTTTACTTTGTTCAGGGCAAGCACCGGATCATAAAGCATTTTGTCGCCTAAATCTGTAGTCGGAGAAGTTATTCTCCAGTAGTGCATGCCAGATTTATCGTCTTTTTTGTGAAATTCTCTGAAGCAGCCGTCACCCGGATATCCGTCAGCGGCAGACCAGACCTGATAACCGGCTCTGTCGTTTCTTCCCATAACCGCAACCTGTGCATCAGGAAGCCAGTAAGCAGAATATGTGTCATAACCAGTTGCCGGTCTATCCGGAAGCGGAATATATTCAATATTTCCGTAAACCCCTATTACACGTCTGTTTCCGATTGAGTTTCCGCCTTCGATAACGTGAGATTCGGTGAAGAAGTATTCTATATCGTTATTCTGCAGCGTTACTTCAATAGCAGGACGCCAGTGTTTCTGCCCGTCTTTGCCTACATATTCATAACCTTGTCTGTAAGCGCATTCAGGCAGCCAGCAGCCGCAGGCTTTTTTGCCGAACAGGCGTTTAGTTGTATCTGAACCTACTTTGAACTGGGCATTCAGGTTGCTGTCAGTTGCAAGCAGCGGTGAAAAACCGTGTGTAGCGCCCGAGGTTGTGATTTCAATACAACCGAGCTCCTGATATTTTTTGAATTGTGCAATTAAGTCCATTCCGTATTTATTAACAAAAGAATCTTTGATGTGGTTGAACCAGTCAAAATAGTATTTAGCAAGGTATTTCAGGTGCTGAGAGTGAGCGACTTTCGGATCCGGATATCGTTCAAGATCCTTTGATACCTGAGCAATTCTGGAATCCAAATATTTGACAAACCCGTGTTTCAGGTGTTCATCATTAAGCTGTTCCGCCAGTATCGGAGTAATACCAACAGTAAGTTTTGCTTTAATACCTTCCTCATAAAGTTCAGAGATTGCATTAAGCAGGGGAACATAAGTTTCTGCCATGCACTCGTAAAGGTTTTCTTCCCCGAAAGGCCACATGCCGGCTTTTCTGTAATAGGGAAGGTGGCTGTGTAACATAAATACGAATTGTCCTACTGACATCTTTGCCTCCATATCTTCTCATTAGTGAATTATTATATAACTATAATCCAACTCTCTTAAAAATATATATACCACAAACGACTAAAAAATATAATCCTCAAGAGCTAATTCTCGTGAATAATGTTACAAATTTTAATGATTATTTTTATATACTCCGTATACAATCCTCCGGAGCTATTTTTTTATATATTTAAAATAATTTAATATAATTATAAAAGCATGTTGAAAAAAAATATGTTTTCAATTAATATAAATTTACTCACATCCTCAGGATTGTCCGGAGTCATTAACCGGACGCAAGAGTAAAGAAAGGCAAATTAAAATGGCAAATATTAAATCTTCTAAAAAAAGGATTCTAATCGCTGAAAGAAACAGACTTCGTAATGTTGCAATGAAGTCTTCAATAAAAACAGCGGTTAAAAAAGTTCTTGAATTGAGCACTTCAGATGATAAAGAAGCTTTGCAGGCAGCATTGTCAAATGCATACAAACTCTGCGACAAAGCTGTTTCCAAAGGTGTTTTGCACAAGAACACAGCTGCCAGAAAAAAATCAAGATTGACTAAAGCTTTGAACAAAATTCAGGCTAAGTAATTTTTGATTTTTGCTAAACCTTAAAAATCCGCTTCCCTGAAAGGAGCGGATTTTTTCCGTGAATAAATATAAAAATTTTTCAAAAAGGGGTAGATTTTTTTTGAAAACAGAGTTATAATAGCTAAGTATGGTTGAAATTGCAGTTTTACTGTTTCTGATAGTCTTAACGGTTTCGGGGCTTGTTTATATATTCTGTAAAAGAGTAATATATAAGCTGAACAGGCGCGTGCTTGCCCGGAATATGGCGTTGATTAAAAACGGGTCAGCGCTTCAGAAGTTTGAAACGCTTTCGGAAAAAGAAATCAGAGAAAAACTTATTTATCCGTTTTTTATGGTTTTGGGGTACAACACTTACGATATGAGGGAATTCCAGAGTTTCGTCGGCAGAAACGGCTGTATGCCGGATTACCTTGTCAAAAAGTGGGATCACAGCAAATACCGCAAAACAGCTCTTGCGATAAAATATTTCCCGTTTAAGGAAGAGGACATAGATTTTGACAATAAAATCTACAAAAATCCCTTTGAAAATGTTTGTTCTATTGACAAAATGACAGATGAAGTTTATTTTAAATCCGAATATTATGTTCTGACAAACGGATATTTGTATTTGTTTTTTGACAGACGGAAGAAAAAAGACGGAAGTAAATACGATTTTTGCTTCAATGTGAAAAAGTATTCAAAATCGGATTCTGCACAGCTTGCTCATTACACAAAGCAGTGTCTGTTCCTTGAACTGGCGGATGTTTACCGTGCGTAGTTAAGATTATGTAAAGATACTGGCATTAAATTATTTTGTAAGTATAATAATTTTATCAAGTTAGTGACTTTACAAAGGAAAAACTATGCAGCAGCAACTGGAAAGACCTGAGAGAAAACAGATTAAAAATATAGATTTCAACTGCGATTTGGCGCAGAGTTTCGGCGTTTATAAGAATAATGCCGAATACGGGCTTCTGGATTATGTAAGTTCCGTAAACATTTCCTGCGGGTTTCACGCGGGCGACCCGATGACGATTAGAAATGCGCTGCTTGCGGCAAAAGAAAAAAATATCGTTGTAGGCGCGCATATCGGTTATGACGATATTCAGGGCTTTGGCTACAGAGCAATGGACTTAGACGAAGATGAGATTGAAGCGCTTGTTCTTTATCAGGTTGGCGCGATAATGTCGTTTGCCAGAAGCTACAAGATGGAAATAGAACATGTTCGTCCGCACGGTGCGATGTACAAACGTGCGGCTGAGGATTTTACTTTTGCCTGTGCTATAGCAAAAGCTGTTAAAAAATGTTCCGAATGGCTTGTATATTACGGTGCGGCAGGAGACGTAACCGAAAAAACAGGCGAATTTGTAAATATTCCGGTTGCGCAGGAAGTGCATCTTGAAAAAACTTACAATGTTGACGGAACGGTTGATTTTTCCGCAAAAGATAACGATAAAGCTTTCGATTATATTTCAAAACTCAAGACTCTGCTGAATTACTCACAGGTTACGAACAAAGAAGGCGGAAAAACTTTTGTCACAGCCGACACAATTCATTTTTCCGGAAAAGTTCCGAATATTGAAGAAATAGCAAAAGAATCATACAATATAATCCAGCCGGTGCCCGTAAATTACAAAAATGTATGCGAGTCAGGCTGGGTATAAATTAAATTATCAAATCTATAACAGACAGGGATGTAAATATGAAAAATTTTAAAAACAGTATGAGAATACCTAAAGATGCAGCGTGGCTGATACCCGGATTGCAGGTCAAACGCTGGTTTGCAATGATCTTTTTAGGCGCATTAATGATGACAATAGGTTTTTTGATACTGTGCGATATCAAACCTGTATTCTACACAATGATGTTTATCAGAAAAGTTGCAATGACAGTGTCAACAGAGTGGCTGGCATTTGCAATTGTAATGTTCGGGGCGGGAATATTTTTTAAAGGCTGGCAGAAAACAAATATCTCTATGCTCGGTTTGAATTCTGAAAAAGCCGGCGATAATATTCTTGAAGCGCTTTACAGACGCCGCAAACTCAATAAAGGGCCGAAAATCGTTGCTGTCGGCGGCGGTACGGGATTGTCAATGCTTTTGAAAGGTATAAAGCATATTACAAATAATATTACGGCGGTTGTGACGGTCGGCGACGACGGCGGAAGCTCAGGCCGGCTCAGAGAAGATATGGGAATTCTTCCTCCTGGCGATATCAGAAACTGTATTGCGGCTCTTGCCGATGACGAAGATTTGATTACAAAACTTTTCCAGTACCGTTTCAAATCCGGCGAAGGTCTTGAAGGCCACAGCTTCGGAAACTTATTTTTGACGGCACTTTGCGCAATTACAGGCGATATGGTGCGTGCGGTTAAGGAATCATCAAACGTTCTTTCAATCCGCGGCAGAGTGCTACCTTCAACTTTAGACGATATGAAGCTTGTTGCGGAAATGGAGGACGGCAGAATTATTCACGGTGAATCCAACATTCCAGAAGCTCATGGCAAAATTAAAAGACTTTACACAGACCCGAAAAATTGCAGGGCGCTGGTTGATGTAATTGCGGCAATAAAAGATGCGGATTTGATTATTCTCGGCCCCGGAAGTCTTTACACCAGTGTTATCCCGAATCTTTTGATTGATGAAATTGCCCGTGAAATTGCAAAATCCCACGCTAAAAAGATTTATGTATGTAATATCATGACTCAGCCCGGAGAAACAGACAACTACAAAGCTTCTGATCACGTGAAAGCCCTTATGCAGCACGCAAACAGCAGAAATATTATTGATGCGGTTCTTGTCAACGACTGTATTCCGGCAAATCTGGCGCAGAAATATGAACAGGCAGGTTCTTATCCGGTTAAAATAGATGTGGAGAATTTGCGGAAATTGGGCGTTAGAATTTTTGCCAAAAAACTCATTGAGGACAGCCGCGAAGGGTTTGTAAGACACAGTTCAAACCGTGTTGCAAGGGCAATCTACTACTGGTTCAGAAAAGAATCCAAAACAGAGAAACCTCATTTTTTTTCAAATAAAGAGCAGGAAGACAGAGAATGTGTTCTCAATTGATTAAGAAAGTAAACATAAAAACTTTAAGAAATTTAAAAAATTCCGGCGAAAAGTTTTCAGTATTAACGGCCTATGATTATTCAACCGCAAAATACCTTGATGAAGCCGGAATTGATGTTATATTGATAGGCGACAGCCTTGCGATGGTGGCGCTCGGTTATGAAACAACGCATTCAGTCGGGGTTGAAGAGATGAAAATCTTTACCCGCGCGGTCGCAAAAGGGGTTAAAAGGTCGCTTGTGATAACAGATATGCCGTTTTTAAGCTATCATACAGATATTGCTTCTGCCGTCAAAAATTGCGGCGAAATGATTAAACTCGGCGCAAACGGTGTTAAAATTGAAGGGTGGAGCGATTATATCCTGCAAGTTGTAAAAAGACTTGTCGAAACCGGAATTCCCGTAATGGGGCATCTGGGGTTCACTCCGCAGTTTTTGAATACTCTTGGCGGATACAAAATTCAGGGAAAAACTCTTGAGGCTGCGGATGAAATCCTAAAACAGGCAAAACAGCTTGAAGATGCCGGAGCTTTTTCTGTTGTTCTGGAGATGGTGCCTCAGGAAAGCGCAAAATACATTACGGAAAACCTTACAATTCCGACAATTTCCTGCGGGGCTGGCAGATATTGCGACGCACAGGTTCTTGTGTCAGACGATGTCTTTGGCAAGTACAGCGACTTTACACCGAAATTCGCAAGAAAATACGGTGATATGAAAGCTTTGATTGTCGATTGCGCAAAACGATTTGATGAAGACGTTAAATCAGGAAAATTTCCTGCAGAAAATGAAGTTTTTTAAGTAGAGAGGGGTAAATTTTGATTCAGGATGATTTGCTTATAACAATCGTAATAATGTTTTTGCTTTCAATTCTGGCGGTTTTGTTAATATTGTTTGTTATGATATTTACGGGCGTCAACTTTTATAAAACAAAAAAGTTTAAAATAAATCCCGTACATTCAATAATTATAGTTATTTCCTTTATTATTTTGTATCTGGGGCTTCCGTTCTGGTTCCTCGGAGCTGCAAACAACGCAGAGGCTGACAGAGCTGAGAACATGCACAAATTGTCGGTTAAGACTTCTGTTTTGCCTTCAGTGAAATCTTTTATGCTGGCAGAACTCGGCGGATACTATATGCGGTATTTTGAGGGTGAAAATGCTATTAAAGCTTTTGAAGCGTCAAACAATATAAAAGAAAACAAGTATTCATCCGTAAGCCTTTGCTTGTTGTATTCTTTCAAAGGAGATAGAGAAAAAGCAATAGATATGTGCGGCAGAGTTGAGGCAATGCAAACCGTTGCGATTATGCATATTCTTGAAAAAGATTACAAAACGGCAACGGGCATAATAAATAAATTAATAGAAACCCGCAAACATCCAGAATGCTGGAATTATGCGATAAGAGCCTATATAAACCGCAAAACCGGTAATGAAGCCCGGTTTGAATCAGATTACAGGCAGGCAGAAACGATGTGCCCGGGAAGCAAAGAGCTTGAAAGCCTTTATAAAAACAAAAATTACTACGAAGATTTTTATTCGCAGAAGAAAAAAGAATTTAAATTTTAAAATAAGAAATATTTTGTGCTATAATCAGCGCAAAGAGGTGAGATTATCATGTTATTACACAGGATAGATGAAGTAAGAGAAAAAGTAAGAGAGTGGAAAAAACAGGGATTAACCGTCGGGCTTGTACCGACCATGGGTGCGCTTCACAAAGGACATTTAAGTTTGATTAAAAAGAGTGTTGAAAAATGCGATAAAACAGTAATTTCTGTGTTTGTAAACCCGATACAGTTCTGCCCGGGTGAAGACTTCGAAAAATACCCCAGAACCCTTGATGAGGATACAAAACTTGCCAAAGAAGCAGGTGTGGATATTGTTTTTGCGCCGTCAGCGGAAGAAATGTACGGCAAAGGCAATATTCTGTCAAATGATTTTTTGACTTATGTGATTCCTCCGTATTTTTACACGGACAAACTCTGCGGAAAATCCCGTGTAGGGCATTTTGACGGTGTTTGTACGGTTGTAAACAAGTTGTTCAACATTGTGCAGCCTGATTTTGCGTTTTTCGGAGAAAAAGACAGGCAGCAGTTAATAATTATTAAGAAAATGGTTAAGGATTTGAATATTCCGCTCTCAATAATTTCCTGCCCGATAATCCGCGAAAATGACGGTCTGGCAATGAGTTCAAGGAATAAGTATCTTAATTCAGAACAAAGAAAAGAGGCTCTTGTTCTTAAAAATATTTTATTTAATATAAAATCATGTTATAATTCAGGTATCAAAGATGTAAAAGCTTTAACGGAAACAGCTTACGAATTTTTGAAACCTTGTCATGAGCTTGAGTATCTGGAATTTAGAGATAGTGAAACTTTAGAGGCAAAGACTGAAGCAGATAAAGATACAATAGTTTTTATTGCCGTAAAGTTAGGCTCGGTGAGATTGATCGACAATATATCGTTAGAGAGTTAAAGCACTTTAATAAGAGGAATTTATGCTTCAACTGTTCAATTTTTTGAAAAGGTTTTTGAGAGTTTTTTTAGATTTTGCCTTTATGGCGCAGATTGTTTTAAGTATCATTATATTTGCGTTTGTGATGTACTGGTTTTTTGATGTTTTGAATTGCCAGTATCTTGCGTTTTTAACTCCAGTTGCAAATAATATTTCAGAGTTTATGCATCAGTATTTTGCGGATTCTTTAAGCAAAGGGGCAACTAAAACAGACGGGTCGCTTTTTATTTTTATAATGATTCTGCTGGTTGTAATAGGTGCGCTAACACAGCTTAAATCTATGGCAATAGCAGGTGCACGTAAAGTAACAAAAATTATTGACAAAATAAAGATTAGAAATGAAGATGAATTTAATGCCCAGCTAAGGGCAGAAGCGGATCAAGCATTACTGGCCTATCGCAATGTTGTTTTAATAACGAAACTGGTCGCCAGAAAACGGGTAGTAGATGACAACCGCACCGAAGAAGAAAAAGACAAAGAGCATAATGAAATGGTTGATAAACTAATATGTGAGTTTTACAGCCGTATTAAAGGCGCTCCCTGCTGCAAGTTTGCTAAAAACGGAGACCAGCTGGTTGTAACATTGAAAGGATTTGCGCATGTAGACAAGCTTTTATATTACGTAGATAAAGCTCTTGACGAATTGCGTACGGAACTTCGCAAGGACAACTGGCTGCTAAAATCATATTCTGCAATAGACGCATTTGATGATAATGCTCTTTTGAAAGATGTGTATTATGATTTGCAGATTTTGCTGAAACTTAATTTGTATAATGAAATTATCTGCTACGGCAATTTTTGTAACAGATACTACATGGAGCCGCGAAATTTGTTTGAAGCATATCTGAAAGGTGTTTACGACACAACAGAGCCGGAAAATGTCTGGACTCTGGTTAAAAAATATTAAGTAAAGCTTGATTTTTAATTTTTTTTTGTGTAAGATAATTTTACAACCGCAGACAATTAGCCGGCATCTGCCGTTAAATGCATAAGCAGCTAATCGAGGTTACACTGGCAATTGTTCCGGAGTTTCCGGTTAAAATAATTCAGAATGTGTGATTTTGCGGTTTGAGTGCGCAAAATCTTTTTTGTATGTAAAGATTTTGTACATAAATAAAAGGTCGATACAACAAATACAAGGAGCTAAAAATGTCAACAAAACAATTTAAATCTGAAAAAATAGATGCTCTGAAATCAAAATTGGAAAAAGCTAAAGTTGCAGTTGTTACGGAATACAAAGGCTATTCAGTTGAAGAAATTACAAATTTAAGACGTGCTCTTCAAAAAGAAGGCGGAGATTATACCGTAACAAAAAATACTCTGGCTAAAATCGCAATCAAAGGAACCGATTTTGAAATCCTTAATGATACATTCAAAGGCCCGATCGCTCTTGCTTTCGGTTTTGAAGATCAGGTCAGCCCTGCTAAAATTGTTGCAAAATTCATCAAAGATTCTAAAAAAGGTGTAATTTTAGGTGCAGCACTTGACGGCAAATTGTTATCAGCTAAGGAAACCGAAGATCTGGCAAAACTTCCTTCAAAAGAAGAACTTATTGCAAAAATCCTCGGATCTATCAACTCTCCGGCATCCGGAATTGCAAATTCCGTCAATGCGGTTATGGCTCAGCTTACAAGAGCTATGGCAGCTGTCAGAGATCAAAAAGCCGCATAATTATTCTCCGGTTTTCCGGTGCGGCTAAGCCTGAAAATGTTGCCGCTTGAATTAAACAACTATCGTCAGGCAAAAAGAATAATTATTATAATGTACATAAACAAAATAATATAAAGGAGAAAAACAATGAGTAATGTAGAATCAATTTTAGAATCAATTGAAAAATTAACTTTGCTTGAAGCAGCAGAATTAGTAAAAGCAATGGAAGAAAAATTCGGCGTATCAGCAGCAGCACCGGTTGCAGTAGCAGCAGCAGCTCCGGCAGCAGCAGGCGAAGCAGCAGCAGAAGAAGCTTCTGAAGTATCTGTTATCCTTGCAGCAGCTGGCGCTAACAAAATCGCTGTATTAAAAGAAGTTCGTGCAATCACAGGTTTGGGCTTGAAAGAAGCTAAAGACCTCGTTGACGGCGCTCCGAAACCTGTTAAAGAAGGTATCAAAAAAGAAGATGCCGAAGCTATCAAAAAACAGCTTGAAGCTGCAGGCGCTACTGTTGAAATCAAGTAAATTTGTTTTCAATAATGTTTTAAATCCCCGCAATAATTGCGGGGATTTTTTATATTACAAAGTCAAACAATTCTTTAATTTCAAGACCGAATGCAAGAGCTATGGCTTCAAGATTTCTGACGGTAATATTGCTTTCTCCTCTTTCTACCATTCCTATAAAATTTCTGTTAAGTTCAGATAATTCCGCAAGTTTTTCCTGAGACATTTTCCGTTTCATTCTTTCAATACGAATTTTTTGTCCTAATTTTTCAGATAGATTGGTATGGCTTTTCTTTTGCATACTTTAAATTTTAAACATCGTTTTGTTGACTTTCCACCTAATATTATGTTAATATGTGAAATATATTAGGTAATTAATTAAATTTATAATTAAAAAAGCTTTTAAATATTTCCTTATCATAGCAGAGGAAATAGCTGCGGTGTAATTTTAAACCGCATGTTATAGAGGCGATGTTTCGTTTTGAATGAAAAACAGCCTCTTTTTTTGGGAGTTATGTGGCAAATTCCACCAAAAATTTTCAAAACAGCGTCATCCTGAGCCGCACGAGCAGAGGGTGAAAGGCGTTAGCCGCACCCGTTTATCGCGAGTGCGAAGGCGAAGGATCCCCTAAAAACGTAAGGAGATTCTTCGGGCTAAAGCCCTCAGAATGACATGCTTTTTATAATATTAGTGGAATTTGCTACATAACTCCCTTTTTTTAGTATTGCAAGGTTTTGTACAATATGATATACTTTGTGCGTTGTAATAAACTAGGAGCTTTATATGAAAAAGAGAGGACTTTTGGTTTTAGGTGCAGTTTTTGCGTTATTGTTGAATGTAAACATCAGTTATGCAAAAGAGTATGCATGTGAATATGATAACGGCGGCTTTTTCAGATATGATCCGGATAGATCAGATGATGATCAGAGAAAAAGCTGTGAAAGCTGGAAAAAGCCATTCTGGGGTGAAGACGGACAAAAGTTTTATGAAGATTGTTTGAAAAATGTTGATGAACAACGCAAATTTTATAATGCAGGCAAATGTAAGCCGATATTGACGAAAACCCTTACTAAAGGGGGCTCAAAATGTGACGCCTATTATTATATTACAAAATCAGGGCAGAAAAAAAGTATGGGTTATGCTTGCTCAGGCAAAGATATTTCTGAACTAAAATCAGAATTAGAAAAGATGTTCAAATAAAAGAGGTTAATAATGAAAAAGATTATATCAGTCACAATGCTGGGATTGGTAGTTTTCATGGCAGGAATTTGTAATGCAAGAGCGGAAGAAGAAAACTCTACTCCGTTTTCAGCTACGGTGAAAGGCGGAGATTCTTTGTTTCCGGAAGGTTTTATTCCAAATCTTGTAAGATGCAAAAAATCCCGTATGGAAAGTTCTGTTAAAATTTTTGGAATGGTGGAGGTTACTTCTGTTTTAACGATAAAAGGCTGGCAGAACGGCAGGTGCGTTTATGAAAACTATCCGGAAGAAGCACCTGAAAGCAAATACACCTGCTACTTTACAAGAGCACAGCTAAAAGAAATTTCAGATGCAAGTAAAAAAGATCCTGATGCGCAGGAAACTTATAAAGACGGAATGATGACTTATACGGCGGATCCAATATCTGCTGTGCTCACAAAGTTTATGAATGACGGTAAAACCTGTACCCTGCCGGAAGCCCGTTAGCGGCAAATTTTGTTATATTCGCAGAACTTACAGTTTGCGCGGTTTTCTTTTCCGTCAAAGTCTTTTGTGTTTAAAATCAGTGTGCATTGTTTGATGAGAAGTTTTTCATAAATTTCTTTTGACTGTGGTGTGAATTCTATTACTCTGTTTTCGTTATTTTTAAGGTCGATGTAGACAAACGAAAGAGATTTGCGCGGCGGAAGAATTTTGTCTGCGCAGAGAAGATAAATCATTGTCTGAAAATCTTTTTCAGGGTTTTTAGGGATTGCGCCCGTTTTGTAGTCAAGGATGTAATAGTTTTCGCCATCCCGCACAACAGCGTCAAGCCTTCCGAAAATCCATATATCGCCAAGTTTTGCGGTAATCGGATATTCGGAGTGAAGGCATTTCATTGAAAAATAAGGGTTGTTTTTGAGTTTCTGCCAGACTTCAAATTCCTCTTTTGTCAAAGCTTTTTCAAGCTTTGTTATATCTGCCCCGCGGTGGTAATAGTTTGCAAGCGCGTGGATTTTTTTACCCTTTTCAAAAAGTGCGGGATTTTGCGGAACAGTGATTTTTTCGTTGAATTTGAGGTTATATTTTACCGGACAGGTTTCAAATGTTTTCAGCATATTCGGAGAAAAATTATTCATAAATTGCACCTGCCTTATCTTCAATTATATCAAAAATCATAGAGGGCTGCTGCTCAACCGTTTTTTCGAATGATTTAGCTTTTCGGCTGACTGTTATATAGAGATTTCTTTTTGCGCGGGTGATTGCGACATAAAGAAGCCTTAAATTTTCCGCAAGAAGTTCCTGTTTCAATTGAAATTCAGATTTCGGCGTGTAATCAGGATTGAGCTGCCTGACTGATTCCATAAAATCCGAAGATTTCAATTTTATTTCGTTAAAGTCAAGCGTTAAATTTTTCTCAGACATTTCCGGCAGAAAAACAAGGTCAAATTCATCGCCTTTTGACTTGTGCAGAGTCATAATCTGAACTTTGCCTTCCAGAAATTCTTTGTTGCTTTCATCTTCTTCCGAGAAAAATTTGAATCCTGAAAGAGAAGTTTTCTTTGACAATTCGCCGAGTCTTGTCATTATGTATTCAAACCCGTTGTTTGCCATTGCTATACGCTTAATCAGTGTTGATATAAGGTAAACATTTGACTTTTCAATTTCGCTTGAAAAATAGTGAAGACCTATTTTGATTGCAAGTTCATCCGCTGTCAGGTGCGGGAACGAAAGCCAGTAGGTTAAATCCCAGTAAAACTGCTCAAGATAAACATTATTTATATCGTCGCAATTAAGAGAGATAAACGGAGCGTCATACTTTCTGATTTCAGCGCTAAGTCTTTGTCTGTAAAGTCCGCATTCAGAGAGGATTTCGTAGTTGTCTGCAATAACGTTGTTGTCAAACGGATGCAAAATCATATTCAATACAGCGTAAATCGCCCTGAAAATCGTCTTTTGTTCAAGACATTCGCTTCTGGTGATGGTCTTGAGTCCGCTGTTGTTTATAAAATCCATCCACTGAACAACCTGAAAATTGTTTCTTAAAAGAATTCCGACAGTGGCTTTCTGATTTTTTTTGAGAGTGTTTTTGATAACGGAGAGGATGTAATTTTTTTCCTCGAGAGTGCTGTCAAAGATTTTTCCGGTAACTGCATTTTCGCTTACCGGATTTCTGCCTTCCACGGGGTGCATAAATATTTTGAAAAAGGCATTTTTCATTTCTTCGTTTTCGTCAGCAAATTTCACAAGGTCATTTGCCAGCGTCCAGACATCTCTGGTGCATCTTTGAGAGCAATCCATGCTGACGTTTTTGGAATTTTTGATGAAATTTCTGAACCCTTCAACGTCCGCATTTGAAAATGTTGTTGTGATAGCCTGATTGATATCGCCGCAGCGGATGAGATTTTTGTATTTGCCGCTGAGAAGATTGATAAGTTTTTGCTGGATTGCCGATGAATCCTGCGCTTCGTCCTCAATTACAAAATGGCAGATGTCTTGATAGTGTGCAAGAATATCCGGATTTTCCTCAAGAAGTTTGACCGAGGAAATCAGCATATCGTCATAATCAATCAGGTTCATGGAATTTAGTGCGGTCTGGTATTCTTCAAAAAATGTTCTGAATTTTTTGATTTTCAAATCGACTGCGCCTTTAACTTTTTGTCCGCTGTCCGCATTTTCCGAAGCCTGAAGCGGTGCAAACCGTCCGCCACCGATTTTGAAAACTGAGACCGCACGGTCAAAATCATCAGTTTCAGTTTTTTTTAGTTTAAGTTTTGAGGCAATTTCTTTTACAATGCGGGTTCTCTGAGTGTCGTCGCAGATTTCAAAGTCTGACGGAAGTCCGAGCCGTTCAAAATTCCCGTCTTCTTTTAGAATTCTGAGTGCAAGCCCGTGAATGGTGCTGATGTTTGGAAGCTGTGCAGAGTCTTCTCTTACGCTCTTGATCCGTTCGCGAAAGTTTCTGGCAGCGGATTCCATATATGTCAGAACAAAAATATTTTCAGGTGCTGCGCCGTTTTCAAGAAGTTTCAGAATGAGCGCAAGCAGAATAGTTGTCTTTCCCGCTCCCGGTACCGCTGAAATCGCCATCTGTCCGGATTTGTATTCTAATACCGGCTGCTGGTCGGCGCGCGGTGTTATGTGGAATTTTTTCTTTGTTTCTTCTTCTGCTTGAGTTTCGGATTTTACGGATATAAATTTTTCTATCCCGCCGAAGTTTTCAATCCCGTTTCCATCAAAGAGGCTTGAGAATGCAAAGATATGTTCGCCAGCACATAATGTCAGTTTTCTCAAAATCCGCGCTGTTTTTTCTTTTCCGAGTTCAATGTTGTCATCAATTGTAAATTCATCTTTTGACCAGCCGCGCTGGAATACCCATGCGTTATATAAAGGCCCTGTGTCGCTTTTAATCCAGTCGTCGCTTGAAACATCCAGCCACAGCTGATATTTTGACCTTATCTGGCTGTCAATAATCTTCTGCGGCGTGCCTATTACAAGGTCGCGTGTGCCGATTTCAAGTGTTGTATATGGGTTTTCAGCAATAATTGAATTTTCTATCTGTGTAATGATTTCTGTTTTGCGGTTTTCAAATTCGTCTTTAAATACGTTCTCAAAGTCCTGAAGCTGTTTGATGAAAAAGTTAAACTTATTCAAAATCTGCACATCAAATGTTTTCAGTTCGACCAGATTTTCGTAAATTTCAAGCGCCTGAAGCGAAAGTTTTTTTTCGGATTCTGCCGCCGCATTCACAAGCGAAAGAAATTTTTTGTACTTTTCCGTGTAATCAGAATCAGGAAATTCAAAATCAATAATTTCTTTTGTCCTGTCAAATGTGTCCAGAATTTCACGGCAATATTTTACGGGAATTTCAAGAAAATTTGAGAGAATAATTCTTAAATCAAAAGAAGAAAGCCTTTCTCTCATCCCGCAGTTGAGTTTCATAATCGTTAAAACCGACAGCACAAGCGGATTCTGTATAAGTTTTTCATTTCCGGAAATAAAAAGCGTATTCAAATGCGCTCTTAAGCCTTCTTTCAGCGAAAACCTCAGCATTTCATCAATTACAGGCGTCACAATCGTTATTTCACAGGGCTTGACTTTGTTTTTCAAAAGAGTATGAATTTGATTAACAGCCATATCAATCATCTTGGCGCGTTTTGAAGGCGACTGGAGAGAAAAGTTTTCAAGGATTTCAGATGTTTCTTCGGTTACATTTTTGAAGATGGTTTCAGCATCAAACCGGAGTTTTGTTTCCGAATCAATGGAAATAACCGGTTCTTTAAAGAGTTTTTCAAACTCCCAGACTGCTGTTCTGTCTGCGCTTAAGTAGCCTGTCCGGCTTGCTCCTTTTCTGTCAAACGCGATGAAAACCTCCTTCAATTGCGGCGCAAGATGTTTTATAAAATCAAAACAAACCGGCGTAATTTCATCCCCGTCATCAAGAATAAGGTATTTAATATTTTTGAAATATTCCGTATTTTTGCAGATGTAATTGAACACAAGCCCCTGCCGCAAATAGTCAAAATCTCTGAGCGCAAGCGTCTTTTTTAGTAATTTTTTAAGCGCAATCTTTGCATCATCCGCGAAACTTTCTTTTAATACTCTGGATCTCCACTCTACCTCATCATCTGTCAGGTTGTTCTGAACAATCAGCGAATATCTTCTGAAAAGCTGGTGCAGAAGGGATTTTTTAGAATTGTAACCCTTAAACTGAACTTCTCTGATAATATCTTTCAGAATAAACTGCGAAACTTCAAGCCCTGCCATGTTAGGGAGAATTTCTGGGTTTGGAAAAGGATTTACATTTTCAAGGACTGCCCAGTTGTCGATTATAGTGTTGTAAACAAGTGAAAAAAACGAATGAACTTCAAGTTTTTCGACAGCAGGGATTGCAAGCTGATTAAGTGTACTTTCTACAAATTTATTTTTAAGTTTTGAATTCTGAACAATCACAAGGATTTCCGAAGCCGGTATGCCGGCATTCAGAAGCTTTGCATATTTTTCAATAAGCATGTCGGTTTTTTTTGACGATACACTTCCTTCTATAAGCACCTTAATCAATCCTCTTTTCATAGTATTTTATCACAAAAAAGTGTTAAAAATACCATTTAAATTAATATTATTAAACTATTGCATTTTTTTGAAATTTAATCTAATATATGTGTTGTAAAGGATGAATAATAAAAGCATTGCAAAAAGTGGAGGTAAGAAATGCAAGAATTACAAGAACAAATCGGCCAGTCCGCAGGACAAATTTACAACTATTTATCATCAAACAACGGCAAGTCAACATTTGCTAAAATGAAAAAAGACCTTGATCTTAAAGGCAATTTCGCAGATTTAGGACTCGGATGGTTAGCCAGAGAAGACAAAGTAGCTATTTCTAAAAAAGGTTCTTCAGTAAGCATATCTTTGAAATAGTTTGTAAAGATTTAAAAGTATGAAAAAGACGCTTCTTCAGGAAGTGTCTTTTTTAGTGCAAAAAAAAACTTCTTTTGGTAAAGAAGTCAGGTAGTAAGTGTGTAGTAGGTAGGTTATAGTAGTAAAGATTATAGACTTTTGATATATAAATAAAGTATTTTTTATATAACGAATTTCACAATATAAGATTTTTGTTACAAAAATTCACATAAATATTTTTTGTTTATTTTATAATTTATATGCTTGAATAAATCGGAAAGGAAAAGAATGAAAACGGCAGTTTATCCCGGAAGCTTTGACCCTGTGACAAAAGGACATATTGATATTTTGAAAAACGGCGCTGAAATTTTCGATAAGGTTATTATAGCAGTTGCCAATAATTCCGAAAAAAATTCGTTTTTGACTGTTCGGGAAAGAGTCGAACTTATAAAAGAAAGCGTGAAAGACCTTGAAAATATAGAGGTTGACAGTTTTGACGGGCTTACGATAGAGTATGCAAAAAAGCGCGGGGCAAAAGTTATTTTAAGAGGATTGAGAGCCGTTTCCGATTTTGAATATGAAATGCAGCTTTCGCAGGCCAACAGCGCACTTTCAAGCGATATAAAAACCATATTTTTAATTACAAAACCTAAATACAACTTCATTTCCTCCCGCACAATCAAGGAAATTTTCCTTAATAACGGCGATATATCAAAGTTTGTGCCGGAATGTGTTTATGAATATTTGATGAAGAATAAAAACCGCCTCAAGTAGCGTGTAAAATATCTTAAAATACTTGATAATTCTTGTGAAATAGTTTGACAATTAATTTTTGCTTATGTAGAATGTAATTATCAAGAAAGGGATATGTAATATCATGCAACAGAATGGTGTATATGACTTATTAAGATTGTTAGAAATGTCAATTGACGACAGTTTTCCGATAATTCCAGGACGTTTTGTACTTGCAAAACCGAAAGAGATTGAAGCGTTAATTGATAAAATATACAGATCTTTGCCGGTAGAAGTTCAGGAAGCAAGAGCGTTTTTAAGACGCCGCGATGAAATGCAGGCAGAGGCGCAGCAGAAAGCAGAAAAGATTATAGCAGATGCACAGGCGGAAGCTGACCGCAAGCTTTCGGAAGCAGACTTTTTGAAGGCGCTTGAACGTGAAGGTAACAGAATCAGAACTCAGGTTCAGGAAGAATGTGAAGAATTAAAGCGCAAAGCTCTGGAAGATGCTGATAATATAAGGCTCAGAGCAACAGAAGATGCTATGAAAACAAGAGAAGGTGCTGAAATTTATGCCGAGCAGGTTCTCACAAACCTTGAACGCGACCTTACACAGCTTCAACAGGTTGTTAAAAACGGTCAGGTCTATATGGAAAAATTAAGGACTGAATCTTACGGAAACTACGATATGCCGGCTTCTTACGAACTTAGAAACAGCTCTCAGAATTACGTTTCAAGCAGCAAATAAAAGTCGTTAGCCGTTGGTATTTCAGGTTTTAAAGCGGCGGTGCCTGCGGTATATATAGTTTTTGAAAAAGCAGATACTCTCAAGAGTGTTTGCTTTTTAATATTTTGTTAGTATTTGTTTACATTTGTTTGCATTTATTTATTTTTGTTTTATTATGTTATAGTAAGCCGATTAAATAGAATGTGAAACCCCTCACATTCTATTTTAAAAAGGACTTAAAACAGGTTACAACCGTTGAAAATCTAATAGAAAAAGGAATAACAGCAATGGGAATCAAAGGAAAAAATGACAGAATGGTAGTTCTTGCATGCGAAGACTGCAAAGAAAGAAACTACACAACAACCAAAAATAAAAAAAATATTAAGGAAAGACTTGAATTAAACAAGTACTGCCCGACCTGCAAAAAACATACCAAACATAAAGAAACTAAGTAGACGGATTTTCGGCAGGGCACAGCGAAGCGAAGCCCGAAACATCCTGTGTTCCGATTGAACGGCGCAAATTTGATAAAATTTGCATGTTGAAAATAAGGAACAGGACAGCCGGACAATCTGTAAGGTCAAATACCGTGATATTCACGGTTTAAGCGTCCTTAGTTCAGTTGGTAGAACGTCGGTCTCCAAAACCGGATGTCGAGGGTTCGAGTCCTTCAGGGCGCGATTTTAAAACAATAAGGAAACCACAATGATAGGAAATGAAAATTCCTCCCAGCAATTAGGAAAATCATCAGAATTCGTGAACGGCGTGAAAACATACTTCCGCGGCGTAAAATCCGAATGGGGCAAAATAAGCTGGCCCGAAAAACGTCAGGTTGTTGCCGAAACAATTTTTGTTATCGTAATAGTTTTTGTATTTACGGTGGCTGTTTATCTGATGGATATAATATTCAAAGGTGTGCTGGGGCTTATAAAGTAGTCCGGATGTAAAAACATAAAGGTGGATTATGGCAAAAAAAGAAAAATCAATGGAAGAACAACTGAATGAAGATGTAAAAGCGGAAGCCGCAGAAGCAGAAGCGCAGGCGCAGGCCGAAGAAGAAAAGAAAGAAGCCAAAAAGAACCAGAAACGCTGGTATATCGTTCATACAGTAACAGGACACGAAAATAAAGTTAAAGTAAACCTTGAAAAACGTATAGAATATATGAACATGGGCGAAAAAATCTTCCGTGTTGAAGTTCCGCAAAAGACCGTAACCCAGATGAAAGGCGGGAAAAAACAGGAAAGAGAAGAAAAAATATTCCCCGGCTATGTTCTTGTAGAAATGATTATGGATGAAGACAGCTGGTATGTTGTCCGCCATACGGCAGGAGTTACGAAGTTCGTAGGCTCTGCCAAAAAACCGATTCCGGCACGCGACAGCGAAATTAAAAAGATTATTCACAGATCAACTTCGCAAACCCAGAAAATTGAACTTGACGTTAAAGCAGGCGACAAGGTCAGAATTATCTCAGGGCCTTTTGCAGACTTTGTTGCGGATATCATTGAAGTTTATCCGGATAAATCAAAACTTCGTGCAAATGTTTCAATTTTTGGCCGCGAAACCCCTGTAGAACTGGAATACAAACAAATAAACAAATTATAGAGAACGCAGGCTGAAGGCGTTGATTTTACGGCATCAAAAGGTGGAAATAAAGTCAGAGGCGCTTACAGCAGGCAAAAAGAAAAACTCTGGTAGTACAAACAAATGTGGAAGGGACGCCCCCGTTATTACCACAAAAGGAGAAAAAAATGGCAAAAAAAGTAGTAGGAAAAATCAAGCTTCAAATTGAAGCCGGAAAAGCAAACCCGTCACCTCCGGTAGGACCGGCATTAGGTCAGCACGGTGTAAACATCATGGATTTCTGCAAACAGTTCAACGCTAAAACAGAATCCCAGGCAGGCTACATCATCCCTGTTGTAATTGATGTTTATGAAGACAGAAGTTTCACTTTTGTTACAAAGTCACCGCCGGCACCTGTTTTGATTAAAAAAGCATTGAATATTTCTAAAGGTTCCGCAGCGCCTAACAAAGACAAAGTTGCTGAAATTACGCGCGAACAGCTGGAAGAAATTGCAAAAATCAAAATGAACGATTTGAATGCTACAACCATGGAAGCAGCAGTGAATATGATTAAAGGTTCCTGCCGCGCAATGGGCGTAACAGTAAAAGAATAACAAATGGAAGGGCAGTCAGCCCGCTAACACCATGAAAGGATTACAAAAATGTCAAAATTAACTAAAAAACAAAAGAAAATGCAGGAAATGCTGGAAGGGTTTGAACAGCCTTCAACAGCAGTAAATGCAATTAAAAAACTACAGGAAATCTCAAAAGAAGTAGCAAAATTCAACGAAACAGTTGAATGCCACATGAGATTAGGTATAGACGTCCGTCAGGCAGACCAGCAGATCAGATCAACCGTTGTACTGCCGGCAGGGCTGGGTAAAACAGTCAGAGTCTGCGTAATCGCAAAAGGTGCAAAAGCAACCGAAGCAAAAGACGCAGGTGCTGATTACGCCGGAGCCGAAGAAATTATCGACAAAATTTCAGGCGGCTGGTTTGAATTTGATACACTGATTGCAACACCTGATTGTATGGGCATGCTCGGTAAATTAGGTAGAGTGTTAGGTCCGAAAGGCTTGATGCCGAACCCGAAAACCGGTACTGTCACAATGGATGTTGCAAAAGCAGTTAAAGATGCAAAAGCAGGTAAAGTTGAATTCAGAGCTGACAAACAGGGTATGATTCACTGCCCGATAGGCAAAATCCAGTTTGTTGAAGCTGATTTGATTAAAAACTACGCAACTCTTGCTGACGCTGTTTTGAGAGCAAAACCGTCATCTGCAAAAGGAACATTTGTTAAATCAGTTTACCTTTCAACGACAATGGGACCTGGAATTAAACTTGATCCGAAAAACTTTGCAGCAGAAGTAAAAGAACTTGTTTCGTAAATTTCTTGAAATCATTCTTTAACCGGAAGCGCTCCTTATTTAAGGGGCGCTTCTGGTTGTCATATTAAGTCAAAAATATAGTTATAACTGTTGGATTTTAAAGTAATAAAAATAAATAGTTAATTCTTTTTGAGTGCGTTTTCAAGTGCTTTTTCAAGCGTTTGTATTTTTGCTTCAAGAACCTTTACTTTAGCGCTGTTTTCGTCGCTGGAAACGGATGTTTTTTCAAGTTTTCTTTCAAACGCGCCTTCTTTTTCTCGGTATTTGATTAAAAGCGGCATTAATAAAAACAGTGAAAATAGAGAACCTGCAATAAAAAACACAAACATCAATAATCCGGTGTTAAAAGTTGTTCTTCTGGCAAAAGTTCCCAGAGCTTCTGCCGGAACATTGTCAAGCAGAGTTATTCCGCCTGTTGACGAGAGATTTGATAACACAAAATAAAGCACAGCGGCTGTTATGATAACTTCAAATGTCCAGAATACATATTTCATAAAATTTAACTCCTGTTTTTTAAATAAGTTAATACTTTTTGGATTTTTTCATCGGGTTCTATTTCAAGCTCTATTATTTCATCAGAAAAAGGTTTTGTAAACCTTAAGTAATATGATTGTAAAGCTTGTTCCTCTGTTTTGACCGGAGCCGAGCCTGCGCCGTAGAGGGTGTCGTTGAATACGGGAAAGCCTTTGTGGCTCAGATGAACTCTTATCTGATGGGTTCTTCCGGTCACAAGAGTTACATCAAGGTATGTTGCATTTTTAAACCTTTTTATAACTTTAACAATAGTGATGCTTTCTTTTCCGCCTTCTACAACTGTCATTTTGTGGGGTTTTGCCGGGTGTCTGGCAATTGGAAGGTTTATAATCTCTTCGTCTTTCGTGTAAACCCCTTTTACAATTGTGCGGTATTTTTTAGTTATTTGATGGTTTTTAATTATGCCGGCCAGATATTCGTGGGTTTTGTTGTTTTTTGCAATCATCAAAAGTCCGGAGGTATTTTTATCAAGCCTGTGGACAATTCCGCGGCGAAATTCGCCGTTCAGGTCGGAAAGATTTTCGCCGTATTTAAAAAGAAGCGCATTAACAAGCGTTCCGCACCGTTCATTTGACGTCGGATGGGTAAGCATTCCGGAGGGTTTATTTACGACAAGCATATTTTCATCCTCATAAACAATGTCAAGCGGAATATATTCAGGTTCAATTTTAACGGTTTCGTTTTCCGGAATTTCAAATTCTATTTTGTCGTTTTCTTTTATGGAGTAGGAGGGTTTTTTAGCCGAGTCATTAACTTTAACAACGCCTGATTTAATAAGCGATTGCAGCTTAGCGCGCGACAGGTCTTTTGTGACCGTGGCTAGAAAGCTGTCCAGCCTTGTGTTTTCGTCGTTTTCATCTACATAGATAATCATAAATTTATTTTGCTTTTTTTACTAAAATTAGAATAATAAGTGCAATCACACCTATAGTAATAAATATATCCGAAATGTTAAAAACAGGGAAGTGGAAAGCGCGGATTTCAAAGAAATCTCTTACATATCCGTAGACAATTCTTTCATGGAGATTTCCGGCGATTCCGGCTGAAAGAAGCGATATAAAGAAGATACTTTTGAAAGATATTGATTTAAGATTTCTGATAACATAACCGAAAAGCAGTGTAATCGCAATAACAGACAGGATAATCAGGATTTCTCTGGAATTTTGCAGGATATTAAAAGCCGCGCCGTAATTTTTGACATAAGTAAGCGCAAAAACCGGAGTAGAAACTTTCATCCCGTGAGTAAGCAGTCTTACAAGCTGGGCTGAAAAATACAGGTCAACCCAGAGAAAAAATATAAAGCAAACAATCAAATAAATCGAACTACTTAGTTTTTTGTGCATTGTCATCCTCAAATTTAATGAATTTATTTTCCGGAATAATATTTACTCTGGTCATCAAAAAAGCGATTCCGGAAACATAGATTTTTGAATATTTTTCATCATAAGGTTCTGTAGTTGCAATGCCGATGGAGGCCGTCGCATACTCGTTTATATTTTTTGTATTTGCTCTGAAAACTCTTTCAAGCTGATTTTCTTTTGTGAGACTTCGGAAAGCTTCCTCCGGTTTTCCGATAGGGTGGATAATTTCCTGTGAATCAATTGATGCAACGGCACTTTCATTTTCGGAAAGCTCAATATCAAGCGAAGCAGTATATTCTTCGCCTGCATTAACGATTTTTGGAGCTTTAAGATCCATTTTCACAAACCTTGCGTCGCCGTATCTGAGCCAGGATTTTTCGTCAAGAACCTGCTCTGCAAAAATTATCCAGCCGGAGCCTGTTTTTTGGAGATAATACAAACTGTCAGCTTCAGATTTCAGTTCTCCGTAAGCGTCAATGGTATCCGAAACTTCGTGAGTAGTAGCGAGCGCTGTTTCATAAGTTTGAACAACTGCGGTATTTCCGTCAATTCTAATATCGCGGATCTCTGTTGTGTATGTAATATCAGGATAAGTTTCCCATGTATCTTTAATGAGTTTAAAATAAAGCTTTTTATCAAATCCGTCAGAGTTCACGAATTTTTCGGAGTAAAGTGTTGATAATTTATCAAGTTCGTGGTTGTTAGTAAAGGTATCCTGCTTACTGAAGACATCTTTAATAGCCTCACGTGAATTTTTAAATTCTCTTGTGACTGAAATTTTAGTTTTTAATTTCTGAACAAAACCTGCATTAGCGGGTTCAGCGAACGTGTTTGCAAGTATAAGCGTTAAAATAAACGGTACAATAAATATCTTCTTCATAATACAAAATTATAATATAAATTTTCAAAAACGGTAATAGTTTAAATAAATGAAATATTAAGGCGATAATAAAGTGAAGGGTGAAGAGTGAAGAGGGTTGAGAAAGGCGATAAGACTGCAGGGCGATAAGGCGTTAAGAAATCGCCCCATTTTGTCCGTCATGTCATTCAGAGGGCGAAGCCCGAAGAATCTTCTTGTGTTTTTAGGAGATCCTTCGCCTGCGGCTCAGGATGACGTTGGGATTCTGCGGAAAACCGGACATTTTGCACGAAATCAAAGATTTCGGCAAAAGAAGTCAAATAAATTCAGCATGACTAAATGGGACAGTAGGAAATGATAAAGAGAGTTGAATGGTTAAATAAAAAAGAGCGTTGGAATATACCGGATAAAAAGATTTAATTTGCGCGGGAAATATTTTTGTGCTACCCTTTTGTGTGCGAAGAGTTAGGGAGAAAAAGATGAAAGAATCGTATTATCCGCAGGAAATTGAGAAAAAATGGCAGAAAATATGGGAAGATAATAAAGCTTTCAAAACAACGGATGACAGCGACAAGCCGAAATATTACGCATTATCTATGTTTCCGTACCCGTCAGGCAAGCTTCACATGGGGCATGTCAGAAATTACACGATTACGGATGTTATAGCCCGCTACAAAAAGATGAACGGATTTAACGTTCTTCATCCGATGGGCTGGGACAGCTTCGGGCTTCCTGCCGAAAACGCAGCAATGAAGCACGGTGCAAATCCTGAAAACTGGACTGATGAAAATATTAAATATATGACAAAACAGCTTAAAATGCTCGGGCTTTCGTACGATTGGGACAGAGAAGTCACAACCTGCAAGCCTGATTATTACAAATGGACACAGTGGCTGTTTTTGCAGTTGTATAAAAAAGGTTTGGCTTACAAAAAAGAGGCGGCTGTCAACTGGTGCGAAGAATGCGGAACCGTTCTTGCAAATGAACAGGTAATTGACGGCAAATGCTGGAGATGCGATCATGTTGTCGAGAAAAAATACCTTTCACAGTGGTTTTTGAAGATTACGGATTATGCGGAAGTTCTCCTTGAAGATTTGGACAAACTCACCGGCTGGGGCGATAACGTTAAAACCATGCAGGCAAACTGGATTGGAAAATCTCAGGGGGCGATTTTAAGGTTCAAAGTCTGTGATATGCCGGACGGGTCGGAGCTGGAAATTCCGGTTTACACAACAAGACCTGATACCGCTTACGGAATTACATATCTTGTTGTGGCTCCCGAGTACAAAGATATTGAAAAATTAACAACTCCGGAAAATAAAAAAGCAGTTGAAGAATACCGCGCAAATGCCCGCAAAATGACAGAAATCGAAAGACTTTCAACTGACAGGACAAAAACAGGCGTGCCTCTCGGCACACACTGCATAAACCCGTTTACCGGCGAAAAATTCCCGCTCTGGACAGCGGATTATGCACTTGTCGAATACGGAACAGGTGCGGTAATGGCAGTTCCGACGCACGATACGCGTGACTTTGACTTTGCAAAAAAATACAATCTTCCGATGAAAGTTGTTATTGCGCCGCCGTCAGAGTCAAACGATGAGATTCTTCGCTCCGCTCAGAATGATCTTGCTGAGGCATATACAGAACCTGGAATTATGGTAAATTCCGGCGAATTTAACGGAATGAAAAACGAAGATGCTAAAAAAGCAATTACGGAAAAAGCCGTAAGAGAAGGTTTTGGCGAATTTAAAACCCAGTACAGACTTCGTGACTGGCTTGTATCCCGTCAGAGATACTGGGGCGCTCCGATTCCGGTTGTGTATTGCGAAAAGTGCGGAATTCAGCCGGTTCCGGAAGATCAATTGCCTGTCTTGCTTCCAAAAGACGTTGACTTCAGCGTAGTCGGCAAATCTCCGATTACAACATCAAAAACTTTTGTTGAAACAACCTGCCCCTGCTGCGGCGGCAAAGCAAGACGCGAAACCGATACCATGGATACTTTTGTATGCTCAAGCTGGTATTACCTAAGATATTCGGATGCTAAAAACGACAAAATGCCGTTTGCAAAAGACAAAGTAAACAAATGGCTTCCTGTAGACCAGTATGTCGGCGGAATTGAGCACGCTATTCTACACCTTCTTTATTCAAGGTTCTTTACAAAAGCTTTGAGAGATTTAGGGCTTCTGGACTTTGATGAACCGTTCAAAAACCTTCTGACTCAGGGAATGGTTTTGAAAGACGGTTCTAAAATGTCAAAATCTAAAGGAAACACGGTTGACCCTGATGAAATCTTCGAAAATTACGGGGCGGATACAGCAAGATTATTTATTCTTTCAGATTCACCGCCGGCAAGAGATTTTGACTGGTCAGACGCAGGTGTTGAAGGCTGTTACAAATTCCTGAACAGAGTTTGGAGATTGATTTCAGCAAACGCCGAAAATATCACATTAAGCCGCGCGGAACTTGTTTCAGGCTCTCTGAAAAAGAAAGAGAATGACGAACTTTTACGCAGGGTTCACATGGCAATCAAGGGTATTTCAAATGATATCGCAAACGATTTTCAGTTTAATACCGTAATTTCCAAGTACCGTGAACTTGTGAACACAATTTACGACTGGCAGGGCAAAAAATCAAACCTCGACGATGAAGACAAACAGGTTTTGAGTTTTGCAATTTTGACCCTGATAAAACTTATGTCGCCTGTTGCAGTACACCTGACCGAGGAAGCCTGGCACGAACTCGGCTGTGAAGGTTCAATCCACGAACAGGAATGGCCGAAATGGGATGAAAACCTTGCTAAATTGAGTTCTATTACTCTGGTTGTTCAGGTAAACGGCAAACTCCGCGACAAGATTGAGGCTGATGAATCTTCAAGCGAAGATGAACTTAAAACGCTTGCGCTTTCAAGTCCGAAAGTCAAAGAGTTTACGGACGGCAAAACTATTGTGAAAACGATTGTCGTTCCGAAAAAACTCGTGAACATTGTTGTGAAGTAAAGCCTGAAAAATCAGCCTTAATAAAAAAATAAATTTAACAATAAAATTATCCTGCCGGATAGCCGGCGGGGTAATTTTATTTCAGGGTTAAAATAATAACATAATATGTATGAAAGAATTTTTAACATCTCAAATAAGCCGGAATACTTCAAGAATTGCGCTGTTAATTTTTGTTCTTTTATGTACGGTAATGTGTATCTATAGATTTCATACTTACACCTACCTGACGGTAGTTTTTATGGACGCGCGTCCCGTGAGGAACAAAATTCCCGTGTACTATAAGGGTTACAGAATCGGCAAGGTCGAAAAAATCAAACCGGGTGACGATTTTAAATCAACTATGGTTACAATTGTGCTTTACCCGAAAAATCTGCGGCTTCCGTCAAATACGACAGCCCTTTTGACCCGCGAAAAACGTGAGCGGCGCGAGATTGATTTTATAAACCTTATTTATCCGGAGGAACCATCAGCGCTGCCGCTTAGAAGCGGTGACAGAATAAACGGATTTACGACGGTTGATATTGAAAGTTATTTTTCATCAAAAGCGCTCTCGGGCGACCTTGACAAAATTACAAACAACGTGAACTCACTTCTTGAAAGCCTCAATGCGACAAGCAAAGCTCTCACAATGCTGATGGACGTTCTGACAGAAACCGTAAATGAAAACCGTCCGTCAATAAAGATTATGACCGGAAATCTTGCGCGGATGTCGGATAATTTGAGAATTTTTGCATACAAATTGAATGTTGCCGTAAATGAACGCCAGCTTCAGAATATGTTCACCAATTTTGACAAAACCTCATCAAATGCAGTTATCACAACCGACAATCTTGACGGAATAACTAAAAACATCAATATTTTTACAAATGATCTCAATAAAAATTCGCCGGACATAGCAAAGACAATTTCTAATGCACAGGTCATCACCTGCAACATTGCAGAAATTACTTCAGGCTTAAGAACAACGTTATCTCAGAATTTCGGAGGCTTAAGGCTGATATTCGGCAAACCCGTCAAAAACAAATGCTACAAAAACTGCAGCCCGAAGGTTCCGAACCGGTAATTATTCCAGCCCCTCGGCCTTCTTATAGCATGCACGGGCCTCTTTAATACGCTTAAGAGAAGTCAGAATATCGCCTTTAAGATTGTAATTGTAAGAATCTTTGCACAGAATAAGGCTTCTGTTTATGTTCTCAAGAGCTTCTTCGTAATCATTCATCCTGTAATAAAGGTTTGCTATTCGATAATACCAGCGGTCATCCTGTTTATATTCAAGACTCCGCTGATAGGCTTTTATAGCATCTTCGTAGCAGGCTGTTTCCTCCAGACATATCCCTTTATAGCCTAATGCTTCCGGATCCTGATTTGACATTATCCGTTTGTTAAAATACTTAAGCGCATTTTCATAATCCTTCATCCTATAATACACAACTCCAATATCAAAATCACCCCATAAGCTGTAATTAATTTTATAGTTTTCTTTTACCGTTTTCATAAGCTCAACAGCTTTATCATATTCTTCAAGCTCCACATAAGACCTTATTTTATATATGAAAGCTCCTTCAAATTTTTCTTTTATCAGAATTTTGTTTGCTATATCAATACATTTTTTGTATTCTTTGCGGTCAAAAAAGAAGTCCAGAAGTAAGTAGTAGCAATTTTCTATAGTTTTTTTATTTTTACCTTTTGATGCTGCGTTAAAAATCATATCAACAGCCTCTTTTTCCCTGTCCGCATTCAGCAGGATTATTGCTCTTGCAACAATAAGATTATTATGAAAGCACAGCCCTAAAGCCCCTATACAAATGATTTCAGACAACAGCTGCCCGATTGTCGAAATCGGAATGTATAGTCTTTCATTTATTATTTTTTTAAACAGCAGCGGCAAATCTTTAACTGCCGCACCGATATTAAAAAAATAAACATTTAATAATGCCCGCCAGTAAACATAACCCGCATCGTCACTCTGACATTCAAAAAATCTTTTATAATAAACAACTGATTCTTTATAATTATCTCTTTCGTACACTGCAAGATACGCCAGAGCCTGATAATCATAGCGGCTGCCTATTTTAAGCGCCTTTAAAAAGTATTTTTTGCCTGCATCAAAATCTTTTAAATTCCCTAATGTGATATATGCAAGAGCATTGTTTTTGTTCATTCGTAAAGCTTTTAGTACATATTTACGGGCTTTTTTGTAAAATCCGTACCATTGACAAATTTCCGCAAGATTATTATATGTCATAGAGGTAGCCTTGCCTGATTTAATAACACGCTGCAGCTTAAACCACATCCATAATCCGTTTAAAGGAGAGATATAATAATCTATTTCCTGATTTTCAACAATAAAATTCTCTGTCATTCTAACCTTCCTATTCCCGTTTACGGATTTAGAATGACAAATCTTTAATATTTTTTACATTAGTTAATAAATAAAGTGAAGAGTGATGGGTGAAGAGTGAAGTGAGTTGAATGGTTGAAAAGTTTGTTTCGTAAAATGTTTTCTCTCCGACCATTGCGGAGTGAACAATTAATGTTCCGTTTCAGAGCAGCAGGTTGTGGTAAATTTTAATTTACCGCAACAAGATGTTTCGGTAATCAGAGATTACCTAAACCAGCTAAATAACCTTCTAAGAATATGTTTTTTATTATGTTCATTCTTTTCTTTTGTTGCAATGCAAAAGAAAAGAACGAACCAAGAAAAGAAAACATGCGACCAAAAAGCATCTCTAAAGCTCAACTCGAGGCTCGCAGACTCGCTTCGCTCAAACAATGCTCGCCTTGTTGCTGTTTCACTAAGAGATGCTAATTAGAGTTTGTCGTCTTTTTAATCCGACCATTGCGGAGCGAACAATCAATGTTCCGTTTCAGAACAACAAAGCAAGTGTTGTCTGAGCGAAAGCGAGTTCACTTGCTTCAATTGAAACGGTTACAATTGATTAGTGAGCGAAGCACCGGTCGGGAGCTTCTTTGCGGTACTTTCTTGTCGGCACAAGAAAGTACCATGTTTTATTGAATGAAATATAAAGCAGCAGGTTGTGGTAAATTTTAATTTACCGCAACAAAAAAGTTTCAGTAATCAGAGATTACCAAAACCTACTATTTATATAAAATTTCATGTGATTCTTCGGTCGCTGCGCTCCCTCAGAATGACATGCGGTGCGCAAGGTGATTCTTCGGGCTTCGCCCTCAGAATGACGGGAGTCTATCCCCTCTCCTTGCGGGATGCTAGTTCGAACCGGCGAGGAACGAGCCGAGTGAGACTGTATGCCGTATGGCTGAGGGTTAGGGTGAGGGGCAAACAATTTGTGAAAAGTGAAGAAAGTTGCCTCTGCTCAGAATTACAAAATCAAACAGCCGGCGGGTTAGATAGATTTACGCAAAATCAAAAATTTTAGTAAACATTATTCTGAATTTTTCCCTCACAAAAGGCAAAAATGTTTTCAACCGTTGTATTCAAAATCCTGTTGATGGCTTCATGCGTATCGTAGGCTATGTGTGGCGTCACTATTACATTATCAAGCTGCAAAAGCCTGTTGTTCAAGACGGTTTTCTGAAGCGACTGCGGCGTCATTCGCCCGATATCTATCAGATATTCAGGAGCTGTCAGGATTTCTTCGCTTTCCAGAACATCAAGCCCTGCTCCTGCTATTTTTTTGTCAATCAAAGCGTTGTAAAGCGCCTGAGTGTCAATCAATTCGCCGCGGGCTGTGTTTATTATAAATGCCGAAGGTTTCATCATCTCAAAAATTTCCTGGTTAAAAATATGGTAATTATCTTTTGTAAGAGGAGAATGAAGCGAAATAAAATCCGAATTTTTTACTAAGGTTTCAAAATCCGTGTATTGAACATGGTATTTTTCTTTTAAATCTTTTCTTTCTTTTATGTCAAATCCCAGAATTTTCATCCCGATTCCGTTTGCAAGCCTTGCCATTTCCGCCCCGATTGCGCCGAGTCCGACAATTCCGATTGTTTTGCCGAAAATTTCGACACCTATTGTTTTATGCGGATTAATGACTGATTTTTGCAAATCGTTATATGAATTTGTAACCTTACGGGTTACATCAAAAAGAAGCGCCAGTGCAAATTCCGCAACGGTCATATTGCCGTAATTCGGTGTGTTTTCGACATAAATTCCATGCGATTTACAAAAGTCCGTATCAATATGGTTGAATCCGACAGAGCGGAGTGCAATCAATTTTAAATTTCCGAAATGTGCGAGAACTTCCGAACTTACGCGGGATGTCGTAAAGCAGGAAATTATCTCCGCCTCTTTCCGGCTTCCGGTTAAATCGGATAAATCATTCAGCGGCTCTTTTATAAGTTCAAATTCAAACCTGCCGCCGCAGGCTGACCTTAAAAATTCAACTTCGTAATCCTGAACATCAAAAAATATTACTTTTTTCATATAAAAACCCCCGTTGTTTTTTATGATAAACAACAGGGATTTTTTAAAACATTCGACAGTCCGTCAGGTTCAATTAGTGTAAAAATCTGAACCAGATGTAGATTGTGCTCAAAATTAACGATGTAATCATTACAACAGCACCGTATTTGAGGAACCTCATAAATGAAATCGGATGTCCGTGATGAGCCGAAGTTTCGGAAACGATAACGTTTGCGGCAGCACCGATGATTGTAAGGTTTCCGCCAAGGCATGCCCCGAGTGACAAACACCACCACAGAGGCAGCGTATAGTCAGCGCCCATAACGTTTCTGATTTCAAGAAGCATCGGAGTCATTGTTGCGGTATATGGAATGTTATCAATAACACCGCTTATGAACCCTGAAGCCCAGAGAATAATCATTGCCGTTGCAGCCTGAGAGCCTTCCGTCACGTTCAAAACCCATTTTGCCATCAGCGCAATTCCGCCTGAAGCTTCCAGTCCGCCGATTATGATGAATAAACCGATGAAGAAGAAAATAGTGTTCCATTCAACATCGCTCAAAATGTCTTTCGGCTTTTCAAACAAAAGCAGGAAGCTGGCACCGAGCATTGCGGTTACACAGGTTTCAATATGAGTAACATCATGAAGGACAAATCCTAAAATAACAAGTACAAGCACAATTCCGCTTCTTATCATCAAAGGATAATCCGTAATAGTCTTTGAGTTGTCAAGGTTTGCAACCTCAGCCATTCTTTCAGGAGTTGTGTGAAGGTCTTTTTTGAAGAACAGCCACAAAATCGCAAGAACAACAATCATAATAACAACAATAATCGGAGTTAATTCATTTACAAAATCCATAAATGAAAGTCCGGCTGCACTTCCGATAATAATGTTCGGCGGATCGCCGATTAAAGTAGCTGTTCCG
This sequence comes from Candidatus Gastranaerophilales bacterium, assembly GCA_944322665.1. GTDB lineage: Bacteria > Cyanobacteriota > Vampirovibrionia > Gastranaerophilales > Gastranaerophilaceae > Scatenecus. Next base: position 11,574 of record CALUPM010000006.1, on the reverse strand, counting down.
CCTATATTAGACGCAAAAATTTCCGTCATAAGGTACGGAACCGGGTTGATGTCGAGTTTGTCTGCGATAAAGAATGTTACAGGCATGATTAAGATAACAGTCGTAACGTTATCAAGAAATGCCGATGCAAATGCAGTAAATGCGCCCAATGCAATCAAAACTCCGACCGGATGCCCTTTGGTGAGTTTCAGAAGCTGGTTTGCAATCCAGTTGAACATACCGCTTCTTGTCGCAATGCTTACAATAATCATCATTGAAACAAGAAGGAAAATAACGTTGAAATCAACAAAGTTGATAAAATAATGAGGATCCAAACCTCCGTCAAGTGTTTTAGTCTGGCTGACAAGCCCGAGGAGAATAGTAAGTGCACCGCCTAAAAGTGCAATCGTAACTTTCGGGATTTTTTCCAGCGCAATAAACACGTAAGCAATTAACAGAATAGCGGCAGAAATCGCAACACTGTGCGCCTGCACGATACTGTGTAAGTATTCCATTAATACCTCCCTCTATTTAAGTAACATATAACAGGTTTATCGTAATACAAACATGGGAAAATGTAAAAGACGATAAGACGATAAGTTCTTATCAGAGTGAAGGGTGAGGCGTGAGGAGAGTTGAATGGTTGAAAGGTTGAAAAGTTGAAGGGTTTGTTTCTGAAAAAGATACTAAGGCGCTAGGGCACTAAGGCACTAGGAGGTTTCGGAATAAAGGCGATAGGACTGCAAGGCGATAAGTTCGTTACGTAAAATATTTCCCCTCTCCCCTTGTGGGAGAGGGTCAGGGTGAGGGGTCTGAAAAGTGAAGTGTGAATAGTGAGGAGAGTTGAACGGTTGAAAAGTTGAAGGGTTGAAGGGATTTCATGCCATCCTGAGCTGGCTTTCACCCTCTGCTCGTGCGCCTCAGAATGACGAGGGAAAATAGCATGTCATCCTGAGGCGTCAGCCGAAGGATCTCCTTAAAATCTGACGGGATTCTTCGGTCACTTCGTTCCCCCAGAATGACATGTCAGGGCAATGAGATTCTTCGGACTGGCGTCTTAAGAATGACGTAAAGTAGAGCAAGGGGATTCTTCGGGCTTCGCCCTCAGAATGACATGAAAAAAGAGCCGTCATCCTGAGGCTTTAGCCGAAGGATCCCCAAAATATATAAATAATTTTTTCCGTCACTAAGATTTCCTGCTGTCTTGCTGCTGAATTCTAACAGATTTCGTGTCTGAAATGACAAAATGATGCGAAAGTGAATAAATATTTTGAGGAAAATTAACTCTTTAATCTGCAGAAATCCTACACAACCATTTCCAGATTTTTAAGCGGAAGCATTGAAACAATATTCTTTATATCCCCCGAGGCAAACCGGAATTTTATTTTTTCTTCGGGCTGCTTTTTATATAGATAAGACGAAGTTAAAGCCAGAACTTTTACAGCATCAAGAACATTCATGCCGGAAAGATCAATTCCGAAATCTCTTATTTCTGATTTTGAAATGACTTTCCTTACTTCCTGAACAGCTTTTGCCGGATTGGAAGAATTCAAATATAAAAATTTTCTGCTTTCGCCTGTGTTCATATTCTTTAGAACGGCCGGGGTTAAAAATATTTTAAATCTTTATGCAAATTTAATACATTTAAATGATATTTATTGTATAATTTGATATGTAAGGAAAAGAAAGGTCAGGATATGGGTGTTTCGGATGTTACAAATATCAACGAACTGGCAAAAGAAGTTTTGACAATTGAAGCAAATTCTATTCTCAGATTAAAGAATAATATCGGAGAAGAATTTGATAAGGCGATAGAATATCTTTACAACTGCAAAGGCAGAGTTATAATTACGGGTATGGGGAAATCAGGACTTATCGGGCGAAAAATTGCAGCAACACTTTCTTCAACCGGAACGCCGTCATATTTCCTTCATCCGGCCGAAAGCACCCACGGGGATTCCGGAATAATCACAAGAAATGATGTAATCATCGCAATTTCAAACAGCGGCGAAACTCAGGAACTTTTAAATCTTCTGCCTCTTATTAAACGTTTCGGCGTTATTATGATAGGAATGACGGGAAATTTGAATTCCACACTCGCGCATGCAAGTGACGTAACCCTTGATATATCTGTTGAACGTGAGGCCTGCCCGCTTAACAAAGCGCCGACTGCAAGCACTACAGCGACTCTTGCAATGGGGGACGCTCTTGCTGTCTGCCTTTTGAAGAAAAGAGGTTTTACGGAAGAAGACTTCCTTATTTTCCACCCGTCAGGCGCTCTGGGTAAAGGCTTCCTGTACAGAGTTTCCGATTTGATGCTTTCAGACAGAGCAAAACTCCCGATTGCGCATGAAAATGACAGCTTTACGGATGTGATTGAACTTATTACAAAATTCAAACTCGGTATGGCAATGATTCTGGATAACAACGGTATCTTAAAAGGGGTTCTCACAGACGGCGACATCAGAAGAACTCTTCTTAAATATCATGACACTTCAGATCTTGTGATAAAAGACGTAATGACACTAAATCCGAAATTTATTTCGCCTGATGCATACGGGGCAAGTGCGCTTAATCTGATGGAGAAATATTCAATTACAGCCCTTGCCGTTGTTGATGAATGCCTTAAGCCTGTCGGTGTAATCCATGTTCACGATTTATTAAAAGCCGGAGTTGCATAGAAAATGAATGATTTAGAATTGAGAGCTTCAAAAATTAAACTGGCAGCATTTGATGTCGACGGAGTTATGACAGACGGAAGCATTACTTATGACGAAAACGGAGTGGAGTATAAAACCTTCAACGCAAAAGACGGGCATGGCATAACAATGCTTAATAATTCAGGTATTATTACGGCAATAATTACAGCCCGCAATAACGGTACTGTTCAACACCGCGCTGAAAATTTGAAGTTTAAGGAAATTCATCAGGGATCAAAAAATAAAATCGAAACTCTTAACGAAATTCTAAGAAAATATAATCTGACATTAGAGCAGACTGCCTATATGGGTGATGATATTCCGGATATTTGTATTCTGGAAAAAGCCGGACTTTCGGGATGTCCTTATGATGCTGTTGAAGAAGTAAAAAACATTGCGCATTTCATCTCATCTAAAAACGGCGGCCGCGGGGCAGTCAGAGAGTTTTGCGAGTTGATAGTAAAAAATCAAAAGTAATAAGAAGGGACAAATTTATGTATGAAATAAAAACACAGGCATTTTTTTCTGCCGCGCATCATCTTCTAAACTACGACGGAGAATGCGAAAATCAGCACGGTCACAACTGGATGGTTGAAGCTTACGTAAAAGGAGAAACTCTCGACAAAAGCAACATCCTGATTGATTACAAAGTTCTGAAAAAAGAATTGAAATCCGTTTTAGACATGCTTGATCATAAAGATATAAACGAACTTCCGGAATTCAAGGGAGAAAGCCCGTCGTCAGAGATGATAGCAGCATTTATTTACACAAAACTGAAAGAAAAAATAGTCCAGCTTAGCAGAATTTCAGTCTGGGAAACACAGACTTCTTGCGCAAGCTATTTTGAGGAGGAATAATTTAAAAAATGAATTTAATACAGGCTATATTAATGGGGATAGTTCAGGGATTGAGCGAGTTTTTGCCGGTTTCAAGCTCTGCACATCTTGTATTTACCTCAAATTTTTATAAAGTTTTTAATAATGTTCCTCCGCATGCCGTCAATATAAGCGAAGAAGTCTTTTTTGATATAATGGTTCATTTAGGAACTTTGATTGCAGTGTTAATATTTTTCAGAAAAGATATAATAAATATACTGAAAGCCATGTGGCATGCCCTAAAGACGAAAGACTGGTCGGGAAAAGAAGCAAAACTCGGACTTTATATAATTGCAGGCACGTTTATAACGGTGGCATTAGCGCTCCCGATTAATGAAATAGCCAAAAATCTTGTATCGGCCCCTGCAATTGTTGGAATTTTGCTTTTTCTGACGGGTTTTGTTTTACTGGGAAGTGAATACATGTCAAAACATTTTGCAGCAAAAAAAGAAAATGTTGATTTAAAAACGTCAATACTTATCGGTTTGGCTCAAGGCTTAGCAGCCCTTCCGGGATTTTCAAGATCGGGCTGGACAATTGCAACAGGTCTGTTTTCAGGACTTGACAGAACAACAGCCGCAAGATATTCGTTCCTTTTGAGTATTCCGATAATACTCGGCGCCTCTCTTGTTTATCCGTTTATCAAAATAGATTTGCATGAAGCTCTTTCCTTCAACTGGCTGTCAATAATCTGCGGCACGATAGTTTCCGGAGTGGTCGGGTATTTATGTATAAAATATTTCATGAAATTTATTTCAAAATTTTCACTTGCAATATTCGGCTGGTATTGCATTTTAGCCGGACTCGGAACTTTTATTTTCTTTAATTTTTTTGCATAAAAATATTGTAAAAAAATGTAAACAACAGCACAAAAAACTGACAAAATTATTCCTTTACGGATATTAATATATTGAATAAGTTTGTGTGGAGTAATGATGATTTTACCAGTAAATAATATAAATCATAAACCGTATTTTACAGCGGACACAAATAACGAAAAAGAGTATAACCATGACACACTGTTACCAAATAATTTGTCTACCCGAATGAGAATAGGGATGGACAAATTTACTAATGCAATAACTCTGTATCCTGCAAAAGGTCTTAAAGGTAATCGTAACGCAAACTTTTATGAATTTTTGACAATGGGTCAGGTTCCGTATTTAATCGGCAGTTTGATGCTGATGGCGGTTTTTAATGCTGCAAACAAACATTATTCACATTTTGACAAGCAAAACGCAAATGCAATCGGCAGAAAGATGGCGTTGGGTGTTGTTCTGTACGGTTTGTTGAAAGAAGCGTCAAAGCCTCTTATTACAAAACCCGTTCACTGGATAACAGGAGTGGATACAGAAAGACCTTACGCAAAAGTTAATTATGAACTTCCGGATGATATTTATGATACTGATATAACAAGTATTGAATATCATAAAGTCTTTGAAAGTGCGGATTTTTCAAGATGGGATCTTCTTTATATGCACCCGAAAAGCGGTAAACCCCGTAACTACCGGTATGACAAAATAGCAAAAAGGCTCGGCATGGGCACAAACTTAAAAGACTCAGATCAGGAAGTCAAACCGAGAATAAAAGAAATAGCAGAAAAAACAACGGCCGCAAAGAGTATAACTTCATACCTCTGGGCAGCAGCTGGTGTAGCACTTGCATTCCAGAAGCCGTGGGAAAAATACTTTAATGTTGCCACATTTAAATTCTGGGACTTCAAAAAGTTCGGACATTCAATGAAGGTATTCGGGGAATCTCTCGTAGACAGCGCAAAAGATTTGTATTTCGGAGAAAAAACAAAATATAAGCATGCCGGAAAAATAATGATATTTACACCACTTGCCGCAACGGTTCTCGGGATATTGAACGTAATGTCAAGTTCTCACAAGCCGTCAAAACTTGACAGCGCAGATATTATAGAAAAAGAAAGAAAGTACGTGGTGAACTAATATGCAGACAAATTTAATCCAGAACTTCGTACATAAACAAAATACCAAGACGCCGACTCCGGAAAAAAAGGCGCCGGATTTTGATATTCACCACGAAATAAAAAATAAAAATTTTGTAAAACCCTCAAAGAGTACCGGATATCTTGTGAAAGGCAATCTGTTTGATGCCCCGGCTATAATGGCAAAAGATTTTGCATACGATATGAAATCACTTAAAGACGGATTAAAAGGAGATGCAAACGATCATCAGCTCGGCAAAATTAACGACATAGGCATGAAACTCGGCGGGCTTGCAATCGCAGGATATCTATATACAAAAAGACAGAGCCCGATGACAAAAGCAATGGAATTTGTCGGATTAGGTTCGTTCTTTGCTTCAATGGCTTTGTGGCCTAAAATTGCAATACAGCTTCCTTCATATCTGATACACGGCTTTAATGTTCAACAGCAGTATGTTGACAGTTTCGGGCGCAAAAAACCGTTTTTCCAGGATCCTCAATTCCTTGCATGGGACGCTTACAGCGATGAAAAGATTAACAAAATCGGAGATTGGATGGGTGTTCCGAAGAATATTCCGAACAGACGTGAATTCATTCAGCAGAAAATGCAGAAAGTTGCAATTCAGGATAATACATTATGGATGCTGACGGCAGGATTTGCAACTCCTGTTATGAGTGCTTTAATCTGTAACAGTCTTGAAAAACCGATTGAAAAATTACTCGGCAGAATAAATAACAAGAAAAATAACAAAAATATTAAAAATATTGAAGAATTAGCAAAAAGCATGCAGCATGACACGATTAAAAAGAAAGTTAATAACGTCATTTCAATAAATCAAAGTAAAGTTCTGACGGATGATCTTGTAGAAGAAATCGGCAAAGCAATTACATCAGGGTTTGAACCTCAGGTGAAAGAGTCAGTAATTAAGGATTTGAAACAGCTTTTGAAAGCTGATATGTATATGATTAATGAAAATACGCTTAATGCTATGGTAGATAACGCTGAAGCTGCTCTTATTGATGCCGGAATTGAAAAAGAAACGGTGCAAAAGCTTATCCCTTCATACGATGAACTTTTAGAATGTTTTGATAAAGAAAAAGGTTTCTTCAAAAATGCATATAAGGAAGATAAACTGGATGAAATCTTTACGGTATATGACAGCCTGCTTTCAGAGAAATTGAAAAAATATAATGAATCCACAGCGGTTACTCTGGATAAAAAAGTTGCAGCAGCACGTCAACAGAAATTAATAACCCGTACATTAATTCATCCTGAATCAGATAAAAATCCGATAATGTCAGCATTGAAAAAAGAACGTTACGGCGTGCTGAATCATAATAATCAAAAAGTTGTAAAAAGTATAGCCGAAGCGTTCAATTCATTAAAAGCAAATCTTGATGCTGCAGAATATTTTACTTTAAAGCAGCTTGGATGTGCACCGGAAACAACAATGGCTAATTTTTGGAACGACACAATTGACATTTTTGTTAAAGGGCTGAGAATTACTCCGAAACAAATAGAAAAGATAAGAAATGACCGCTTGTTCGCAACGGAATTTTTGAGAGGAGCATTTGACGATATAGCTTCTGACAAAAAACGTTATAAAGAGTTTATGACAGGCTTAATTGATCAGTATGCAAAACTTGATAAAATCATAAAACCTGCGGATACCCGTGAAACAATGTATTCAAATGCAGATGTTTCAAAAATAGAGAAATTTATAGATAAATCATTCAAAGATTTCAACACAAAAATAACATCAATTCCGGGCTTCAGCGCCTCAGCAATGCAGTTTACGCTGGAAAGTTTGATAGGAACAGGCGGTCAGAATTTTGAAAATAAAAATACAAAAGGTGCATTTATAGAATTTTATAAAAGCCTTCCGGATAACAGGATTGCCGAAGTTAAAAGCTCCTTCTTCCGAATAATTAACACCCTGGATTTATATAGACGTTTAGCGTACGGTGATAAAACTTATTATCCGGCTCTTCATGATAAATTACCACGTGAGTTGAAGGAAGAAATTGTTGAACTTTCAAAATTAACGGGTATTTCCGGACATACATCCGATTACCTTACAAAGTTTTACCGCAGAATTAATCCTGATAGAGATATTTCCGATTGCAGTGATATTCAAATAAGGAATGGCAGATTAATATATAAATATGTAAATAAGAGCATTCCGAAACAAAAAGTGGATATGCCTCAGGATGGCCGTTTGTTCACTGAAACAATGAAACTCAGTTTTGAAAATAACATTCTTCCTGAAACAGAAAATGCGTTCGGACATAACAGCAAGTTGCTGGCAGAATTTAAAAAATATAGAAAGATGATTCTGAATGATGTCGGTGATGTCAAATATTTTGAACATATTCACAGAAAAGTAAATGAAGCTGCAAAAGACAGTAATGCAACCGATAACAAAATATTTACTGAAATCGGTGCCGCCACTGACGAAATTCTTTATAACTACAGCAAACGGGCATTTAATACAAATAAATGGATAAAGATGTTTACAACAGCAGGGGCAGCTCTTTTAGGCGTAACGGTTCTTGCCCAGTTCTTCTTCGGGCGGATGCAGACACCAAAGCCGGCACCAGTACAAAAGGATAAACAATATGCTTAGTTCAACAAATCTTATAACACAGAAATTAAATACAATATCACTAACCGCGCAGCCGGTAAAAGATTCAAAACCCGAAAACAGTGCAGCTCAAAATTCTGTTCAACCGGGATTAATTTCAGCATATCTTGATAATCTTGCAAGAATTAATGCCCCGCAAGTTATGCAGCCCCAAAAAACGGAAGCCCCGAAAAAAGTAGAACAGGCTTCAAAAGTTGAGCATATTGGTTATCAAAACGATTTAAAAAAACTTTTCAATAATAACGAGGCAAAAATCCTTGCGATTGTACCAAGAATTTTCAATGCCAAAGACACCAACGGCAACGAATATATAGACGGAAACGAACAGCACGGAACTTTCAAAAATGCTGTAGCGCGGCTGGATGAATTAAAAGCAGGCGGATATAATACTCTGCATGTGCTTCCGGTAAACACTCCCGGAAAAGTTAAAGCTATGGGAACCGCAGGATCTGTTTATTCCCCGAAGGATCTTCTTGAGATAGACCCGATGCTGCTTGACCCTAATGATTCCAGAAGTCCGATTGAACAATTTAAAGCCTTTACGGATGAATGTCACAAAAGAGGAATACGTGTAATGCTTGATTTGCCAAGCTGCGCATCTTATGAAATGTTTCTTGCAAAACCGGAGCTTATGGCAAAAGAACGCGACGGGTTAGCAAAAACTCCGCAGGGTTGGAACGACATCAGAATGTTCCAGCCGTGGGAAGATGAAGGTAAAAGAACTTTAAATCCAAAACTCTTTGAAGTCCATAAACAGTTTGTCGATTTATGTATAGACGCCGGAGTTGACGGTATAAGGGCAGATGTAAGCCGTGCAAAACCTGTTGAATTCTGGGATTTGCTTATCAATTATTCTCACATGAGGGATCCTCAGTTTGGCTGGCTTGCTGAAACTTATACGTACGAAGACGCTTCTCCGCAGGCAAATATGCCGTTCGACAGACCGGAAGATGCACTGAGATCCGGTTTTGACCTGATTTACGGACAGTATCACATATTCCATGAATGGAACAATGCTTCTACATTTATAAATTATGTAAGAGATATGCTTGATATGTCTTACAGAGTCGGCAAAGAAAAATCTCTTATCGGATCATTTGCAACTCACGATGATATATCCCCGATGTTTCACGGCGGGGTTGACTATTGCAACCTGACTACAGGGCTGCAGGTCACACTTCCTATGCTGAATCCGTATTTTATCGACGGCTTTGACTCCGGCGATTTTTACGATTACAAATATGCAGACAAATACAACCCGATAACTTATACTGACAATCATGAAATGACCGTACACCACGGAAAACTTGACATTTTTAACCTTTCAAGAAAACCGGGCGGCAATCATCCGGAAATCGGGCAGTTCCGTACAAAAGCTTTTGAAGCCCGCGATAAGTATAACGATGTCATAACAAAAGGTTCATTTATAGAACTTAATAAAGAAGGGGACACAAACGACCAGATAATTGCTTATGCAAGACATTATAACGGAAAAACCCTGCTGGTTGTCGCAAACAAAAATATAGACCGCGAAGTAGCAGGGGTAGTTAAAGTTCCGTCGTTAAAGGCAAATCAGGAATTGAATAATATCCTTCCTTCTTACGGCAAAGAAAGCATAATTCAAGCCTCTGACGGCGAAGTAAGGGTTGACCTCGGCCCTGCAAGAATTCATGTATTTGAGATAGATACCCCTGATATTGAAAAATATACTGACAAAGTTTACAGACAAAACCTCTAGGCACATTAAATAAACCAGAAAAGAGTACAACCTTTCAGGTTGTATCTCTTTGTGGTGATAAAAATTCAAAACCGTTACTTGAAAATCGGGATTAATATAGCAAATTTCACGAATATTATAAAAAGCACGTCATTTTGAGGGTTTTAGCCTGAAGAATCTCATTTATTTAGAGCCTTCGCCTTCGCACTCGCGATAAACGGGTACGGCTAACACCATTCACCCTCTGCTCGTGCGGCTCAGGATGACGCAGTTTTATTTGCTATATAAGTCGCTGAAAATTTTGTTTGTCTAAACTTTTTGTTTGTTTTAGAATAAGGGCAGAGGATTTATAAAATGTTACAAGAATTTTTATTTTCAAAGATACACAGAGCCACGGTTACAGACGCAAACTTAAATTATGTCGGCTCAATTACAATAGATGAAACCCTGATGAAAGCCGCAAAAATTAGGGAATGGCAAAAGGTTGATATACTGGATGTGAATAACGGAGAGAGATTTCAGACTTATGTAATTAAAGGAAATCAAAACAGCGGATGCATTTGCCTTAACGGTGCTGCGGCGAGAAAAGTACAGCCGGGAGACAAGGTTATTATAGTATCTTACGCAAGCCTTACCCCTGATGAAATCAAAACTCACAAACCGACTGTTGTTATGGTGGATGAGAAAAATAATATTACGGAAATCCATTAGGCTTCAATAGATTTATAAAAATTATAGAGAATTTTTAAAAGCTTTTGATTACTGTCAAGAGCTTTTATTAATTCCTGTTTCATTTCGCTTTCTGTCAGCTCGTTAAAATAGTAAAACTCCCAGGGTTTAACCTCCAGAACTTCAGACAATTTCTGTAAAGTTTCAATTGAAGGGGCATACTTGCCTGTTTCAATATTGCTTAAACTCGGGACTTCTATGCCGATAAGTTCGGCAAGTTTTTCTTGAGTCAACTTTTGTCTTTTTCTAATTTTTTGAATTTGTCTGCCTAATGATTTTTTAAGCTCTTGCATTAAAAACCTCCGATATAATTATGGGAGTATTTTAAATATTTTTTAATTATGTCAGTAATTAATTTTTTATTGACAATTAATGTTAAACATTATAGTATTTAATTAACAACATTAATTTTTAAGGGGAATATAATGTTTAAAATTATAAAAGGCTTTACGATGGCGGAAGTTCTAATTACTCTCGGGATTTTGGGAGTTGTAATCGCAATGACTCAGCCTGCGCTAATAAACAAATATCAGGAAGTGCAGTTTAAAAGCGCATATAAAAAGGCTTATGCAGATTTGTCAAATGCATTTGCATCCGGTTTTATTAATCAGGAATTTACAAGAACAGCTAAATATGAAATAGCCGCAACAACGGAAGAATTTAATTTTATGAAAAATAAATTTAAAATATTAATAGATTGTGAAAATAAAGACATTTACCGCTGCTGGAAAAAAGGAGACACCGTTTGCGGCGGAAGCTGTTCATCCGGCGACAGTAACAGCGGAATAGACCTTGAGAACGGTTTACCTGCTGACAACGGTCAAAGTTTTTGTTTCATTGACGGCTCGGGCAGAAGCTGGTGTTCATACTCAGATAGTGAAAATATCTATATTGTTGACACAAACGGATTTTCAAATCCAAACAGATTTGGAAAAGACAGATGGATGTTTACGTTTGCCGATGCTAACAATTCCAGAAT